>NZ_NPJZ01000001.1:4120277-4452500 GCF_002245895.1 Rhodococcus sp. OK302
CGGCGCAACGCTGGTCGATGGCAGACAAGGGGCAGATCGCACCCGGTTTCGACGCAGACTTCGTACTCGTCGACGCAGAAGCCGAAGTGGTTCTCGACCAATCTTCGCTTCATTCCAAGCACAACGTCACTCCGTATGACGGTTGGGCACTGACCGGCAGTGTTGTCGCGACTTACCTGCGCGGCGGGCTGGTCTACGAGAAGGGCGAAGTTCTCGGTGCGCCCCGTGGCCGTCAGGTTCGGCCGACGCGTGTGCCGGCCGAGTCCGTGCACTGACCGGCCGTCGCACACCATGACAATTCAGGAACAGCAAAGAGGAGAGCGCGTGATCGACATGGAGTCCACACTGCTCGGGAGCACCGGTTCCGCCACGATCCGTGCTGCGGTGGAGCGATGTGTAGATGAGGTCTACGGAGGTTCCACCGGTTCGGTGACTACGCGCCCAGCGGTGATTGCCGGGATCGGCACCACCGCGGCGCACGCATTGAAAGGCCAACTGCTGCGGGACGCGTTGTCGGATCACGGCGTCGACCTGGCAGAGACGCTTCCGTTCGACAATCCCGAAGCGCTACTGGCGAACTCCGCCTGGACGCTCGCTCTCGTCCTCAGCCCGTGGAAGCAGGCCGTCGCCCCGCATTTGGCAATGTCGACACTGTCCGCCGAGCAAACCGGTGTCGTCGACACGATAGTCCGCGACTCGCGGGGTGAAGTCGGAGTCAATACCAACAGTTGGGCATCGCAGGCGGCCATGGAAACTCTGATGGGCGGCCGGACACCGTCGTCGATCTTGATTCTGGGTTCGGGCGGTTCGTCGAATTCGGTGGCATTGGCCTGCCGCCGCGCGTGGCCCGAAGTGAGGTTGATGGGTAGTGCTCGCAACCTCGATGCCTCAGCTGCCTGGGCGCGGCGTTTCGGCGCCGAGTTCGCAGCTCCGGGTGACGTTGCCGCACTCATCGGCGCGGGCTCACCGTCGCTGCTGGTCAACACGACAACGTGGGGCGAGACGGATGCCTCGGAGGAGTCGCCGTTCGTGTTCGACTTCCAGGATCTTGTATCTCCGGGCAATCAGTTCTTCGACCTGAACAATCGTGTGAGCGCCTTGCAGACCACTGCGTTGCAGGCCGGCATGAACGTGATGTCCGGAACATTCATGCAACGTGCCACCAACTCTTGCCGGGCGGCGCTGTCGAATGCAAGAACACCATGAGCCCGTTGGACAGCGTGATCGCAAGCCGTCGAGGCGAACCTATCAGTGCTCGGGAACGCGTGTATCTGTATCTTCGGCAACAGATCACCACCGGCGAGTTCAGCGGCGGAACTCGCTTGACCGAGGAACAGATCGCCGACGAGCTCGGCGTCAGCCGAACTCCCATTCGAGAAGCGTTGCAGCGGTTGACCAGTGAGGGTCTCGTCGAACGAGTTCGGCGTGGTCAGCTCATCGTTGTGGATTTCGATGCGCAGGCACGCACCGAACTGCACGAACTTCGGGTTGCGTTCGACCAGGTGGCAGCGAAGCTCATCACCACGAAAACCTCCAGCGTGGAATGGGATTCGCTGTACGCGATGCTGGCACCGCTCGACAGCGCATTGACCGAACACGGCGAGGGAAGCGCTCAGTACGCCATCGCACATCTCGAATTTCATCTGGCCATCAATCGGGCGGCATTCTGCCCAATTACCTCGTCGTTCCTGGAACGACAGGCATTCTTGTATCCCACCGACGATTACGTCCAGCAATCAGGACACGAACCGGTTTCCCAACATCGTGCCCTGCTCGACGAACTCTCCAGCGGCGACCTCGACCGTGCCACTACCGCAGTGCGTATCCACGCGCTACGTGGGCACGGCAACACCACTCTCAGCTGATCCACTCGCAACAAGGAGTTCCTTCGATGTCACCCACCACTGTCCTCATGTTCGTCAACGGCCAAGCGATGAGTGGAGGTTCACTCAACGACGCATTGTCTTCGGCGCGCTTCGTCGGTGCAGTGCGAACCGCTCCCGCCTACCGATTCTTTTCGTACGACGACGTATTTCCCGGACTCGCTCCCGTCGAGGACGGAGGTTGGTCCGTACCCGGCGAGATCTACGAGGTGTCGTACACCGAGTTGCGTGAGAAGCTTCTGCCGCGCGAGCCGGCCGAACTCGAGCTATCGGTGATCCAACTCGAGGACGGTCGCGGCTCGCTGAGCATGGTCTGCCGATCACTCCCCAGCCTCACGGACTCAGCCAGTGAAATCACCTCACCCGGTGGCTGGCGAGAGCACCTGGCAACTGTCGCGACCGCGTGATGGAAATACTCCAGGCCGGAATCGACGCGGGTTCCGCTGAGCACTACCTCTGGTGCACACCGGAAACGATCAGTTGGGGCACTCTTCCCACGGCAGCGACCACGCCGGTGCTCACCGTCGACAGCGGACGGACAATCACCTTCGACACCGTCTCTCAAGAGGGCCTGATGGAGGACCAAGGGCGCGACCCCGTGGCCTACTTCGGTCGACACGGAGTCCACCGCTCGAATGTGTTGACCGACTCCATCGAGTTGGCCGCATCGGGCCTCCGCAAACCCGTTCCACCCAAAGCTCCGCACGTGGTGCTCGGTCCCGTACACGTGCGTGGGGCCGAGCCGGGAGACTGGCTACGCGTCGACTTCCTCGAGATGACACCGCGAGTTCCGTACGGCGTGATTTCGAGCAGACATCAGCGCGGTGCATTACCGGAGATCCTGCCACGAGATTTCGACGGCAGCATTCCCGCCGTATTCAGCAAGTTCTGCTCACTCGACGACACCGCAGACCTCGCAGTCTTTGAATTCAGCAGTGGCACAGCAACAATTGACGTGCGGCCTTTCATGGGACTGTGCGGAGTGACACCCGCCGGCGACGGACCTCTGAGCACCATCCCGCCTGGTCCATTCGGCGGCAACATGGATGTGCGCGAGATGGTGGTCGGAACGTCGCTGTATCTACCGATTCAGGTGGACGGTGCGGGCTTCTATCTGGGTGACCCGCACTTCGCGCAGGGCAACGGCGAGATAGCACTCACTGCCCTCGAAGGGTCGCTTCGCGTCACTGCCAGGCTGACCGTCGTAAAGTCTCTGCCGCAGCCTCGAGCCGCAATGCCCTTTGTCGACACCGACGATCATTGGATCATTCTCGGGATGAACGAGAGCCTGGACGAGGCGATGCGCCAATGCGCAGAACTCTCGGTCGACTTCCTCTCCTCACACACCGGAATGACGCCGAGTGAGGCCTACCTGTATCTCAGTGCTGCGGGCGACTTTTCGGTGACGCAGGTGGTGGACCTCGTCAAAGGCGTCCACTGCTCGATTCGCAAGAAAGATTTCCGATCACTCGACTGACCGCAGGAGCATCGTGACTCAAAATTTTTTGCCACCGCCGGTAGCGAGCGGACAAGCAGTACCAACCCTGCACAATGCAACACTCACTGACGGACGGATCGTCGATGTTCACCTGGTCGACGGGCAGGTGCACGACGTCATACCAGCGGAAGGGCGAGCGCTCGCCGACGGCGACCTCGACCTCACCGGGTATCTTCTACTCACCGCGCCGGCAGAACCACACGCACATCTGGACAAGGCACTCTCGTTCGACGAAATCCGTCCGCCTCCAGGCAATCTGGGTTCCGCAATTGAAGCCTGGGAAAACCACACCCCGTCCCTGACCGTCGAAAGTATTGCCGAACGCGCCCGGCAGGCGGCACTACTTCTGTTGGGCAACGGAACAACCGCAGTACGCTCACACGTCAATTTGCTGCGGGGCGACCAGCCATTGCGCGGAATCCAAGCACTGGTGAAAGTTCGTGACGAACTGTCGAGCGTCATGGATATTCAGCTCGTCGCGATGACGCCGTACGTCGTGGGTGACGACGCGGTTCATGCTGCTCTTGACCTTGGTGTCGACTTCGTCGGCGGACATCCACACCAAACCCCAGACCCCAGCGGAAACCTGCAACGGCTCCTTGCAATTGCGCGTGAACGCCGCGTCGGCGTCGACATGCACACCGACGAGCAACTCAACCCGAAGATGCTCACTCTCGAGGAGCTCGCACACTCCGTTCGGGATTGGCCGACGACGATGCCGGTAACTGCGGGTCATTGCGTCAGCCTGGGAATGGTCGCGCCGGAAGTGCTTGCGAGAGTGATCAAGTCTGTGAAAAAGAGCAACATCGGGATCGTCAGCCTGCCGATGACCAACCTGTATCTCCAAGGCTGGGATAGCCCGGTGGCAATGCCGCGTGGTCTGACCGCTGCCAGACCGTTGATCGATGCCGGCGTACGGTTCGCGGCCGGCGCCGACAACGTCCGTGACCCCTACAACCCCCTCGGACGCAGTGATGCGCTGGAAACAACGATGTTGCTCGTCGCAGCCGGGCACCTGACCGTCGAAGAGGCTTACAAGGCCGTAAGCGACGCCGCCCGTGATGTCATGTCACTGCCTCGGGCGGGCATCAAGAAGGGGCTGCAGGCAGAACTCCTAGCCATCCGTGCGGGGAGCCTCGAAGAAGCAGTCGCGACGGCACCGCAGGATCGGATTGTTCTCCATCGAGGAAGGGTGGTATCGATGAGCCGGACCGAACGAGCATTCTGCGAGTTCTGAGCTCACATCCAGTCGGTCGCGGTTCGGTCAGTCGTTGATCTCGAGCGGCAGTTCCGCGTACACGCGCCAGCTGCCGTCCGGGCGACGACCGGTTTCGAGGGTGCCATGCAAGACATGGACCCGCTCGCGCATCCCGACCAATCCGTTGCCCGAACCTCCGATGAATGCGGATCTCACAGAGCCGTTGTCGATCACTTCGAGCAGAACTGCGGTCTCGGTACGTCGCACAGTCACTCGCGCTTTCGGATCTGCTCCGGCGTGCCGCAATACGTTGGTGAGCGATTCCTGAACAAGGCGGTGGATACCCAAACTGACGGACGGGCTGATGTCGTCGAGTTCTCCGGTCAATTCCAGCCGCACCTGCAACCCCGTCGCGCGCATCATGTCCACGACCTTGGCGATGCCGGCAGTTCCGTGCTGAGGCATCGCGTCGTCGCTGACTTCGGATCGCAGAAGTGAGACGGTGCGACGCAGTTCTGCGAGCGCGTCACGGCCGGTACTCGAGATGTTGCCCAGCGCCTTTTTGGCCAGGGCGGGATTGGTATCAACGGCATAGGAAGCGCCGTCGGCTTGGACGATCATCACGCTCACCGCGTGGGCGACTACGTCGTGGAGTTCGCGGGCAATACGCGTGCGCTCCGTTGCCACAGCTTCTTCGGCGCGTCGATCACGATCGTATTCGGCAACCTTCAGACGCGCCGCTACTTCCTCGTCGTATGCCCTTCTTGCGCCGAAGAATTCAGCAGTGATCCAGGCAAGGGCAAACAGCAGTGCAGAAATGATGATCCCGAGGATCACGTTCTGCCGCACGACCAACGAGGACAAAATGGTGTCGACGACGAGGAAACCGAGGTAGACCGCAGCGGTGCGTCGGTCGACGTACGCCACCAACGTATAGAGAGCGACACCGAGCGCCAGGAGACCGGGATGCTCACCTGCAGCACTGCCTGTCGTCCACATGATGAACGTGCTGGTCAACGACATCAGGAGAATCGCTGCAGCCGACACACGCGGGTACTTGCGTCGCCACACGACCGGCAGGCAGATCAGAAGTCCGAGAACAAGCTGTGGCCAACGCTCATCGCGGTCTGAACCCACGAAAGCGACAATCTCGAGGACGAAGAAGAGCAGCGCCAGCCCACAGTCCGCGATCATCGGTTTACCCCGCAGCCACAGGCTGAACCTCCTCATGCGCTCAAGACTGTCACAATTGTGAAAGAGTCACCGCCGTGGATATCGCGGACTGGGGCCTGCTCATGACAGCTGCAACTGCGGCGGGTTGGGTAGATGCTGTCGTCGGTGGTGGTGGTTTGATTCTGCTCCCGGCACTGTTCCTGGTTGCGCCCCAGTTGACGCCGCAGGCCGCGCTGGCCACCAACAAGCTGACCGCGTTCACCGGCACCAGTGCCGCAGTGTGGACGTTTTCGCGTCGGATCCCGATGCAATGGCGTCAACTCGTCCCGGCAGCAATCTTGGCCGCGATCACGTCGGCGTGCGGCGCAGCTGCAGTCTCGTTGATCGACAAAAATACTTCATACCCATCGTGATGGTCGTGTTGGTGGGCGTCGCACTGTTTGTGACGATGCGCCCGAGTTTGGGGACAACGCTGGCCACTCATCGCCCGACCCAACGAAAAACAGCGCTGGTGATATTGCTGTCGGCAGGCCTCATCGGGCTTTACGACGGTTTGCTCGGCCCCGGCACGGGCACTTTCCTGATCATCAGCTTCGCGACGTTCCTCGGTACGGAGTTTGTGCGCAGCGCCGCGATGGCGAAGGTGATCAATCTGGGATCCAACTTCGGGGCGTTGACGTATTTTGCCGTCACGGGCCATGTGTGGTGGAGCTTGGGACTGGCGATGGCCGTGTGCAATGTGGTGGGCGCGGTCATCGGATCTCGTATGGCTTTGAGCAAGGGCTCTGGCTTTGTGCGGATCACGCTGTTGGTTGTGGTGATTGCCATGGTGATTCGTCTGGGATGGCAGCAGTTCGGCTAGCGTGATGGCGGTGACCGTCACCCGAGATGTCGATGCAGATTTCCTCGCCCTCCCCCTCAATGCCGTTGCGGACGCCGCGCTGTCCGCAGCCCGCGCTGCCGGAGCGCAGCACGCGGATGTCCGCGTACACCGATTACTCACCCAGTCGATCCGGTTGCGCGACGGCAAGGTTCAAGCCGTCTCGGACAGCGACGAAGTGGGATTGGCCGTCCGTGTCATCGTCGACGGCACGTGGGGTTTCGCTTCGCACGCCGAGGTGTCGCCGGAGATCGCAGTACTGATCGCCCGCCAAGCCGTCGAGGTCGCCTTGGCATTGCGTTCGCTCAATCGCGACCCGGTCACTCTGGCCGATGAACCTGTCTATGCCGACGCAACCTGGGTTTCGCCGTACACGGTGGATCCTTTCGCAGTTCCGACGGCTGAAAAGGTTGATCTGCTTGTCGACTATTCCGGACGTCTGCAGGCATCCGACGGCGTCGACCATGTCACGGCCAGCGTGTTGCAGGTCAAGGAGCAGACCTTCTACGCCGACCTGGCCGGTTCCTCGATCACCCAACAACGAGTGCGTCTGCACCCCGAGTTCGAGGCAACTGCCGTCGACAAGTCGGCAGGCAGTTTCGAGTCGATGCGGACGTTGGCTCCGCCGGTGGCCCGCGGCTGGGAATACCTGGGCTCGGAAAGCACCTGGGACTGGGCCGACGAACTGGCACACATCCCAGAGTGGCTGGCCGAGAAGGTCAAGGCTCCGTCCGTCACACCGGGTCTGACGGACCTGGTGATCGATCCGACAAATCTGTGGCTCACGATCCACGAATCCATTGGCCATGCAACCGAATACGACCGCGCCATCGGATACGAAGCCGCGTACGCCGGCACCTCGTTCGCGACGCCCGACAAGTTGGGCACTCTGAAATACGGCACACCGATCATGCACGTCACCGCTGACCGAACCGCCGAGCACGGCCTGGCCAGCGTCGGGTTCGACGACGACGGGGTTGCATCGCAGCGGTGGGATCTCGTGAACGACGGCACCCTGGTCGGCTACCAACTCGATCGCGCGTTTGCCCCGCGTCTGGGCTTGGAGCGTTCCAACGGTTGCTCGTATGCCGACTCCGCGCACCACGTTCCGATCCAGCGGATGGCCAATGTGTCGCTCTCGGCGGACCCTGAAACTGATACGTCGACGACCGAGTTGATCTCACGCGTCGAAAACGGCATCTATGTTGTCGGCGACAAGTCATGGTCAATTGACATGCAGCGCTACAACTTCCAGTTCACCGGTCAGCGATTCTTCAAGATCCGTGACGGCAAGCTCGACGGCCAACTCCGCGACGTCGCGTATCAAGCCACGACCACTGACTTCTGGGGGTCCATGGAAGCCGTGGGCGGAGCATCGACCTGGAAGTTGGGCGGCGCCTTCAACTGTGGCAAAGCTCAACCGGGGCAAGTTGCGGCCGTCAGTCACGGTTGCCCGTCCGCACTGTTCCGCGGAGTCAACATCCTCAACACCCGTTCGGAGGCTCAGCAGTGATCACGGCGCAGCAGTTAGTCGAACGCGCATTGGCTGCGCGGACTGTCGACGAATCGATAGTCATCGTGACCGACGCCAGCGAAGCGTCGTTGCGGTGGGCCAACAATTCGATGACCACCAACGGAGTGTCACTCTCTCGCACGTGGACGGTCATTTCGATTGTGCGCGCCGGTGACGTTGCCCGCGTCGGTACGGTCAGTTCCAGCAGTGTTGATCCTGAGCAGATCATCACTGTTGTGAAGGCCAGCGAGGAGGCTGCACGCACAGCAACACCCGCCGACGACGCCTCCGATCTCATACCGGCAGGTCCAGCCGATTCCGACTGGGACCTGGCGCCAGTGCTCACCGATATCAGTGTCTTTACGCAACTAGCGTCGGATCTTGCAACCGGTTTCGACGGTGACGATCAACTGTTCGGCTTTGCCCACCACCAACTGCACACGACGTGGCTGGGTACTTCGAGCGGAGTGCGTCGACGCACTGTCCAGCGCACCGGTTCCATCGAAATCAACGGCAAGCGCGGCGACGCCAGCGCCTGGGTCGGATCCGGCACCGTCGACTTCACCGATATCTCCACACCGAACTTGTTGTCACAGTTGACCACTCGTCTCGACTGGGCAAAGAATACGGTGAGTCTGCCGGCTGGACGGTACGAAACAATCCTGCCCCCGTCCGCTGTCGCCGACCTCATGATCTACCTGATGTGGACCATGGAGGGTCGCGGAGCCGAGGAAGGCCACACGGCTCTTTCCACTACCGGCGGAACGCGGATCGGTGAAACCCTCGGCAACTTGAACTTGACTCTGACGTCCGACCCCGACGCAGTAGGCCTGGAATCTGCGCCGTTTGTTGTCACCACGTCGTCGAGCGAATCCGTCTCGCTCTTCGACAACGGCCTGGACATCGATCGGGTCGATTGGATCAAGGACGGCACAATCGCCGCTCTGGCATATCCGCGTCACGCTGCCCGAGAATTCGGTCGGCCGGTCGCCGTTCCCGGCGACAACCTGCTCCTGACCGGCGGTGACGGCAGTTCCATCGAGGACATGATCGCCAACACCGAGAAGGGACTCCTTCTCACGACTCTGTGGTACATCCGGGAAGTGGATCCCACGACGCTGCTGCTCACCGGGTTGACGCGCGACGGGGTGTATTTGATCGAGAACGGAAAGATCGTGGGAGCGGTCAACAACTTCCGATTCAACGAGAGCCCACTCGATCTGTTGAGGAGGGTCACCGAGGCCGGTCGCACCGAGGTCACACTCCCCCGCGAGTGGAAGGACTGGTTCACCCGTACCGCCATGCCGCCGCTGCGGATCCCCGACTTTCACATGTCGTCGGTCAGCGCAGCGCAGTAGAACGCAAGGTCGTTGTGCCCCAGAACTCTGGGGCACAACGCCTAGATCACGAGCACTCGCTCAACGCTGCAGAGCAGGCGTGGGGAGACTGTTTCGAAGGAATGCTTCGGACGAGTCATCAAGGATATCGAGCCAGTCATCATGCAACGGCGGCGCGACAGTTCCGGTGAGCGTCGAGGCATAACTCTGGTTCCGGTACCCCATGATGTCTTTCTTTTTATCGCGCTTCCAGTCTTCGAACAACTCACCCTGCTTTTCGACGTGAAATTCCGGGTAATCAGTCTGATCGACGAGGTCGCGAATATAGGCGGCCTGGAACTTGATTTCACTGGACGCAGTGGTCAGAGATTCCTCGCGCCCACGCCATTCGTCGATATTCTGATCCCGCGTATCACGATCGGGCAATGCGATACGACCGAGAATAGCGTCTCGCGCATACCAAGCCTGTGCGTCGAACATATTGAAAGTGAAGTACTGGTCCTGCATTCCCAGATACATCAGTTTCGGATTGTCCTGAAAGAAAATTCCCTTGTAGATATCTCGGGGGTAGAGCCGGTTCTTGGTCTTCAGCTTGAGATGGTCTGGCAAGAATGGGAAGTGATGCTGGTAACCGGTGCACAGAATAATGGCATCGACTTCGCGGGTGCTGCCGTCCTGGAACGTGGCGACGTTGCCGTCAAGCCCGGTGAGCAGCGGAACCTCGGAGAAGGCGTCGGGCCAGTCGTGTCCCATCGGGGCGGTGCGGTAACTGAAGGTGACTTCTGCGGCCCCGTACTTGAAGCACTGAGTCCCGATGTCCTCGGCGGAATAACTGCTACCCACCAGGAGCAGACGTTTTCCCGTGAACTCGCGTGCATCGCGGAAGTCATGGGCGTGTAGAACTCGTCCCGGGAACTGTTCCAAGCCGTCGAAGTCAGGTGCGTTGGGTGTAGAGAAGTGCCCGGTGGCGACGATGACGTAGTCGAACTCGTTGGATTCGAGTTGTCCACGGCCATGGTCCATGACGGTGACCGTGAACTTCTCGGTCTCGTCGCAATAGGTCACCCCGTGGACTGCGGTATTGAAGCGAATGTACTTGCGCACATCGCTCTTCTCAACGCGACCCATGATGTATTCGAGGAGGACTTCACGCGGAGGGTATGAAGGAATTGGATGCCCGAAATGTTCCTCGAAGGAATAATCGGCAAATTCTAGACATTCTTTGGGGCCGTTCGACCACAGGTATCGGTACATACTAGCGTGGACTGGTTCGCCATTTTGATCCAGACCGGTGCGCCAGTTGTAATTCCACATGCCGCCACAGTCGCTTTGCTTTTCGTAGCACACTATGTCGGGGACCGCGCCAAGACCTGATTTCCGTGCAGATTCGAAGGCTCGCAGCTGCGCGAGGCCACTCGGACCGGCTCCTAGAATCGCGATCTTTGGCGTCAAAGTAATCTCCCTATTTTGTTCGACATTTACCTCAGTATAACGAAGAAAATAGGTGACTCGTGTACGGTGTCCGCGATACAAAAATTCGGGACCTATTTTGTCTCGATATTTGCGACGATATTTCTTCTAATCACGTGCCACAAATTTTCCCGAAAGACCTTGTAGCAAAGGTGCATTCGACCAAATTTTCGAGGAAACGGTCCACAGCAGTGCGGGAGTCACTGCGGCCTGGTTACAGCCTGAGCAGTTCGAGGGTTCGATGCCGACGGCCGGCCCGCGCGACGCGCCGGTGCGATCCACCCGTGTTCGAGCCCCGACAGACACCGCTCGGAGTAGCGTCCCGGAAGGTGACTGCTGATGTTTCGGCACCGGACCATCCTGCCCAGAGCGACGAAGAAGGGCGTGTCCGATCATGACGCTGCTATCACGGGGAATCGCCTGGATCGGGCTCTATCTGGCAGTGGCGGTGATTCCGCTGGTGTTCGCGGTACTCGGCCATTCCGGTCCGGGGCGCGGTTTCCTCACCGAATTCTCTGTCGCCCTCGGCTTTATCGGACTGTCGATGATGGGGATGCAGTTCGCGCTGGTCGCACGATTCCAAACGGCGGCAAAACCCTTCGGGGAGGACGCGCTGGTTCAATTCCATCGCGAGATTTCGTATGTCGCATTGGCGTTCATTCTCGCTCATCCGATCCTTCTGCAGGTTGCCGGAATCGACATCGTGGGCCTGCTCAATCTTGCGCAAGCTCCCTGGCGGGCACGATTCGCAGTGACCTCGACAGTGCTGTTGCTGGTGCTCATTGCCACCTCGATCTGGCGCCGGCGAATGAAAATTCGCTACGAGGTGTGGCAGGTGCTGCACGGTGCTGTATCGGTACTGGTCGTCGCGTTCGCACTCGCGCATGTTTTTCTGGTCGGCTATTACGTCGACGATGCGTGGAAGAAATGGCTGTGGGCGATCATGACCGGCGCACTGATCTTCCTATTGTTGTGGGTTCGGGTAATCAGGCCGCTCATGCGTTTGCGCCAACCCTGGAAAATCGAGTCCGTGGTCCAGGAACGTGGTGACGCCGTCACGTTGACGATGGTCCCGATCGGTCATCAAGGTTTCCGATTCGAACCGGGTCAATTCGGCTGGCTCACCGTCGACCGCTCACCATTCTCGGTCACCTCGCACCCGTTCTCCTTTTCGTCCAGCGCTGAGAACGGAACGGCAATATCGATGACCATCAAATCGCTCGGCGATTTCACCTCCACCGTCGGAACCATCTCCCCCGGCACTCCGGCCTATCTCGACGGACCGCACGGCGTCTTCACACCGGACCACAATGACGGCCCGGGTTTCGTTCTGATTGCAGGTGGAGTCGGCATAACGCCGATGATGAGCATTCTGCGCACCATGGCTGATCGCCGAGATAATCGGCCTTATCTGCTCTTTTACGCCAGCAACTCGCTCGACGACATCACCTTCGACGAGGAACTAAATGAACTGAAGCTGCGTCTGAACCTGACAATCGTCCATATCTTGAGGACCCCACCTGCGGATTGGACTGGCGAACAGGGGTTCCTCGATCACGACATGCTTGCCCGCCATCTCCCCGACCATCATGAGCGTCTGCAGTACTTCGTCTGTGGGCCAGGCCCGATGCTCGATGCCATCGAGAATGCGCTCACCGAACTGGGAGTGCCGGCGCCACATCTACACACCGAACGATTCATCTTCGTCTGATCGGAGTTCTCATGCGTCACGTTTACACCACCCGCGCAGTCATCCTCATCACGCTCATACTTCTCGGAGCGTCCGCCGCCTTCGGTCTGGCGATGACCTGAGCTGAACCACATCAGTGTTAGGCTGATTTTTGTCGCGCGAGTTGTGGATTGACATCCACCTCGCGCATTTGTCGTCCAGGGGCGCGTCTGGATCTGTTTGATGCACTAGCCGAAACATCACCGGCAGGTGCTCCGGACACCAACGCGCACAATCTTTCCGCCCAAGTTATCCGAGCGTTGGCGCGGAACCGCTAACCGTTCGGGGTCGTGCGAGAGCACCCATCGGACAGACCTACTCGAACTAGCTGCGCCGACGGACGACCGATTCGCCGTCCGCCAGATTGTCACCGCGACCGACACCGCCTGCAAGTGAACGACCCGAGTGGCTTGCCATAGCATCGTGCCCAAACTGGTGTCGTCGCTACGATTTTCGATCAACGTGACGGCGCCCTGAAGGGCCAGAGTCTCAAGCTCGAGGCTTCTCGTCGTCAACTGGACTCAGTGCGACCCTTCGCTCAAATCCGTTGTCACGCAATGCCGTGCTCCTGCACCGATCCCCAAAACTCCACGCCACCACAATTCACGTTCCTCGGATTCCGTCCAGACCACTAAATCCATTCCGCTCTCCTTCGAGTCGCCTTCTTTCTTGTTACCCATCGCACACGACTCGAAACGCCTGCATACCCGGGCAGCTGAGCGCCGACTGGTTGGTATTGTCAGGACGAAACCGGGCAGAACAACACCACACGCTCTCTCGTCGCTCTCACGACACCCGCCACGAGCTCACGTCCCTACGCAGGATATTGCTTGTCGCTCACGACAACGCGACCATCACCGCTTGACCGCATAACCCATATACGAGATTGCGGTAGTCCGAATCTGCCCGAAGTCCAGACGGCGGCTCAGCTCTCCGTAACTCAGCCTCACTCCCCCCGCACGCGCGAGATCGAGGAGGCGAAGCGGATTCTTCGACCTCGGCCCGAGCCCCACAATCTCACCGAGCTGCAGGCCGTGCCGCTCCATGACTGGTTCCAGCTCCCCCGGTCGGACGCACATGGACCAATCGTGGATGGGGGTGTCAAACATCCTGGTCACCCGCCATTCCTGCATGATCTTGATCGCGACCAGCTTACTGACCAAGGTGCGGTTGATGGTGTCGAACAGATACAGACCACCCGGCTTCAACGCTCGAGCTGTCTCGGTTATCACTGCGTCCAGGTCCGACACATGCTCGAGGACGTCGCAGCAATACGCGACGTCGAACGAGGAATCCGGGACGGGCAGTCGCTCTCCTACCCCAATTCGATATTCGATGTCGAGATCGCCACTGGCGGCATGGCGGCGCGCGGTATCGACCGACACCGCGGACGGATCGACCCCCACCACCCGGAACCCGATGCGAGTGAACTCCTCCGCGAGAAACCCACCGCCCGAACCGATGTCGAGGGCACACAGTCCGCTGTAGTCGGAACCGCGGTGCTCGGCGAGCACTCGGCGGAAGTATGCGAATCGTCCCGGTGTGAGACTCCCGTGCAGCAGATTGAGCGGGTTGTCCTCTTCCCACCAAGACTCCCCCACACGGTTGTAGACATCGTTGTCGATAACCAACCAGATCACCTCTCCTGCGCTGAGTGCACACACCGACGTCCAACATGTACACGGAGTTCGCATTCATCATGGGCGGACAGCATGTTCGCGCTGGGTCGTTGCCGGCGATGACTTTCCACATCCCGGCGCAGTGACCTCTCAGTCGAGAACCCATTCGGCATCATGTTCTGATACCCATCCATATCTCGACTATGACGCCCCGACCTCTGCCGGACAAGCCCCGAAAGATGTTCGGGATCAGATCCTCGGGGCATTGAGCTTGCGCGGGGCCGTCAGACGATATCGGGAGAGCGCACATCGCGAGCGGTGGATTACGCCGGGCGGTCTCGCCTGGGAAAGGACCTGCAACCTGTCCCGCATCGGAGAAACGTCTACCTGTTTGTCGGACACTTCTGCGGGTATCCACATCCGGATTACCGACGTGTTGTTTCCGCGAGAAAGGTCTCTGATGACTCAGCGGGCCACTTCTTCGCCCACTACCGTCCGGCACACACAATGATGTTGCTCAGCAACACAACACGTCTGGTGATGCGCACCGGCTACCGAATGATCCGAATTCCCCTGCGCTGCATCGACGAACAAATTTTGCCAACGTTCCTCGACGAAACAGCCCACGCAAGACTTGCCTACCAACGACTCCTGATCGAGTGCGACCGCATCGCGGCAGCTGTTCTCGATGACCCGTCGGCAGCCGCCCTCGCTGCTCGGGTCGATCAACGCAATGCCGTCGTCAGATATGGCATCGCTCGTCACCAACGCCAGATTCAGTGCGAAACCGACGCCGTGCTCGCCGGGCATCGAGCGCGATTTCTTCGTTCCCAGCATCGCCACGGGATGCGCTGGGATGGCCTGTGACACAACTCCGGGAGCCACAACCCGATCAACCGTCGATCTGACCATCCCGTAATAGTCCACCGCCCCTGCGAAGGGAGAACACTGGAAGTACATCGCCGATCGCCGATCGCCGAGGAGGAGTCAACATGATGGCCACTCAAAAGTTGAAAGCGACCGAGGAACAGTCGAGAACTCTCGTCGAAGAGTCACGGACCCAAGGATGGGACAAACCCTCGTTCTGCAAGGAGTTGTTCCTCGGGCGGTTTCAGCTCGATCTTGTCCACCCCTATCCGAAACCGGCACCCGAAGAATCCACGAAGGCCGACCATTTTCTGGAAAAGCTGGCCTCATACTGCGCCTCGCTGGACGGCTCGGAAATCGAGCGGGAAGAACGCATTCCCGATGAATACGTCGCAGGTTTCGCAAAACTAGGGTGCTTCGGTCTGAAAATCTCCGAAGAGTACGGCGGAGTCGGCCTTACACAAGTCGCCTACAACAAGGCGCTGATGCTCATCAGCTCGGTGCATGCATCCCTCGGTGCACTCATGTCCGCCCATCAATCGATCGGCGTACCCGAGCCACTCAAACTTGCCGGTACGCCAGAGCAGAAGGCACGGTTCCTGCCGCGCTGTGCGAAGGGTGCGATCTCAGCCTTCCTGCTCACAGAACCAGACGTCGGATCCGATCCCGCCCGAATGGCGAGTTCCGCGGTCCCGACAGAGGACAGCGAAGCCTACGAAGTCGACGGTGTGAAATTGTGGACTACCAACGGCGTTGTCGCGGAACTACTGGTGGTGATGGCACGAGTGCCAACGAGCGACGGTCATCGCGGCGGAATCTCTGCGTTTGTCGTCGAGGCGGACTCCCCTGGAATCACCGTCGAACGGCGCAACAGGTTCATGGGATTGCGAGGAATCGAAAACGGCGTCACCCGAATGCACAAGGTCCGGGTGCCGAAGGAAAACTTGATCGGGCGTGAGGGTGACGGCCTCAAGATCGCCCTGACTACGCTGAACGCCGGACGACTGGCGATTCCTGCGATGTGCTCGGGCGCCGGTAAGTGGAGCCAGAAGATCGCACGTGAATGGTCAGCAGAGCGCGTGCAGTGGGGCCGGCCCGTGGGTGAGCATGCGGCTGTTGCGAACAAACTTTCGTTCATCGCAGCGACAAATTACGCACTCGAAGCTGTACTCGACTTGTCGGGGCAGATGGCCGACGAGGGCCGCAACGACATCCGGATCGAGGCGGCGCTCGCGAAGCTGTGGGCCAGCGAGATGTCATGGCTCGTCGTCGACGAGTTGGTCCAGATCCGTGGCGGACGTGGTTACGAGACGGCCGATTCGCTCAAAGCGCGCGGCGAGCGGGCTGTCCCGGCAGAGCAGCTTCTGCGCGATATGCGGATCAACCGCATTTTCGAGGGGTCGAGCGAAATCATGCGACTGCTGGTCGCGCGCGAGGCGTCCGATGCGCACATCGTCGCAGCCGGCGATCTGGTGAATCCCAAGGCTGCTCCGAGTGCGAAGGCGAAATCTGCGGTAAAGGCCACCGGCTTCTACGCCAAGTGGATGCCTCAACTCGTCGCCGGTAAGGGTCAATTGCCGACGTCGTACAGCGAGTTCGGCTCGCTGGCAACACATCTGCGCTTCATCGAGCGCAGTTCCCGCAAACTAGCCCGCTCGATGCTGTACGGGATGGCGCGCTGGCAGGCCAAGCTGGAGTACCGGCAAGGATTCCTCGGTCGGATCGTGGACATCGGCGCCGAGTTGTTCGCCATGTCCGCGGTGATCGTTCGCGCCGAAAGTCAGCGCATCCAGGACGCTGCACAGGGTGAGACGGCATACCAACTGGCCGATGCCTTCTGCGAGCAAGCAACACTGCGAGTGGAGAAACTATTCGCCGCGCTGTGGCACAACACCGATGATACCGACGGCAAGCTCGCTGCCGGCCTGCTCGACGGTAAGTACAACTGGATGGAGGGCGGTGTACTCGACCAGAGTGAGGGCACTGGACCGTGGATCTCGCAATGGCAACCCGGTGCGTCGACCGAAGAAAACGTATCGAACCCGTTCTTGCCCTCCACCAAGCGCGTCATTTAGCGTCGAAACCCGGGGTTGCCAACTGTTGGTCAACTAAGACTGTTTTGTGTTGTTCGATGCAGTTCGATCGAGCTTCTCGCTAGTGCCCAGCAGTCCGGTCGCATCCGAAGCCGTGTCACTCCCACCGACATCACCCTGGAGATCGTGCTCGCCGCGAGGTAGAAACGCCACCGACGCACCACCAAAGCTCTAGGTAGAGTTGCCTCACCCAACAGAAGGGACCGACGATGGCGAGAGCACAAGACGACCACCTGATGGCGTCGATTCACGCCGAGCGGGCTTCGTTGGCGGAAGACCTGTCAATCATCAGCGCAGAACAGTGGCGGCACGGCACCTTGTGTGGCCAGTGGGACGTCGAGCACGTCGTCGCCCACCTCACCGCTGCTGCGAGCCTCAACCAGTGGCAGTGGGTTCGCAGCATGATCGGTGCGCGATTCCGTCCCGATGTGCATAACCAACGTCGAATGCTGGAGCACCTCGGCACCACCCCCGACGAGACCCTCGAACAATTCCGAGCCGTCATCAACAGCAGCACAACACCTTCCGGACACACGCCGGCCTACCTCGGCGAAGTCGTCGTACACGCCCAAGACATCCGCCAGCCGCTGGGCCTGCCCCGAACACCGAGCGTCGACGCACTGACGCCCGTAGCCGAATTCTTCGCCCGACGTAACTTCGCCGTCCCCAGCCGTACCCGCGTCGCCGGCCTCCAGCTCCGCGCGGACGACGGGCCATTTGCCACGGGCTCCGGTCCCCTGGTCTCCGGATCGACCCTTGCTCTCGTGATGAGCATGGCGGGCCGAGTGCCGTACATCAATCAGCTCGACGGCGCGGGTGTGCCAACTCTGCGCTCACGCATCAATGGCACAGCCGATCCCCGGAACTGACGAGGCTGCGCCACCCTGGTGACTGTAGATCCGGATCCCCCGATGGGGCGCTACTCGAGGCAGAAAACACCGTCGCCGGGCCGCGCTGACGGATCGGGAATCAAGTCGGCGCACCTCTCGATACCAACGGCGCCAGATGTGAAATCCGAAAGCTGCGGACACACGTGGACGATCGCAGAATAGATGAGGTATTCGTACGCGGCAATGTCCGAACGATGGGATCCCTGAGCCTGAAGTGATTGCCACACACCGACGGCCCCTTGCTCCGCGATCGACGTACACGCCCGGCGACCTAGTTCGGCGGCGTGACCACGAATCTCACGCAACCGGGTCCCGGCGTACAAGGCACCGTCCAGTTGCGGGAGCCCACAGATATCCCGGGCGAAGGCGCCGTCACCGCCAGACGGCACCGAGTCGTTCACAATTTGGGACCATTCCGCCCTCTTCTGGCTTTCCAGGTCCTGACGCGAGGGGAACGACTGTTCCGGGTAGTGGTTGCGCTGGTCGTCGAAGATATTCTGCCAGTAGGCAACCGACTCGTCGACGCTCATGTTGGGTAGATCTGCGTCGAGACAATGTGCGGACGGGTCCATCGGTGCATCTGCGGGCAGTTCGGCGAAGTATCGAGGATTCGGCGTCTGCTCGGCCGCCGCGACATCGCTCGGCTTCTCCACGGGACTGCACGCAACCACGGCAAGTCCCGCGACAACGACGACTATTCCAGTCACTGCCCGGATGCACCGAAAAATCATGACAAGACCTTCCCTGAAAAAATCACGTACAGATTCGGTTCATCCGCAAATAGTCACCTCGGGCAGTGACGCGACCATCGCGAAAACGTCCAAAGCTTACGGCTCCCCCAAAGTCTGATCAGAGACCCCAGTTCAGTGGATCACCGCCGCAGCTTCAGGGGAATCGCTTCCGACCAATACTGAACACCTGCAACATGATTGCCAGCAACACCGCTAACAACGCCGGCGGGAAACTACCCGACACCGACGCCAATGACGGCGACGGCGACGTGAACGCCGAAAAGAAACCCGCCACCGACATCACCAACAGCAACCCCGCAACAAACCACCCGATCCAAGGCCTCGGAATCACAGCAGGAATCAAGCACAGCAGCACTGGTACCGCCAGAACCGGCACCACCGACCACCCGAAATAGCCCCAGATCGACTGATTACACTCGGTCTGCGGCCAGGAGAGTCCGATCTCGCAAGTCGTGATCTCGAAGATCTGCCACGATGCCACGAACACGCCGAGTGCGGTAGCGACAATCGCCAACACGAACCACGCCAACCGAATTGCCGTCATCACCCGAGCATGCCATCGGTGGCCTCGTATACCCCGGACCGGATCAATCTCCGGCAGGTTCTGAGGTACTGATCCGTGAGATGGACTCCCTGGTCGACCTGCCCGACGACGCTTGTGCCGGGATCGGCCACGAGCGTAGGCACGCGAACAACGAGTTGGCGGAGAATCCCATCGAGTGTGTCGGTCGCGTCAATCAGCAGCGATTCGGCGGCATCGGGCGTTCGCCCGCGTGCTGTCAGGGTCATTCCCGAGCGATCAGGTGCCCGGGTCACGGTCAATACCGGGTATGCGGCCTCACGGCCGAGACGCGCCGCAGCGCGAAATCATCGACACCGAACGTCGCAGATGCTAACCGTGTCGCCATGTGGACCTGCCAGCGCCCGGAACAGCCTGGCGCAACATTATCGCGCGGCCGTCGACAGTCCACTTCCTCGTCCTCCTTGTCGAAAAATGTCCTTACCTGCTGTTTTCGATCGCTCCCCTGTCATCGAGACCTCTGTCTGCGGCGTCCCATTGCGCGCAGATTGCGCTGCCCGTCACAAAAGCTGATTGACGTACCTCGATTCTTGGTTTCTAATAGTCCACGTAGAGCAAATAACGCACCATGACGTTCGATAGTTGCATTCACCCAGATGGGGAGCCATGAAAACCACTCAGGACACCGAAGTACTCATCGTCGGCGCCGGTCCCGCCGGCCTGATGCTTGCCAACATCCTCGGCATGTACGGCAAGCAGGTGACAGTGCTCGAAGCCATGGATGCGCTCATTGATTACCCGCGCGGAGTCGGACTCGACGACGAGTCATTCCGCACCATTCAGACGGTGGGCCTGGTGGAGGCGATCCGCCCGCACACCAACCCGCAGCACATCATGCGGTTGGTCAACGGGGCAGGCAAGGTCATTCTGGTCAACAATCCGCAGACCGTTGAATTCGGCTGGGAACGCAAGCATGGTTTCATCCAGCCCGAAGCTGACAAGGCTCTCTACGAGGGGCTTGCCCGCTTCGACAACGTCCAGGTGCTGTTCGGGCATCTCGTCGAGAATGTGGAAGAAGACGGACAGTCCGTCACCGCGATCGCGCTGGTAACAGGGCCGGATGGATCCGTCGAGGAACGCCGCTTCAGTGCGCAGTATCTGGTGGGGTGTGAAGGCGGCAAGTCTCCGACCCGCAAGCGTCTCGGCGTCAGCTTCGAGGGCGAATCACCCTCCACCCGTTGGCTTGTCGTGGACGTCAACAACGATCCACTCGGAACCCCCAACGTCTTCCTTGGTGCAGATCCGAAGCGCCCCTACGTATCCATCGGTTTACCCCATGCTGTTCGACGCTGGGAGTTCATGCTCCACGACGACGAAAGTGAAGAGCAGGTCACCGATCCGGAGTACGTGAATGCCCTTCTGGCAGATCATGTTCCGAACCCGTCGGAGCTGGACTTCATCCGTCGACGCGTCTTCACCCACCATGGCCGGGTGGCCTCCAACTTTCGTAAGGGTCGGCAGTTGATCGCCGGCGATGCCGCGCACCTGATGCCGGTGTGGATGGGCCAGGGCTGGAACTCCGGAATGCGCGATGCAACAAATCTGGGCTGGAAACTAGCCGCCGTCTTGTCCGGACAGGCGGATGACGCTCTGCTCGATACCTACACGTCCGAGCGTAAGGACCATGCGCAAGCAATGGTGGACCTGTCGCTGACCTTCGGCCGGCTCATCAAGATCACCAATCCGGTAGGAGCATTTCTCCGGGATTCCGCATCGTCAGTGCTCAACCTCTTCCCCCCGGTCAAGAGCTACTTCGCGGACATGCGGTTCAAGCCGATGCCGCGGTACACCAAGGGTGTGCTGGCCGATCCGAACACACAGGAATCGGGAAGTGCCGGCGCAAAACTCACCAGCAAACTCATTCCGGTCCTGACCGCCAACGTCAAGAACTCCCCGGTTGGCGTTCAGTTTCCCCAGCCGCGCGTGAACTCGCTCGCGGCATCGGATCAACTACTCGACGACGCGATCGGCAACTGGTGGTCAGTCATCGTCTGGGGCAACAACCCCAAGGACGTCTTGCCGCAGGCCTCGCTCGACAAGTTGTCCGCGCTCGGAGCCCGCCTGGTTGCGGTTGTGCCGGAGACCCAACGCGAATGGGCCGAGAAGGAAATGGATTCGGATGTGCTGGTCCTGGGCGATCACACCGGTCGACTAAAAAAATGGTTCGACGACCGACCCACTCCCCTGGTTTTCCTCCGCCCCGACCGGTTTGTGGCCGGAGCCTGCCTGACACAACATGCTCCGGCAACGCTGGACGCGATTCTGAAAGCAATGCGGTTCAACGAATCCAGCACCAGCAGCGAAAACCGGGTCCCGACAGCTCGCTAACCTCGCCTCGATTCACAGCACTGACCTCCCGAGAAAGCCAGATACTTCATGACAACTACCGAGATTCCCGCATACACCACTGACAAATTCTTCGGCCTCGACGACAAGTGGATCGAAACCGCCGACGGCGAACTCACCCACTATCACGAACTGGGAGAAGGCACGCCGATCCTCTTCCTGCACGGGTCAGGAACCGGCGTCACCGCCGCCGCAAACTGGTGGCTCAACCTTCCGACCCTCAGCGGACAGGGACGTTGCATTGCAATCGATTCCATCGGCTACGGACAGAGCGTCGTTGCTCCGAACACGGAGTACGGCATCAAAGAGTGGGTTCGTCATGCCGTGCGCGTGCTCGACGCACTGGGTATCGAGAAGACGTGGATCGTCGGAAACTCCCTCGGCGGCTGGCTGGCTTTCCAGTTCGCAATCGACTTCCCGGAGCGCCTACTGGGCATCGTCTCGATGGGTACCGGCGGGGCAAAGCTGACGGGCGCATTGGCCGGACACTCCAATCCGAACCTGACGGAAGAGGGCATCCGCAAAACACTTGAACTCTTCGTCGTCGACAAGTCCCTTGTCACTGACGAATTGGTGGCACTGCGGTACCAATCGGCCCTCAACGACACCGCGTCGGATCGGTTGGCCGAGGTGGTTGCGGCCCGTGACCGTGACCGCACCGAACTGCCCCTGGACTTCGAGGTGTTGTCCCGCTTGGACATTCCCGTTCTGCTGATCCACGGCGTGCAGGATGTGGTCATACCTGTTTCGCGGACATGGGAACTGCTCAACGTCATCCCGCATGCCGATTCGCACATCTTCAGCCAGTGCGGTCACTGGTCACAGGTGGAACGTGCCGAAGAGTTCAATACGGTTATCACGGAGTATCTTTCCTCTCGGGGTGTGAGCCGGTCATGAAGCAGGCACTGCTGTGCATGTCGCACAGTCCCCTACTGCACCACCTCGATCCACCGGCCGACGTCAAGGCATCAGTGAACGCCGCATTCGACCAGGCACGCGCCTTTGTTCACAATTTTGATCCCGATGTGATCGTGAACTTCGGACCCGATCACTACAACGGCTTCTTCTACGATCTGATGCCGCCGTTCTGCATCGGCTACAAAGCCAAAGGCACCGGCGACTACGACTCGTTCGACGGTGACCTGAACGTACCCGCGGAACTTGCCGAGGACCTCGCGCAGTACGTAATGGACCAAGGCATCGACATTGCGATTTCCCGTCAAATGGAGGTCGATCACGGCGCGGTGCAACCGATGGAGATCATCTACGGCGACGTGGCGTCCAAGCCGCTGATCCCGGTGTTCGTCAACTCGGTGGCCAGACCGTTCGTGAAGGTCGCGCGGGTACGCAAGTTCGGCGAGGCTATCGGCGAGTATTTCAAGAACTCGGACAAGAAAGTCCTGTTCATCGGGTCCGGTGGCCTCTCTCATGACCCTCCGGTTCCACAGATCGCCACGGCCAACGAGGCACAGCGCAAAATGCTCACAGACGGACGGAATCCAACGCCGGAAGCGCGTGCGGCGCGGCAACAGCGGGTCATCGATACCGCAGTGAAATTCGCCGCCGACGAGGCGGACATCATGGACCTCAATCCGGAGTGGGACCGAAGATTTCTCGACGTCTGCGATTCGGGACGTGTCGAGGACTTCGATCGATACACCGCCGACGACATGGATGCGGTAGCGGGCCACTCCTCTCACGAGGTACGCAATTGGGTCGCTGCGTATTCAGCCCTTCGCGCGTGCGGTGACTACGAGATCACTTACGAGTTCTACCGGCCGATCAAGGAATACATTTCCGGATTCGCCGTCACGACAGCGGTTTTGAGAGAAACCTGACCGCCACCGAGTAGGGCGAAGCCCCCTCCACCCTTATGAAAGTAGATCTCGATGGATGTTCGTGAAGCGATTCGAACGCAACCGATGCGTCGATACCAGATTTCGACTATCGCAATCTGTTTGATACTCAGCATGATCGACGGTTTCGAAATTCTGGTCATGGCGTTCGTAGCGCCGCACCTGGGGAAATCTTGGGACATCAGTTCCGTCGAGATCGGCTATCTGCTCAGCGCCGGAATCATCGGTACAGCACTGGGCGCAATCTTCATTTCCCCGCTGGCGGACAAGATCGGTCGGCGCAGGCTGGCGATCTGGTGTCTGGTCGGCATCACCGTCGGCATGGCGTTATCCGCTTGCGCTGTCAACGTCCCGCAACTCATCGCCTTCCGCGTATTTGCGGGCTTGGGTATCGGCGGTTTGGTTGCCAATCTGAATGTTCTGGTTTCGGAATTCAGTTCGGACAAGCGACGAGGCACGGCACTCGGAATCTACGGTGTCGGATACCCGCTCGGCGGTGCTGTCGGCGGAGCGATCTCCGGCGTCCTGATTTCGGTCTTCGACTGGCGATCCGCATTTATCTTCGGCACAGTCATCACCGCGATCATGTTGGTGGTCGTGGTCAAGACGCTGCCCGAATCGATCGAATTCCTGATCGAGAAGAGGCCCCGGGGCGCTTTGACTGCGTACAACCAGATCGCAGACAAGCTCGGTTACACACGTTCCACTGAGCTACCGACTCCCATTCGCGCAACGGAACGCGTCGTGCGCGATGGACTGTTCAAGGGAATCATGTTGCGACGCACGATCTTCCTGTGGGTGGGATACTCATGCTTGATTGCGTCGTTCTACTTCGCGAATACCTGGACACCGAAGTTGCTCTCAGACGCAACGGGTGACTCGAATATGGGCGTGACTGCGGGTGTACTCGTCAACGTCGGTGGCGTCATCGGTTCGATCATCTTTGCCGGACTGTCGATTGTGTTGCGGCCCAGGATTGTGACTGCGCTCCTCATGTTCGGCGGAGTGCTTGCATTTGTCGGCTATGCCACCGGATTCCATATCGTCGCACTGGCTTTGGCGCTCGCGGTGCTCGTCGGCATTTTCGCAAACGGAGGCATCACAGGCTTCTACGCGATCAGCCCGCCCATCTACCCAGCGGCGGCTCGTGGGACCGGTGTCGGCTGGATGATCGGGTGCGGTCGAACGGTATCGATCATCGCCCCCATTCTCACCGGCTACCTTCTCAACGGGGGATGGACACCGAAGTCCGTCTACATGATGTTCGGTGGAGTCTTGGTGGTGGCCGGTATCGCGACGCTGCTCCTCGACGCCACTTATCGTGGCCGAAGCGAGAACCCGGAGACACCGGAAGCAAGCCGGGAACCCAATACGACCGACGCAATCTCCGCTTGAACCATGTGACGATCTGCGGGCACGCCCCGAGGGAATAGAGTCCATACAGTGACTTCAGAATCAAATGGGTCGTCCGTCAAACAACCAGGCTCGCAGACACTAGCCCGCGGCTTGCAGGCTCTCGAATTGGTGGCCACCACGCCCGACGGGATGACCATCCAGGAAGTTGCCGACGCGCTGGGCGTCCATCGGACCATCGCGTCGCGATTACTCACCACGGTCGCGGACTTTCGGCTCATCAAACGCAGTACGGACGGTAAGTACCGCGCCGCTGGTGGATTGGCAGCACTGGCTCGAGACCTCTACGCAGGACTACGGGACGAAGCAACACCGTTGTTGCGCAGACTCGCGAATTCCTTGGGCGCGAGCGTCGCACTGTTCGTCGGCGAACGCACCGAAGCGGTAGCCGTCGCGGTGGTCGAACCGAAGAATGCTCGCTACTGGGTATCGTTCCGTGAGGGTGGTCGCCATCCCATAGACCGCGGAGCAGCCGGCTATGCCTTACTCGCCGGTCAACCTCCGCTTCCCGGCGAGTCGAGTCGGGTAACCGACGCCCGCCGCGACGGTTTCGTTCTCAGCTACGGTGAGGTCGAGCCCGGCTATTGGGGACTCGGTGTACCCCTGAAACAACCAGCTAACGAGCCAGCCGGATGCCTGACCTTGATCACGGCATCGGAAGAACTCGCCCGAGCCGCTATCCCCGAGATGATCGCAGCTGCAGACAAACTGAGCGGCGGAGCCACGTAAGCACCTCGAGCTGCCGGTTGCACGGCGACAACGCTCAGTGCTGTTCCGTCCGCCTACCAGTACCAGAGCGATCGGCGAACTGCTTCCGATACGAGGATGGGGTGGTTGCGAACTCGGATACGAAGTTTTGCCGGAAGGTGACAACGCTTCCGAACCCACATGCGACTGCGACGGCCTCGATGCTCCAGTCTGTCGTTTCCAGGAGAACACGAGCCTCGCCCAGTCGTTGTTCGAGAATCCAGCGTGCCGGTGTAGTACCGGTGGAAAGGCGAAACTGCCGTACGAAGTTTCATCGGCTCATCCGCGCCTGGGCTGCGAGTCGGTCGACGGAAAGATGCTCGTCGAGTCGCCCCAGCGCCCATTCCAGTACATTCGCAACGGCTGTGTCGCTGGCCGGTTCCGCGAGTGGTCGCTCGATGTACTGCGCCTGTCCACCCTCTCGGTGCGGTGCAACGACGAGACTCCGAGCCACCCGAGTGGCGATTGCCGATCCAAGGTACTTCCGCACGAGATGCAGGCACGCGTCGATAGAGGAAGCCGTCCCCGCAGAAGTCATGACATCGTCGTGATCGATGTAGAGCACTGATTCGTCCAAGCGGATGCTGGGGTGGAGTTCAGCGAGTGCGGGCATCATCTCCCAATGGGTGACGGCGGAGCGTCCGTCGAGGAACCCGGCGTCGGCAACAGCAAAAGCTCCGAGGCACAACCCTACAATCGGAGTGCCGCGAGAGTGCGCGTTGGACAGCTGTGCTCGTAATCGCTCGCTGATCGGTGAAAGTGGCAGCGGCCAGGAGGGGATGACCACAATATCGGCCCAATCGAGTGTGCTCGGTCCCGCTACGTCGCCGATCGAGTACCCCTCGACAGTGCGAACATCGCCTGCTCGATCAGACCAAAGTCTGGTTTCCCAGGCCGGTGCGAGCCCGAGACGACCTACCTCGCCGAACACCATCAGCGGTGCTGCGAGGTGGAACATCGTGATGGTGTCGAACGCGTAGACGGCAATTCGCATGTGATCCCCAAAATGTTGGCCCAAAGTCATCGAAAGTATGCACCCGTGCCACTCACTGTTGCCAACGACCTACCGAAGAATGGGTAAAGAGCGTCGCCGACGCGAAGCTGAACCCGATCGACCTTCCAGGAGTGATCAACTGTGTCTATCCCCCGCCGTGCCCTCATCGTCGTCGACGTCCAGCAGGAGTACTTCGACGGACCTCTGCAGATCCAGTACCCGCCGCGCGACGAGTCTCTGGCCAATATCCTCAGCACGATTAAAGTTGCTGCTGCGAACGAAGTCCCAGTCGTCATCGTGTCGCACCGGACACCCGTAGGCGCCCCGATCTTCGCCGAAGGTACGGCCGGTTGGTCGCTCCACCCCGAACTCGAGGAACTCATCGATCCGGCGTGGATGCAGGTACAAAAGCAGTATGCAAGCGTGTTCGCCGGAACCGGTGTCGCCGAATGGTTGCGTGAGAGAAACGTCGACACCATCACGATCGTCGGCTACATGACAAACAACTGCGACCTTGCGACCGCCGCAGAGTCCGACGCCCTGGGGTTCTCCGCTGAGATTCTCGCCGACGCCACCGGGTCGATCCACTTGGCCAACGAGGCAGGGCAGGTATCAGCCGAGTCACTGCACAGGACCCTCATGGTCCTTCTGCACTCGAACTTTGCTGCAGTCGCCACGACGGCAGAGTGGGTCGACGCCGTGCAGTCCGGAGTGAGTTTGCCCAAGAGCAATCTTGTGATCTCAGCCATCCAAGGACGCGAGTCGGCAGCAAACTAGGTTTCCAATAGCAGAGGATCGCAATCGGTTTGGGGACTCTGAGTCCGCGCCGGAACCACCAACGCCGCGACCGACACGTCACCATCAATGGAATCGACGTGTCGAATCGTGCGACACTCGGACGGTGAACGACACCAGCCGTGGAAATTCGCAACCACACCGACAGAGACTGCTCCGCGTCGGCATCCTCCTCGCAGCAACCCTGCTGTTGCCCATGCCCCTCGCTGCGGCCGCACCCGCCGCAACAGGACCGGCGGGCTGCGTACCGTTCGGGACCGCCCAACTTCCACCCGGGGCACCCTCCGGCGGAGGCCGAGTCGGCCTGACCAATCTGCCGACATTCACCGGCCCGGCCGCCCCGACATCCGTCGAGGTTCGCACTCCGACCACCCAGTTCAACCGGTTCTGGGACTTCACACTCGTTGGCCACGACCTGCTCACCCGGCCACGGGACGCCGGTGCGCCCACGGCCGAGCCCTGGCGTTACGTGCCGATGCCCGAGTGCCTGCGCGGACGACTGGTCGGAATATCGCTGGACGACGACGAACTCGTCGCGGTTGACGACAACGGCTGGATCTACACGATGGACAACGCGTCCCAGGACCCGCTGTTCTGGAACTGGACTTCCGCGTGGGGCGCACCCCTGTGGACCGGCGCTGGCCGGCAACTACCCGGGGACCGGCCGAACGGGTGGGCGCTGAGTGTGTCGTCGCCCTGGGACAACCAGACCTTCACCGACATCGCAGGCCGAATTCACTACGTCGGATTCGGCAAGATGACGATGCTCCCCGCATTGACCGGGGACGGCAGCCGCATCACCTACGCGGACCCGTGGCTGCCCAACGACGACAGCTACGAAATCGGCGGGCCGCTCGGCGGACGGTTCCAGGCTGAATCGTTGTCGGGGGCCGGATCGACCACCTTCGTGATGAACAAGTACGGCGACATGTACACCCGCACATTCGATTTCGACTCGTCAGGATCCGACTCGATCTTCTTCCGCTACAGCTGGGACGACCAGTCGGGCAAGCCGACCGCACCCAATCTCGTCGTCGAGACTCTCGACCGCAGCACCGCCGCGATCCAACTGCCGGCGCCGGAGTGGGTGCACCAACCCAAGATTCCCGGCGAGATCACGTCCGCGATCAGTGTGCACTCTCTCGGCCCCGGACCGAATCGACGGGAGTTACGCGTGGAGGGCCGCAGCGGCGGCGAATCCGGTTTCTGGCACAAGGATCTCGTGGGCGGCACGTGGGAATTCACACCGACCGGCGCAGACCTCCTCGGTACGCCGATCGAGAACTCGCCGACGGACCGCTCGACCGACACTCTGGCCCCCGCGGCCCCGTGGAACCTGTCCACGAACCTTCCTGCGCGCAACGGCGCCATCGACGGCCAGACACTGATCGACATCGGATTTCCGTACACGGTGGTGGACCCGCGCATGTTGGACGCGATCGGCCAGCACGCGCAGCCATCCGGCTACCGGTTGGAGGTGGACCACTTCGACCCGGTCGCCACCACTCGGACCGCGACCGTGACCGCACCGGATGGCACCGCCATTCCGGTCATCCTGCACACCGCCGACGGACTCCGGATGACACCCCGCGCACCCGGCCTCGACGCCAACCCGCGCCATCTCGTCGGGGCGATCGAGATCCCGGCGGAAGCGTACGCGGCCCGAGGATCGAATCCCGCGCTGGACGCGTTTGTCCGGGACTGGATGCGCGACCGGCATATCGCGGCGATCACCCTCAGTGCCACCGACCATGACCTGGTGGTCCGCTGACAGGGCAGTTTCCTGCGGTGACAACCGGTGAGCTGATTAAGTTGGCCGAAACAGGAAGGATCAAACAATGAACACGTTTCAGAAGATCGCTGCCGCAGTGAACAAGATCGTGTTGGCCACAACGCACATCCCCGTCCTGGGGAAGTACGCCGGCAAGTCGATGCTCGTCCTCACCTACACCGGACGTAAGTCGGGCAAGACCTTCACGCTCCCTGTGTCGTTCACGCAATCAGGAAACGAACTCACCATCAGGGTTGCCCTGCCCGACAAGAAGAATTGGTGGCGAAATTTCCGGAATGAAGGCGCCCCGGTAACAGCCACCCTCAACGGTGTCGACCGCACCGGACACGCGGTCAGTCACCGTGACGCCCGCGGCCGGGTAACCGTCACGGTGACACTGGATCCAGAAAATCGCCCCACACACTGAAGAGTGTGCGGGGCGATCACCTACCGATTCTACTGGCCGCTTACTCGGATCATTCCGCTGATCGTTCCCTGCAGATAGTTACCCGACGAGTCGATCAGGGCCGACATCTGCAAGGTGTCGTTGATCATCGACCCGGGCATATCCCGCGTCGTGAGAATATTTCCCGTGTCCGGATCGATCACCGTGAAAGCGAATCCGTCGGCCGGTGAAGTTTCACCGGAAGGCGAGTTCACTTGACGCACAACGGTATACAGATTGCCATCGGCAGTCGACAGATGTGGCACAGCCGAGCTGCGAGCATCGTTGTTCCAGACCGTGTGGCAACCTTCACCGTCGACGTCGACATCAACTCGGGTCATTCCGCCGGTAAACGGCGCGCTGGCAGGGACGGTGGGTCCGGCGCCGGCAGGCTGCGCCGGGTAGGGATATCCGTAAGTGCTGGCAACAAATACGGAATTGCCGATGCCGATCGGCGAATTCTCACTGCCTGGGCCTCCGGTGGTGAGAACTGGTTGACTGCAGACAGTTTCACCGGTCGATGCGCGGTAGACCAGAAGATTCACCTGAGTGTCGGCACTGTCGACAATGGTCAGGTAGTCGGATCCGTTGGGACCGAAGTAGGTGGGAGTCGAACCGGTTCCCCAACTGAGTTGGCCCGGCTTACGCGCACTGCCGCGATCGTAGGGCGCACGCCAGTCGATCGTCGGTGTGCCATCCTGCATTGCGTTGAGCTGATACAAGGCGTGGGTAGTTGCGACGGCAGTACCGGTCGGCGAGGTGGAAATACTGTTTGAGGTTCACCCCGGATGGTGGACACCGAGATAGCGGGACTAAAGGTTCCGCTGGGAGGATGTCCTCATGTCCCGCAAGCGCAGGTCGTTCACGACCGAGTACAAGGTCGAAGCCGCCCGCCGGGTGATCGATACCGGCCGCACCATCGCCGAGGTCGCCCGCGACCTCGGGTTAAGCGAGAATCTGCTCGGGCGGTGGGTCGCCGACGAACGACGACGCATCGATGCTGCTGCAACGTCCGGAGATCAACCGTTGACCGCCGCGGAACGTACCGAACTGGCACGACTGCGCAAGCAGGTCTCCGAGCAGGAGAAAGACATAGCGTTCCTGAAAAAAGCGTCCGCGTACTTCGCGGCGCATCAACAAAAGTAGAGCTCTACACGTTGATCGCTGCGGAGTGCGCGAACTTCGCGATCCACCGGATGGCGCGACTCCTCAATGTCTCGACCTCCGGTTTCTACAAACACCAAGAACGCAGTGTCCGAACACGATTGGGTGAACGGCAACAGCGGCGCGCGGACCTGGAAGTGAAGATCCTCGACATCCACAGAGAATCGAAAGGTGTGTACGGGTCCCCGCGGATCACCGCCGAACTTCACGACGGCGGGGAGATTATTACCGAGAAGACCGTCGCGAAGATCATGCGGTCACTCGGCATCGTCGGAATCAGCCCGCGCACGTTCAAAATCCGTACCACCGTCGCCGACCCGTTTGCTTCCTTTCCGGACGACCTGGTGCAACGACGGTTCGATCAGGGCCGCGTCGACGCCGTGTGGACTTCCGACATCACGTACCTGACCTGCGGTGAAGGTGACATGTACCTGTGCGCAATCAAGGACGAGCACTCGAAGAAGGTTCTGGGATGGTCGGTGGCCGATCACATGCGGACCGAACTGGTCATCGAAGCCTTGGACATGGCGGTAGCAGCTCGCGGCGGGGATGTCGCCGGCACAATCATGCACTCGGACAGAGGAAGTCAATATACGGCCGACATCATGAAGCAGGCGTGCGAACGGTACGGGCTGCGCCGTTCGATGGGAGCTACCGGAATATGCTGGGACAACGCCGGCGCGGAGAGTCTGTGGTCCACGTTCAAGCACGAGTACTACTACCGACACGCTTTCGCCTATGCATCGGAATTAGTTGCTGCAGTTGACAACTGGATGCACATCTACAACACTCGCCGTAGGCACTCCACGATCGGGATGCTCAGCCCCACGAACTACGAAAAGTCACTGACCGCGACCTTGATGGTCGCGTGACCACTGTCCACTTTTCGGGGTGAACCTCAGTTCTGCACTCCCTCCCCGGCAGGCAGCTGCACAGTCCGGGTGACGCCTCCCCCATCCACTCGGCCGACCAAGCCGGCTCCGGTCGCAAACCACACATTGCCCTGCCAGTCCGGCGCCAGGCCGGTAACACTGTCTCCGGCCGGGATCGAACCACTCAGGTCGACAGACTGATCGACGAATAGTCGCCAGGCGCCGTCCGTTGACTGCTCGTGCTTCACTCGCACAAGTTTGTTGTCACCGAAGACCGCAACAAGCCGGTCCTCGTTGTCCAAGTAGGCGTAGACACCGCCGAGCAGGCTACTTTTCGGGAATTCGAGCTGCGCAACGGAAGCTGCGGGCGCCGACGATCCGGCCAACATACCCAACGAACCCAACGAGCCCGTTTCGAAGTCGGAAGTGTCGATCAGATGCAGGGTCGGAACCTGTCCGAGAACGCTGGTGCACAACGCCAAAACCAGACCGTCCGAGCCTTCGAGCAACGTCGGGCATGCTGATGCCAAGGGAAGCGACTCCACTGCCAGTGCTCCGGTACCCGGACCAGCCAACGGGGTTGCATCCGAAGAACCTGCGTCTCCGTGCATCGTCGAGGTTCCTTGAGGTCCGAGGAACGGGTTCGCCGGGGCAAGTGGCCCCCAGGTGGGCAGCGCCGATGCGGTGCTGGCAGAAGCGGTAATCAGCACAGCCGTCAGTGCTGTCAGAGCCAATCGGCCCCTAGCTCCCACTTTTGGAGCGTTGTACCGCAACTTCTGCATCGCTTCTCCGTTTCTTCTCTCTGCTGACAACGGGCAACGCCCGCTATTTCCGGTTCGAGTGGACCACAACAAGTTGCCGGTCGCGCTGTTTCCCGAAAACCCGCTCTGCCCAATCGAGCCCAGATGGGGTGAATGTTCGTTATGTTCGGAGGCCGTGGTTGCTCTCGTGGCCGCACCGCACCCGTGCGGAGATCAGTTCGGAAAGGGCACACAGTTCACATGACAACAATCGATCACGTCCGCCGTACCCGGGTCGCTGCCGCGTGCGGTGGTGCCGTTCTCGCTGCAGCCGCGATCTTGACAGCAGGAACGGGAATCGCGGCCGCTAGTGTCGCCGACACCCTCCGCACTACATGCACACACTACGTACCGAACCCGGTGTGGAACGGATCTGAAAACGAAGTCTCCGATTGCTCCGGAGCTAAGCTTGCCGGTACGAATTTGGTCGGCGCCGTCCTGTCCGGTGCGGACCTGACCGACGCGAAACTAGTTGGAACAGACCTGTCCGACGCAACCCTGCGCGGGGCAGACCTGGGCAACGCGAACCTGACCAACGCCGAACTGATCAATGCGAACCTGAGCGACGCGAACCTGAAGAACGCGAACCTGACCGGCGCGAACCTGACCGGCGCGAACCTCGCCGACGCCAACTTGTCCGGCGCCGATCTGACCTGGACGGACCTGACCGGCACGGACCTGACGAAAGCGAAACTGACCGGCACCAGCGTTGTGCCGGCAAACATCCGATCGACTGCATCATCGGCGGATGGCGCTTCCGTCACGATTCCCGCACCGGCGGGAGCGAAGGGCGTGACGTTGGACGGATGTACCCGACCGCAGAACGTCGCTGTCCCGATGAATACGACCATTGCATTTCCAGTCGGTACGACGACTGTGACCTGCACCGTCCATAGCATCCGGGCTGGTTCTCCCTCGATCGGTTCGGGCACCTTCACTGTCACCGTGAGCGATCGGAGTTCGTCGACCGGATCGCTGGGATCGCTCAGTCTTTTCGGTAGCTGAATGAGCTGAAATCTGGCCAACGTCACACCTCCGGAGCAATGTCGGGCGATTCCGCTCGGCCACAGCTCCGGAGGTTTTTTGTGCCGACGTATGCCTGTGCCGTCCCCGAGGAAAGAAACCGTTGTAGGTCCCGTGGCTAATGACCGAGTTCTGGACGAGTCTGGAATGAGGACGACCATCAGCCTTTCAGCGAAGGGACACGCCATGACACTCTCGAATACCCGAGCAATGCACACCGCCGAACCTGGTGGCGCATTCGTTCGGACGCAGGTCACCACCCCGCCGCCTGGAGCAGGCCACGTACGCGTCACCGTCGAGGCCTGCGGCGTCTGCCATTCCGATGCGATGATCACGGGCGGACTACTTCCCGGCACAACATTTCCGCTTACCACCGGCCATGAGATCGCCGGCCGGATCGAATCGGTCGGAGACGGAGTGGACGGCTGGGCGCTCGGCCAACGCGTTGCGGTCGGCTGGTACGGCGGTAGCTGCGGATATTGCGACGCCTGTCGTGACGGTGACGGAATAAACTGCGCCAAGTTGCAGATTCCCGGTGTCGCTTACCCCGGAGGGTTCGCGGATTCCGTCGTTGTACCCGCGATTGCACTGGCAGCCATTCCAGATGAGCTTTCTGCCGTCGAGGCAGCGCCACTCGCCTGTGCCGGAGTAACCGTGTTCAACGCCCTGCGTCGCAGTGCCGCACGAGCTGGCGACGTTGTCGCGATCCTGGGGCTCGGAGGGCTGGGCCATCTCGGCGTGCAATTTGCTCACCACATGGGCTTTGTCACCGTCGCTATTGCCCGAGGCGCTGAAAAGTCTTCATTGGCAAAACAATTGGGATCCGATTACTACATCGACAGCACCACCGACAACGTCGCACACGCACTGCAATCCCTGGGCGGCGCGAAGGTCATATTAGCGACGGTCACCAACGGCGAGGCGATGACCGCCACCTTCGACGGACTGGGAAGACGGGGCGAACTCGTCATCGTCGGAGCAACACCAGATTTGTTGCAGCTCAGCGGATTGCAGTTCATCAACAATACCAAGAAGATTTACGGTCATGCGTCCGGAACCGCACTCGACATCGAGGAAACTATGCGCTTTGCCGCCCAAACCGGGGTGCGGGCCTGGACCGAGGAGGCGCCGCTGGACGATGCCGGGACCGCCTTCGAGAAGATGCTCACCGGCAAGGCCCGCTTCCGCATGGTCTTGACCACCGGAAACTGAGGTCACGCAGCAATAATCGCCAGCCCGATGGTGCCGGTCTTGCCGCGGCGAAGGAGGCTGCCCTTCATGGTGATCCAGCCGATGATGCCATACCGACGGGCAATCGCATCGCGCGCATGATCCGTTCCGGGTCCATCCAAAATCTCCGCCTTTGCGGCTACGGGCTCACCCTTGGGATTGCCACGAGCATCACACGCGGCAATCGTCACTGACGGATTTCGCTTGATCCGCTTCACTTTGTACGAATCGGTGACCGTCCACATCAACAACTGCTCACCGTCGGGCGCAGCCCACAACGGTGTTGCGACGGGTGTGCCGTCTTTGCGGAAGGTGGTCAGCAAGACGTATTTGGATTCGGTCACTCGTTTGAAGTCTGGGTTCACCCCTCGAGGATAGGTGTGTGCACCAACAATCAGGCAACTAGAGACGTCAGATAATCCCCAGCGACCGCATCACCGGTCTGATAATTGACCATTTGTCCGATAAATACCGACATTGGGCACCTTCGCCCAATCTCGGTGCATGAGAAAAACCAACCTCGAGCTATTCTTTCGTTAACTGTATTTACGAGGCTTCTGGAGTCGATTTTTTCATCATGCAGCGTCGAAATTTCTTGAAGGCAGCCGGAGTCGGCGTGGCGGTTACCGCTACGACAACGCTCACATCCACCGCGGTCGGGCACGCAGCACCATCGCCGCGGCACGCACTACCCATGGGCGCCGATCACTACCGCAACCTGGTTCCCGAGCTGTTCGTTCCGTCTCCGCCGGCGCCGGCTCATTCGGAAGCCATCGTGATCGGCTCCGGATTCGGTGCCAGCGCGACGGCACTGCGCCTCGCGCAGAACGGCACTGCGGTCACGGTATTGGAGCGAGGTTTGCGCTGGCCACGGGATCCGCTTCGCGAAATCCACACTTCCGACCTCCTCGCTGACGGCCGTGGTGTGTTCCGCCGGACGTCGTTCACCAACCTCACCGGCCTGCCAGTGGTCTGCGACTACTTCAGTGGAGTTCTCGACGCCACCGACTACGAGAACATCTCGGTCTGGCGTGGAGCTGCCGTCGGCGGCGGTTCCGTCATCTTCACCGGTGTGATGATTGCGCCGGAGCGGCGATTCTTCGACGCTGTCTTCGGTAACTCGTTGAGCTACGACGAGATGGCATCCACCTGGTATCCCAAGGTCCGGCAGATGCTTCGTCTCAGTCCCCTACCCGAAGATTTGTACCAGACCGCTAATTTCGGGCATTCACGTCGCTGGGATCGAGATGCCCGCCGCGCCGGCTTCGACCCGCAGCGCATCGACGGAATCTGGAACTGGGATGTTGTCCGCTCCGAACTCAGCGGCGGCGCCAGGCCGTCAGCCTCTGCCGGCGAGACGAACATGGGTAACTCCAACGGCGCCAAGTTCGACCTCAACCAGAATTACATTCCGGCCGCCGAAGCAACCGGAAAAACGACGGTCTGTTACGGCCATCAGGCGCTGAGCATCGGGCGTGACCGCGACGGACGATACATCGTCGAGGTCGAATCAAGCGATCCCACCGGGATGGTTCTCAGCCGTCGCACCATCACCTGTGATCGCCTGTTTCTCGGAGCCGGATCGATCGGAACCTCCGAACTATTGGTGCGCGCCCAAGCGACCGGTGCGCTGCCGAACCTCAACGAACACATCGGCAAGGGTTGGGGCACCAACGGTGACGGCGCCATGGTGCGTTCCTTCGGATTCAGCGACGGCAATGCTCAGGCCGCACCGTCCGCTTCGCGTATCGTCGACGAAACCGGAATGCCGCTCTCGCTCGAAAACTGGCATGTACCAGGCGTTCCCGTCAATATCGGACTGCTCGGCAGCCTTGGCATGACCCTCGATTCGCAGCGAGCAGATTTCACCTACGACGCCCGGTCCAACCGCGTCGTTTTGAATTGGCCCAAAAACGGCAGCGCCGCAACCGTGGAAGCGTTACGCGCAGTGCAGAACAAGATGTCGTTTGCCGGCACAACTCTGCCGGGCACGCTGCCGCTGGCTCAGGACGTCAACTCCTCGTTCACCGCTCATCCACTCGGGGGCGCGGTGTTGGGCAAGGCCACCGACGGATACGGCCGGGTCAAGGGATACGACGGTCTCTACGTCATGGACGGTGCTGCAATTCCCGGCAGCACCGGCACGGTCAATCCGTCACTGACCATCACTGCGTTGGCCGAGCGCAACGTTGCGGAGATCATCAGATCGAAGCGATAGTCACTGCCTCTGGAATGAGTGGTCCCTGACCCCGATCAGCACGCGGCAGTCCGGTGAGACCAGCCAGTATCGGCCGTCGATCTCGAGCTCGAAGGGGCCGTCGCCGAGGTGCGCGACGGTCCCGGATTTCCACTCACCGATCACTGCACGAATTGCGGCCTCGAGCTCGGCATGCGCCGTCCTCGGTATGCCGCAGATCGGGGCGAAGGACTGACGCACCCGCGCGGTGAGGTGCACGGAAGTGGGCTCGAAGTTGTCGGCAAAATCTGCCGTCGACACCGGCGGCCCCACTTGGGGCCGTGGAGCAGTCGATTCCCCGCGGTTCTTGAAACGGGATTTAACGCCGCTCTTGACCTGTTCCCAAGTGCGTTCACGGTGCACAGTCGAATAGCCGGTGATGGTTCCCCGGTCAGGCGAAAGGACCAGTGCATAGCCATCTCTGGACATCTGCAGGTACCCACCGCCCGATAGGAATCGCGCAGACTTGAGCAGAAAATCTTCCAGCATGCTGCGCAACTGAATCTCTGCAGCCTTCAGATCCCCACCGTGGTGGTACCGGAAACTGTCCACGGCGCGCAGCGAGACGCGGACGTCCGCAACATCCTCGATCGTGATGTCCCCAATGGGAGTATCTTGCGACATCCGGATGTGCTTGGACGTCCCGCGCGGTGAACCGACTGACACGGGAGCTTTCGAGTGTTCCGAACGCGCAAACCCGTGACAATCACTGTCGCGGCACCAACCGTCGTAATTGGTGGTCTCGTTGGTGCACCGGACACCGTCCCGACGAAATCGCGTGCAAACAGCCATTCAGACATTATGCGCACACCTGCCGACAACCTTTGGGACGCTGGGACTACTCGCCTTCGAGTTCGCCTTCCGTCTCCAAATACACCTGACGCAGTCCGTCGAGCGTCTTCTGCTCCGGGTGCTCCCACATCTTGCGCTCGGCGGCTTCGAGCAATCGCTCGGCGATGCCGTGCAATGCCCACGGGTTGGAGGCCGTCATGAACTTCTGGTTCTGCTCGTCCAGAACATAAGTCTCGGCGAGCTTCTCGTACATCCAGTCTGCAACAACGTTGGTGGTGGCGTCGTAGCCGAAGAGGTAGTCGACGGTAGCCGCCATCTCGAAGGCACCCTTGTATCCATGGCGGCGCATGGCGTCGAGCCACCGCGGATTGACGACGCGCGCCCGGAAAACTCGTGCCGTTTCTTCCGAAAGTGTGCGTGTCCGAACCGATTCCGGCCGGGTACTGTCACCGATATATGCCTCGGGAGACTTGCCGGTCAAGGCACGAACGGTGGCAACCATGCCGCCGTGGTACTGGAAGTAGTCATCGGAGTCGGCGATATCGTGTTCACGGGTGTCAGTGTTCTTGGCCGCCACGTTGATTCGACGGTAGGCGCTGCGCATGTCGTCGGCAGCGGGGATGCCGTCGAGGCCGCGTCCGTAGGCGAAGCCGCCCCAGTTGGTGTACACCTCGGCGAGGTCGTCGTCGCCACGCCAGGTCTTCGAGTCGATCAACTGGAGCAGGCCGGCGCCGTACGTCCCGGGCTTGGAGCCGAAAATACGAGTGGTCGCGCGCCGGGCATCACCGTGTTCGGCCAGGTCTGCCTGCGCGTGGGCCCGAACATAGTTCTGCTCGTCCGTCTCGTCCAGTGCGGCAACCAACTGCACGGCGTCGTCAAGAAGTGCCAGGACGTGCGGGAACGCATCACGGAAGAAGCCCGAAATGCGGACAGTGACGTCGATACGGGGGCGGCCGAGTTCTTCGAGATCGATCACCTCGAGGCTGACGACGCGCCGACTGGCTTCGTCCCACACCGGACGGACACCGAGCAGTGCGAATACCTCGGCGATGTCGTCCCCGGAGGTACGCATCGCGGCGGTCCCCCACACCGACAAGCCGACCGAGCGCGGGTACTCGCCGTGATCGGCCAGGTACCGCGCCGCGAGGGATTCTGCCATCGCCTGACCCGTCTCCCACGCCAAGCGAGATGGAACCGCCTTGGGATCCACCGAGTAGAAGTTACGGCCCGTGGGCAACACATTGATCAGCCCGCGCAGCGGTGATCCGCTGGGTCCGGCCGCAATGAAACCACCGTTCAGCGCATGCAGAACCTGCTTGATCTCGTTGTCGGTCTGACGCAACCGCGGAACCACCTCGGTGGCCGCGAACTGCAAGATCTTCACAACCGTCGGGTCGTCGCTGAGTTCCTCGGCAGCCGAAGGATTCCACTCGGCTTCGGACATCGCGCGAACCAAAGCGTGTGCCTGCGCTTCGATGTCGTCGACGCGGTTGCGCGATTCGTCGCCGTCCTCGCTCAGGCCCAGCGCCTCACGCAGACCGGGAACCGTGTGTTCGCCGCCCCACATCTGGCGGGCACGGAGCATCGCGAGAACGAGTTCGATTTCAGCGTCGCCTTGCGGTGCGCGGCCGAGAATGTGCAGTCCGTCGCGGATCTGGACGTCCTTGATCTCGCACAGCCAACCGTCGACATGCAGGAGCATGTCGTCGAACACGTCTTCTTCGGGCCGCTCGGCAAGTCCCAGGTCATGGTCCATTTTGGCGGCGCGCATGAGCGTCCAGATCTGCTGGCGGATGGCCGGCAGTTTGGACGGGTCGAGAGCGGAGATGTTGGAGTGCTCGTCGAGAAGTTGCTCGAGTCGGGAGATGTCTCCGTAGCTTTCGGCGCGCGCCATCGGCGGGATCAGGTGATCCACCAACGTTGCGTGTGCGCGGCGCTTGGCCTGCGTTCCCTCTCCCGGGTCGTTGACCAGGAACGGGTAGATCAGTGGCAGGTCACCGAGCGCGGCATCGGTCCCGCAACTGCTGGACATGCCGAGTGTCTTGCCGGGCAGCCATTCAAGGTTGCCGTGCTTACCGAGGTGAACGACGGCGTCGGCTCCGAATCCACCGGCCTCGGGCGCAGCGGCAATCCAGCGGTACGCAGCAAGGTAGTGATGACTCGGGGGCAGATCGGGATCGTGGTAGATCGCGACGGGCTTTTCGCCGAATCCCCGGGGCGGCTGGACCATCAGAACGATGTTGTTGAATCGCAGTGCGGCGATGACGATTTCGCCTTCGGGGTCCTGCGAGCGATCAACGTAGAGCTCACCGGGCGCGTCACCCCAGTGCTCTTCGACTCCGCTGCGCAGTTCTTCCGGCAGGGTCGCGAACCATTCGCGGTACCGCGATGCCGAGATGCGGATCGGGTTGCCTTCGAGCTGCTCGGCGGTAAGCCAGTCGGGATCTTGACCGCCGGCGGCGATCAGAGCGTGGATGAGGGCGTCGCCGTCCTTTGCCGCGAGACCCGGCACTGCATCGGGTCCGTCAATGGGTCCGAGATCGTAACCAGCGGAACGCATTTCGGTGAGCAAATCGATTGCACTGGCGGGGGTGTCGAGGCCGACAGCATTGCCGATACGGGCATGCTTGGTCGGGTAAGCCGAGAGCATCAACGCGATACGACGCTCGGTTGTCGGGATATGCCGCAACTTGCCGTGGCGTACCGCGATGCCGGCGACGCGGGCCGCGCGCTCCGGATCCGGTGCGTACGTGGAGAGACCGTCGGCGTCAATTTCCTTGAACGAGAACGGCACCGTGATGATGCGGCCGTCGAATTCGGGAACGGCAACCTGCGTCGCGACGTCGAGCGGGGTCAGCCCGTCGCTGTTCTCTTCCCAGGTTGCGCGGCTACTGGTCAGGCAGAGTCCCTGCAGGATCGGGACATCCAACGCGGCGAGGGCAGCGACGTCCCAGGCTTCGTCGTCTCCACCGGCTGATGCTGTTGCCGGCTTTGTTCCGCCGGCTGCAAGAACCGTCACGACCATGGCGTCGGCGCGTCGAAGCGTGGTGAGAAGTTCGGATTCCGCTGTGCGCAGTGATGCGCAGTAGATCGGGAGCGCAGTTCCACCGGCGTCAGCGATTGCATCACATAATGCCTGGATGTAGCGGGTATTTCCGGCCAGGTGCTGTGCGCGGTAGTAGAGAACCGCGATGACGGGGCCGCTGTTTTCGGCAATTTCGGGGGCAAAATCGGCGATGCCCCACGACGGAAGTCGAGTTGGCGGATCGAAGCCGTGACCGGTGAGCAGGACTGTGTCCGAGAGGAAGTGGTGCAGGTTCGCCAGGTTGTGCGCGCCACCCTCGGCCAGGTAGTTGTGTGCTTCTGCAGCGACACCCGCGGAGACGGTCGAGCACTCCATGAGATCGGCGTCGGGCGCGTGTTCGCCGCCCAGAACCACCACGGGCAGACCACTCGCCAGGACCATGTCCAGGCCGTCTTCCCACGTGCGACGGCTGCCGAGGATGCGAACGACAACGAGATCGACGCCTTCGAGCAGTGGCGGCAGGTCTTCCGCGACCAGGAGCCTCGACGGGTTGGCCCAGCGGTAGGAGACGTCGTCCCCGACATCCTGGCCGGCGCGGGCGCTCAGCAGATCGGTGTCGGACGTCGAAAGCAGAAGAATCACGGGTGAAACCTTCCTGGGGTTTCGCGCCCCGTGGCCAAGCTCGGTCATCGACGGCAGTTGAGGGTCTGACTCGTGTTTACAAACGGAAACAATCCGCTCGATTCACTCACAGTGGCGCGACCGCACCGGTTTCTCACCGGTTTCCTCAACTACTGTCACGTATGTCGGATGATGCTACCGGTCAGGAGTCCGCGGACCTGACAGCCGTACCCTGGAACCATGCCGAAGGACCGTTCACAACCAGATGCGTGCCCCGGTGCACTGCAGGTTCACCAAGCCGCCGACGGCGCATTGGCCCGTGTGCGCCTGCCCGGCGGAGTATTGACGCCGCCACAGTTGCAGACCCTCGCCGACGCCGCCCGCAGGTTGGGCAACGGGCAGCTGGAACTCACGTCCCGTGGAAACATCCAGCTGCGAGCGGTCAAGGACCCCAACGCTTTTGCCGAGCAGATCGCGTCTGCGGGGCTGCTGCCGTCGGCGACGCACGAGCGTGTCCGCAACATTCTGGCCTCCCCACTCTCGGGGCGCATCGGCGGCGTAGCCGATATCCGCAACCTGGTGACGCAACTCGATTCCGCGGTTCAATCCGATCACGCATTAGCTGATCTACCTGGTCGAACCCTGTTCACGCTCGACGACGGCCGCGGCGACATCAGCGGCTTGCACGGCGATTTCGGTCTCCACGCGCACAGCGAAACCGAGCACTCGTTGGTTCTCGCCGGCCATCGCACCAGCCACCGCGTCCACGAGGACGATGCCATCTCGTTGCTCCTCGACGCAGCCCACGCCTTCCTCGCAGTGCGGGACCAGCACTGGCGTCTCGCCGAGGTACCTGACGGAATCGCCCGAACCATCGACCACCTGGGCCTCGGCGCCGAATTCGCCGGTGCAATCGACCTTTCGCCCGACGCCGGTCCGGCGATCGGCTGGCTCGAACAGCGCGACGGAACGGTGGCTTTGGGCGGCGGACTGCAGTTCGGACTCCTCGACGCACGGCTCGCGGAGTTCCTGGCCGCCATCGAAAAGCCCGTGGTCGTAACCCCGTGGCGTTCGGTTCTGATCTTCGACCTCGACGAAGGCGCGGCCGAGCAGGTAGTGCGCGTGCTCGCTCCAATGGGCTTGATCTTCGACGAGAACTCACCGTGGCTCGACGTCACTGCCTGCACCGGAAGCCCCGGTTGCGAAAAGTCACTCGCCGACGTTCGATCCGACGCAATCACCGCCGTCGAGCAGGAGAAACTGCCGATCGAAGGCCGTCAACACTGGGCCGGCTGTGACCGTTCGTGCGGACGTCCCCGCGGGGACGTAGCTGATGTGATCGCAACGGGTGATGGTTACCGGGTTAATCCGACAGTTCGGTGATGCCTCTATCGTGTGGCACATGATCGAGTACATCCGTGACGGTGCGGAAATTTATCGCCAGTCCTTTGCCACCATTCGGGCCGAAGCCGACCTGAGCCGTTTCCCGGCGGATGTCTCGCAAGCTGTCGTGCGCATGATTCATGCCAGTGGACAGGTCGATCTGGTTGACGACATCGCGTTCACGCCGGGCGTCATCACTGCTGCCCGGACCGCACTGCGAAATGGTGCGCCGATCTTCTGCGACGCGAACATGGTCGCCGCCGGAATCACCCGTAAGCGCCTCCCAGCGGACAACGAAGTAATCTGCACACTTCGAGATCCGCGAGTTCCCGTACTGGCAGCCAACATCGACAACACCCGCTCTGCCGCCGCGCTGGAACTGTGGGGACCCAAGCTCGAAGGTGCCGTCGTAGCGATCGGCAATGCACCGACAGCGCTGTTCCATCTTCTGAATCTGATCGAAGCGGGTGGGCCCCGGCCGGCTGCTATCGTCGGCGGGCCCGTGGGATTCATCGGGTCAGCCGAATCGAAGGAAGCACTGATCGAACATCCCAGCGGCATAGAACATTTGGTACTACGAGGCCGACGCGGTGGCAGCGCCATCACTGCGGCCGTCGTCAATGCGATTGCGAGCGAAGTAGAATGAGCGAAGGCAAGTTGTGGGGTGTCGGCATCGGACCCGGCGATCCCGAGTTGGTGACCGTCAAGGCTGCCCGCATTATCGGTGAGGCCGACGTCATCGCCTTCCACTCGGCGCGGCACGGCAAGAGCATTTCCCGCGCGGTTGCGGCGCCCTACATGCGTGAGGGCCAGATCGAGGAACACCTCGTTTACCCCGTTACCACCGAAACCATCGATCATCCCGGTGGATACCAGGGTGCGATGGACGAATTCTACGAGGCCGCCGCCGAAAGGTTGGCCGTACATCTGGCGGCCGGACGCACCGTGGCGCTACTCGCTGCCGGCGATCCCCTGTTCTACAGCTCGTACATGCACATGCATAAACGCCTCGCCCCTCGTTTCGAAGCCGAGGTCATTCCCGGTGTCACATCGGTGAGCGCCGCGTCGGCTGCTCTCGGAAAGCCGCTGGTCGAGGGCGATGAAATCCTCACCATCCTTCCCGGAACCCTCCCTCAGGCCGAGCTGACCAGGCGGCTCAAAGAGACCGACTCCGCTGCGATCCTCAAGCTGGGCCGCACCTTCCCTCCGGTCCTGCGATCACTCGAAGACTCCGGCCGACTCGCCGAAGCCCACTACGTCGAGCGAGCAAGTACGACGCGTCAGCGCGTCGAAGCTGCGGGCGATGTCGATCCCGGCGGTGTGCCGTACTTCTCGATCGCGATCGTACCGAGTCCATCGAACAACCCGGCAGCGCAAGAGGATTCACGCGGCGAGGTTGTCGTCGTCGGCCTCGGCCCCGGAGACACCGCGTGGACCACACCTGAAGTGGCCCACGAACTTTCACTCGCAACGGATCTTGTCGGCTACGGTCCGTACGTCGACCGAGTCCCGACACGGCCCGGGCAGCGTCGTCACTCCAGCGACAACCGTGTCGAAGCGGAACGTGCGGCCATGGCCCTCGACCTCGCCAAGAACGGCGCCCGTGTCGCTGTGGTCTCGTCCGGTGACCCCGGTGTATTCGCGATGGCGGCAGCAGTTCTCGAAGTTGCCGCCGAAGACCAGTGGTGCAATGTTCCCGTCCGGATTCTTCCGGGAATGACGGCGGCCAATGCCGTCGCCAGTCGCGTCGGCGCTCCCTTGGGACACGACTACGCCGTGCTCTCACTCTCTGATCGCCTGAAGCCGTGGGACGTCGTGGCGCGCCGTATTTCTGCTGTCGCGGCCGCCGACATGGCGTTTGCCGTCTACAACCCGGCGTCGAAGTCGCGTACGTGGCAGGTCCAGGCAATGAAGGACCTCGTCCTCGAACACCGTTCCCCGGAAACACCCGTGATCATCGGCCGCGATGTAGCCGGCGCCGAGGAATCGGTTCGAATTGTCACACTCGGGGAATTGGAACCGTCGGAAATCGATATGCGGACATTGTTGATAGTCGGCTCCTCGATGACAAAGGTCGTCGATACCGGATCCGGTCGGCAAGTGTTCACGCCGCGCCGCTATCCCTAACTGATCGTGAAGGATTTCACTCGCTCAGAGAGTGAAATCCTTCACGATCACAGCGCGTATATAGCGCCGCGTCACCCACTTCTGCACCAATCGACCAATTGGGGCTCCGAGCCGTACCCACCAGGTCCCAGGTTTGGAGAATGCGGTGATGTCGAGGCGAACCTGTTTGCTGACCTCGTCGAATGTGACGATGAACGACTCTTCCCCACATTCCGGGTGGCCGCGACGCGTTCCGTACGCAAATCCCCGACGGTCGGGCTCGTCCACGACATAGACAACGCGTACCGGAATCGACACCGGGCCGAATCCGAACGTAGCGTCCTGCCCGGCAACCGCCGTCTCCGCTGCGGACCGCACCCGCAATCCTGCCCTGCGGTGCATCCCCCAGGACATGACGGTGTCCGCGGCAGTCGAGAACTCTGCGCGGCCCAACCCGACTACCGCGCTCTCGCGAACGTGGTGATAGCCGGCCGGCAGTTCACCGCTGGTACAACCCACCTCGGGATAGGTCAACGGCTCTTCGGTCATCTGGGCAGTCTGACACGGCTATGCCGCCACAGGTACCCAACGACTATTGACCAATGTGTCGACATCCCCGGAGAGTGCATCGGACACTATTCCGGGCAAAATCAATTTCCACATCTCGTCGACACGTTCCGTGAGGTCCGCACGCCGAGCAATGACATTGGATACCAGTTGAACTCCGGTAAAGGCCGCCGGAATGAAACGTCCCAGCGCACCGATGTCCACCGAACCCTTGACCTGGCCTGCGTCCTTCGCTCGCTGTACCAGATCGGTACTCGCCGCGATCCAATCCGCATACGGCTCAACCGGGCCTTCGAACGTGCTCAGTTCCAACGTCAATCGAATACCGGCGCGGACAATTGGCTCCTCGACTATCTGTCGAGCCATCTCGTGCGTGAGCATCACCAATTGTTCGAGCGGAGACGAAGAGGTAGCCGAAATCGCCTGAACAGATTCGATCGACATCCGATGCTGCTCAGCGATCACATACTGCGCTAATTCGTCTTTCGACGCGAAGTGGAAGTACAACGCACCCTTCGTGGTCCCGGCACCCGCGACGATGTCGCTCATACTCGTGCTGCCGTAACCAGTCTTCTCGAATTGTGCTGCCGCACCGGCGACAATCTGCTGCCGAGTCAACTCGGCGCGTGCTTGCTTGACCACTGAAACCCCTTTCACATTCTCGAGGCCCCGCCCCCGCAAACCCTTTCGGTTTGCACCTACTTTCCGGCTATACCCAGAATATTCACAATTCCCCCAACTTATCAGCGTTGGACTACCGGTAGATATTTCGTAACCAATAATCCCCTGGTGAGAGCCTCGTTACAGTGGAGAATCAATTCTCCCTGATGCGCTTTCGTCGACCCGCGCGCGATCGACCAGCTCTCCGACCAGGACCGTCAGTTCCATCATCTGGTTGGAAATTTCGTCTCGCAGAATACCTACCTCCATTTCCGATACAGCGCCTGACGCCGAGTCCATCGACATCAATAATTCGATGTTGGTCCGCAGTGCAGTCAACGGAGCCAACAAGTCCTGACCAGCCTCGGTAATCAACCCGCGTTGACGCGTCCGGGACTCCGAGAGCGTTCCGAGCATTCGATTGAAACTCACAGTCAGCGAAGCCAACTCGTCGTCTCCGGTGACGGGTATCGGTGTCAGATCATCGGTAGCCGCGACGCGCTGTGTTGCCGCGGTCAATCGAGAAATCGGCCGCAACCCGGTGCGCGCCACCGCATCTCCCGCTGCGTAGGCGAGGGCAATACCCGCTGCACCCAACGCAGCCAACACAACCGCGAGCCGTTTCAACACCGAACGGGTCGGACCCAAGGACTGCGCCACGATGAGCGTCTGACCTGCGACCGACGGACTGACGAGCACCCGATAGGCGTCCAGCGTCGCAATCGTCGGACCCGACGCGCGGTGTGCGATGGATTTGATTGCGTCACTGCTGGTGCTGAACGGCGGCAGGCCGGGAGTGGCGGTCACCAACGCCCCATCCGTTGTCACCAATCCGACAGCCTGAATCACTGCGGTGTCGGCTCCCGTGGTCAACCCCAAAACCGGTGTGACCCCGCCGAAGTTGACGGTATCGACGATAGCCTCAGCCGTGCGTTCCAATTGCCGATCGACATTGCCTTGCAGATACGCGTTGAACACGACGTACACCGAAGCCGCCGAGGCGATCACAGCGATCGCCACCAAGCCTGCCGTGAGAAGTTTCACGCGGGCGTGGAGCGTTCGGACATGGATCGCCGGATGCTGGCGACGGCCGAGAACGGGAACGGACACCTTCATGTCCGACCTCGGTGTTTGTTGCCCGTTCCCCACATGTTTCCAGTATGTGCCGCGAACCTTAGACGAACCTGAAACCGACCAGATGGTGTTGTCATCCGTGCTCTGAACCTCGGACAGACTCGAGCCACTGCGCGGCCGTATCCGGTGAATCGAAGGTGTGCGCACCCGTCGGCGCCAGCGGGCGCGACACCATCACCACGGGAAGTTTCAACGCTCGTGCAGCAACAATTTTGGCGTACGTCTGATCGCCGCCGCTACTTTTGGTCACCACGACGTCGATGTCGTGGCGCCGCATGAGCGCGACCTCTGATTCCACGTCGAACGGCCCCCGCGCCAAGATCAACGTCGACGACTCCGGCATCTCGCCACTCGGCGGATCGATGGACCGGATCAGAAAATCTACGCCGTGAACGCCGGCAAACGCCGATACACCTTGCCGGCCGATTGTCAGGAACGGGCGCCTGCCCAGTGTCGGTACCAATTCCGCTGCATGATCGAGATCGCGTGCGGGAAGCCACGTGTCGCCGTCACGTTGTGGCCACGGTGGACGTCGGCAGATCGCAAACGGAATCGAACAGGCCGCGGCGGCCTGGTGCGCATTGGCGGTGATACGAGCAGCAAAAGGATGCGTGGCGTCGAGCACAGCCTGAATGCTGTTCTCGTGCAGCCACTCCGCGAGCCCTTCCGCTCCCCCGAATCCGCCTACCCGAACTTCACCCTCAGGCCACCGAGGGTCACGGACACGACCCGCCAGAGACGTCACAACGTCGAGGTCGGACGAATCTGCCAAGCGGGCAGCGACTTCGCGTCCCTCACCCGTGCCGCCGAGCACAAGCACCCGGCGCCGGCGTTGCTCGTTCAGTGCGTAATCCGCTCACGCGCAGCCGAGTACAGGTAGCTGTCCGGGAAACCTTCCGCGGTCAGCACCCGGCCCACGATCACGACAGCAGTTTTGGTGATGCCGGCCTCGTGCACGAGATTCACGATCGATCCCAAAGTTCCACGAACCACGATTTCTTCGGGCCTCGACGCGAACGCAACCACAGCCACGGGGCAGTCCGACCCGTAATTCTCGGACAGTTCGGAAGCGATCTGCTCGATCCGGTGCGCGCCGAGATGAATCACCATCGTTGCGCCGCTTCGGCCGAGCGAGCGAAGATCCTCACCATCAGGCATCGCCGTCGACAAGGTGGACACCCTGGTCAGAACAATTGTCTGCGATACGCCCGGCACTGTCAGTTCACGGCCCAGCGCGGCGGCAGCGGCAGTAAATGCGGGAACACCGGGAATCATGTCGTACCGGACTCCTGCGGAGTCGAGGCGTCGCGCCTGCTCAGCGACTGCACTGAAAATTGACGGGTCGCCGGAATGCAACCTCGCGACGTCATGCCCGGCGGAATCTGCGGCGATAAGCAGCGCCGTGATCTGGTCGAGGCTCAATCGAGCCGTATCGACAACCTGCGCGTCGGCGGGGCACGATTCGAGCAGTTCTGCCGGTACCAGGCTGCCCGCGTAGAGGCACACCGGGCTGGAAGCGATAATTCGCTGCGCGCGCACCGTGATCAAATCGGCCGCACCGGGCCCCGCGCCGATGAAGTGGACGGTCATTTCGAGTTTTCCTCCGACTTGTCGACGCTATCTTCGAGCGTCAGCTTTTTGGTCACCGACCACTGCACTACCGGCAGTTGAGGTCGCCACACGTTGAATGTTCCCAAGGGTTCGGCACGCTGCACCTGCAGCCTGCGCAGTGTTCCGCCGTAACGCGTGAACCACTCCAGTAGCAGCGCTTCCGATTCCGCAGTGACCGCGTTGGCGACGAGCCTGCTGCCGATGTCGAGCGCAGACCAGCAGGCATCGAGCATTCCAGGTTGGGTGACGCCGCCGCCGATGAAAATCGCATCGGGACTACGACGCACTTCTGCAAACGATTCGGGCGCCGTGCCCAGCACATCGAGAGCCGGGACACCCAATGCCCGGGCATTGGTCTCGATCTGCGAAACGCGGGACGGAACCCGCTCGAAAGTTGTTGCCGTGCAGCGTGGGTGAGTTCTCATCCATTCGATCGCGATGGTTCCGGAGCCGCCGCCGATGTCCCACAAATACTCGCCGGGAGCCGGCGCGAGCGCGCACAGCGTCAAAGCGCGAATCTCCTGCTTGGTCATCTGACCGTCACCGGAGAAGGCAGCATCGGGAAGTCCGGGGGTGCGCGTCAGCCGGGGGCGGGTACCGTCCGAGACACATTCCACCGCAACAATATTCAATGCATCAACATCCGCGGAGTCGATATCCCAGTCCTGCGCTAGCGCAACGGTCCGCGATTCGGTCGGGCTACCGAGTTGTCCCAGGACCGTCAAGACAGATCGACCGAAGCCTGCTTCGGCCAACAACGCGGCCACCTCACCCGGCGTTGCGCTGCCGTTGCTCAAGATCAACAGGCGAGCTCCCGCAGTGACCGCTGCCAACGCTGTCGAGGCGCTGCGATTGACCAGGCTCACCAACTCCACATCGGCCGATGCCCAGCCCATTCGCGCGCTGGCCAATGCAACCGACGACGGGTGCGTAAACACCCGAACGTTGTCGGCACCCAACAGACGCACCAGCGTGACGCCGATCCCGTGGAACATCGGATCGCCGCTGGCCAGCACACAAACGTGCCGATCAGCGTTGGCCTCGAATAAACCTGGTAGGGCTGGGATCATCGGCGTCGGCCACACGATGCGGTCAACCGACTGGTCGTCGATTCGCGGGATCAATTCCAGTTGCCGAGGCGAACCCATCAGCACCTGCGCTCCCTGAACCGCACGCTTGGCGGCGTCCGACAACCCGTCCCAGCCGTCGGCGCCCAAGCCGACGACAACAACGGGTTCACGCACGATCATCGCGGCATCCGCCGCCAGATCGATTGCGGCAGAAGTCGCATCACAAAGAACACAGGCTGCAGGATCCGGGGCACCCACACCCTCGTAGCTCCGGATTTCAGACCACGAACGACGGCGTCGGCAACCTGCGACGGTGTGCTCGACATCGGCGCCGGCGTCATACCCTCCGTCATCTTTCCGATCACGAATCCCGGCCGAACCAGCAGCAGTTGAACTCCGGTGCCGTGCAACGCGTCACCGAGCCCGCTGGCAAAACCGTCCAAACCTGCTTTGGCCGAACCGTAGACGTAGTTTGCGCGCCGCACCCGCACGCCCGCCACCGACGAGAAGACCACAATCTTGCCGCGGCCTTGACGCTTCATCAACTCCGCCAAATGAGTCAAGATGCTTACCTGCGCGACGTAATCGGTATGCACAACAGCGACGGCATGCGCAGCATCGGCTTCGGCGCGCGACTGATCACCGAGGATCCCGAAAGCCAGTACGGCAATCGAAATCGGTCCGTGGGCTGCTATTACCTGCTCGAGGACCGATCCATGACTCTCGGTTGCGTCAGCATCGAATTCGACAACACCGACCGCGGCAGCTCCGGCATCCAGCAGCATCTGGCGCTGCTGTTCAAGTTCACCACTCCGCCGCGCCGCCAGCACGATCCGTCGACCAGGCGCCAGTCGAACGGCTATCTCCAGACCGATCTCACTGCGCCCTCCCAGTAGGAGAACCGTCTCGGCATCTTCGTTGTTTGCACCCGCAGTCACTACATTAGTCTCCTCGATTACCGTCGTGGCATGACCATCACCCCCCGCACTACGGCCGCGCTCTCCGAAGACGGTTTGGCCTTCGTCCGCGAATACCATCTCGCCACCCTGACGACACTTCGCCCGAACGGCACTCCGCACGTTGTTGCAGTCGGGTTCACCTGGGATCAGGAAGCAGGAAAAGCGCGGGTCATCACCAGCGGGGGTTCACAGAAAGCTGTCAACGCAGCCCGGGGTGGTTACGCCGCGATCGGCTCCGTCGACGGCGGACGCTGGCTCACGCTGGAAGGCCCCGCCAGAGTGCTCGATGACGCCGAATCCGTGGCCGACGCCGTCGAACGTTACGCCGAGCGGTACCGCCAGCCGCGAGTCAATCCCGCCCGCGTGGTCATCGAAATTGACGTCGCCCGGATTCTCGGATCGCCGGCGTTCAAATAGTTTCCGGGAGTCTGTGGAAGCGCCGTCGACAAACAATGCTCTTAGGAGGGCGATGACGGGCATGGCTTTGGGCGAGTCGCTCCACCGCGGTGGGCTTCGGAGTCGAGAGGGATATCACCGGCTACTCGATTTCGGTGAGTGTTCTGTCCAGCACGGCTTCCAATCGATCTGTCCTTGTAGTCGACTGGTTGTAGAACCTGGCCTGGACAAATTCGGTCCGCAACGGTGCGTTCTCGGAGAACTGTGTGAAGTCGAGCCCGTATCCGGCCTGACGGGACAGTTCAGAGAAGAACACGAACTGCGTCCGCGTATTCCCTTCCCGAAAACTGTGAATCGTGTTGATCTCACCCCAGTGCTCGGCAAGGCCGGCAACGAACTCCCCGCGTTCGCGGCCTCGCAGTAAATCCTGATTGGTGAGCCGCCGAAACTGCAGGTTCGAGGCATCAACGATCGCCGGCGCGGGGTAGTAGCCGTAGTTGACCATCGGAGCATTCGGGTCACCCGGCGCGAAGTTCACCACGTCAGGACCGCTTTTGCTCATCTGACTCAACGGTCCGGTGCGTTCCTGGCCGGCCCACTCGTACACATCGGCAAACAAAGCCTTATGGGTGGCTTTGAGGTGGTCGTAGTTGAACTTGCCAGGAATAGGCCGCTGGTGGAGTTCACCCATCCGGATATGTGCCGCGCGTTCCTCGAATCGCCGCAACTTCTCCGCGTCTGTGGTCCCGTACGGCTCGGCCGCGCTGACCAGTTTGTTCCGTAAAACAGTTGTTCCTGGGATGAAGTAGTCATCCCAGGAACGAAACTGTAAAGTTTTCGCAGGCAATGGACGTTAGAGCCCGAGTTCCTGGCGGAACGCCGCCAACTCTTGTTCCGCCGTGCTCACTCCGGTAAGCACTCGCCGGGTCGCAGCTTTGTCGGCTTCGGTAACCGTGCCGCCGGCGAGGCGAACACCTGCGGTCGCGAACTGAACCGACTCTTCGACACCACGTGATGCGGTACGTGTGGTGACCTTGTGCGCTTTGGTCATGAAGCCCTCCCCTGCGATACATTCGATCGCATTCATTATCGTACTGGAAATTCCCTATAAACGCAGCTCAACACACGTTTTCGGAGACCGAGTTTCATTCGCGGGACAGGATGTCTTCGGTCCCTCAAGGATCGTCTAAAGAACCGTCAACCCGTGCGGCCTGTTGTTGAACGATTCACAACCGTCGGCGGTGACAACCACGATGTCCTCGATGCGGGCACCCCAGTTGCCGCTGAAGTAGATTCCCGGTTCGATGCTGAAGGCCATGCCCTCGGTCAGCTCGATGGTGTTGCCCTCGACGATGTAGGGCTCCTCGTGGACCGACAAGCCGATACCGTGGCCCGTGCGGTGAACGAACACTTCAGCGAGTCCTTGCGCTGCAAGCACTTCGCGGGCCGCAATATCCACTGACTCAGCGGATACGCCGGGGCGGACAGCGTCCACCGCCGCCTGCTGCGCGGCTTCGAGAACCGCGAACTGCGCTGCGACCTCCGCTGACGGCTCCCCCATGCTGTAGGTGCGGGTGGAGTCGGAGTTGTAGCCCGGCTCCACCGGTCCGCCGATGTCGATCACCACGACGTCGCCGTTTTCGATCACCCGGTCTGACACCTCATGGTGGGGATCGGCGCCGTGGGGGCCCGAACCTACGATGACAAACGCAGCCGCCGTATGACCTTCTTCGAGAATTGCCGCTGAAATCGCTGCAGCCACTTGAGCTTCCGTCCGTCCGGCGATCAGGAACTCCGCCATCCGTGCGTGCACGCGATCGATTGCCTGCCCCGCCCGACGCAATGCATCGATCTCGGCAGCGTCTTTGACCATGCGCAGCTCCCGCAGTACCGCGGTCGCCAGGATCGGCAGCGTACCCACTGCGTCCGCCAAGGGAATGAGGTGAAGCGCGGGCATCGCGTCGGTGACGGCCAACTTCGCGCCGGCCGGCAGTAGCCCAGCCACGATGGCGTACGGATCAACGCCGTCCACCCAGTCCAGGACATCCAAGCCGAGGTCTCCCACCGCAGATTCCTTCAACGACGCCAATTCCAGCCGCGGCAGCACGACCGACGCCTGCGCGCCGTCCGCTGCAATGACCAGGGCCGTCAGTCGCTCGAAGGAATCGGCCCGCGAACCCGTCAGGTAACGCAGGTCCGGCCCCGGTGTCACCACCAGACCATCCAAACCAGCTCCCCTCGCCAACTCCGCAGCGCGGGCGATCCGAGAGCTGTAGACGGCAGAAGCGAAACGTGAACCATGGTCAGCGGGAGAGTTCATGGTGTCCAGATTAGTGCCGACAGGCACGGTGAGTAGTGCCGACTGGCAAGATACTGAACATGAGTGGGCCTTTGCTTCTCCTTGACGGTGCCAGCCTGTGGTTTCGTGCGTTCTACGCACTGCCCGAGTCGTTTGTCGATTCCGAAGGCAGGCCGGTCAACGCGGTACGCGGATTCACCGACATGGTCGCGTCACTGATCACCAAGCACCAACCGAGCCGCCTCGCGGTGTGTCTCGATCTCGACTGGCGTCCACAGTTTCGCGTCGACGCCGTACCCACGTACAAGGCGCACCGGGTGGCAGAGGGCTCCGACGGCTCGTCCGAGGAAGTCCCCGACACCCTGACGCCCCAGGTCGACATGATCAAGGATGTTCTCGCAGCTGCCGGTATCGCAACCGCCGGTGCGGTAGGCCTCGAAGCCGACGACGTCCTGGGCACTCTTGCCGCCACCGAACGCGACGATCTCACCATCGTCGTGAGCGGTGACCGCGATCTACTTCAAGTTGTCACCGACGACTTCGTACCCGTCCGGGTCCTGTACGTGGGCCGCGGATTGTCCAAGGCCGAGCTCTTCGGACCTGCCGAGGTAGCCGAAAAATACGGTGTGCCCGGCGACCGTGCCGGTGTGGCCTATGCGGAACTTGCTGTGCTGCGCGGAGATTCGTCCGACGGCCTGCCCGGAATCAAAGGTGTCGGCGAGAAAACAGCGTCGACGCTCATGCTCCGATACGGTTCGCTCGCCGAAATTCGTACGGCCGCAGATGATCCCACGTCGGATATGGCAAAAGGCATTCGCGCAAAACTTACGTCACCGGAAGCGAAGGCGTACCTTGACGCCGCATTGCCGGTAGTGCGCGTGGTCCGGGATGCGGACGTGCAGTTCTCGAAATCAGACGCACTCCCCGCAGCGCCGGTTGACCCGGCACGCTTCGAGACTGTGGCCGCTGCACTCGGAATCGAACGTTCGGCAGGCCGGCTTGCCGCTGCGCTCGAGTCTGCAGCGGCAAGCCGATCCAACTGATCAGTTGGGGCGAGAAACTTCGTACGTGCCGGTGTCGTCGACAAACGTCACCGTCACGGACTTCTTCTCTCCCGAGATCGAGAGCGTGCAGGTGAACTTTCCACCGGTCTTGATTTCCTGACCGGACGGGCATGAAACGTTGCTGACGCCCTTGGCCCCGTACGACTCGGTGACGATTTGCTCGACACCCTTGGCGGCAGCGTTCTGGTCCAGCGTGTTCTTGCCCATCATCACGAACAGACCGATCACAACACCAGCCAGGACGACAAGTACACCGATCGCGGCAAAGATCAGCGGCTTCTTCGACTTTGCGCCCTGAGGCGGCGGTCCTTGGTTCCACTGCACCGGCGCGCCGGGCACGGGTCCGCCGGGTTGGGCGCCCCACGCCTGTTGCTGCTGCGGGGCAGGCTGCTGACCCCAGGCCTGAGTCTGGTCCCCTGCTGGCGGCTGACCCCACTGGCCGGGCTGCGCCTGGCCTGGCTGTCCCGGCTGCTGGGGCTGACCCCACGGCTGCGGCTGACCATAAGGCTGGCCTTGTGGCTGCCCCTGCGGCTGGCCGGGCTGTCCGTATCCGGGCTGACCCCACGCGGGCTGCCCCTGCTGCGGCATCGGCTGTCCCCCTTGAGGTTGTCCCCACTGCTGCTGAGGTGGCTGCTCACCGGGACCCCACTGCCGATTCGGATCGTTCGGTCCGTAAGGCCCGCTCATCTTCGCCTCCACTCGAAATCTGTCAGTCACGCTCGAAAGCTTCTGCCTTCAATTACCACGCACACGCCACTCCTGCGAATCCAACCACACAGTCTGCGATCAAGCTGCGTCGACGGCAACTACCCCGCGGCGAATCGCTCCCACCGCTTTGGCTGCAGTCTTCGCGACATCGGGATCCGTCGATGTCAGGCGCACCTGGTCCAGTAGATCGATGACCTGGCGGCACCAGCGTACAAAATCGCCCGCCGAGAGCGCCCGACCCTGCATACCGGTCGCGATCAATGCCTCGACCAGTGAGTGATCGCTTGCCCAATGGTAAACAGCTGTCACAAACCCCAGATCGGGCTCTCGCGTCGGCGGCAGTTTGTGACGTATTTCGTCGGAGCGCAATTCACTCCACAGCCGCTGGGTGTCGTTGAGCGCGAGGCGAATCGCTTGGCTCGGTACCCGATCCGCGGTGTCGCCCTCGCGTCGTGACTCGAAAATGACCGAGGACACCACTCCGGCGAGTTCTGCCGGTGTCAGCCCCTTCCAGATGCCCGTGCGCAATGCCTCGGCCACCAGGAGGTCACTTTCGCAGTAGATTCTGCTCAAACGTCGACCGGCTTCCGTCACTTCGGGAGCCGATTCCGCGGTCATGTATCCGCGTTCCTTCAGGAGAGAAACAATGCGGTCGAAAGTTCGCGCCAGAGAGTTGGTGGTGGCCTTCGCCTTCTCGCGCATCGTCTGAGTTTCGCGTGCCAACCGGTTGTACTTCTCACCGATTCGCCCGAGGTGATCGCGATCCGGCCAACTGTGGCACGGGTGTACACGAATCGCGCGCCGCAATGACGCGACCTCGGCGTCCTCGGACGCGCCGCCTTTGTGCCGCTTCTTGCGCCGAGGCGCCGTGATTCCGGTACTACGTAGCGACGACGCCAGATCACGCCGAACACGTGCGGTGTGGTGATCCACCAACTTCGGCAATCGCATTTCACCGATAACTTCTGCCGCCTCCGGAAAATCTGCCGCAGACAGCTTGCCGGCCCACTGATCCTCGGTCAGAACCAGCGGCCGCGGATCCTTGGGATCATTGTCGGGTACCAACACCACGGCAGTACCGGAATGTCGGCCGATGGGAATCGCGATCACATTGCCGCGCCGCAGCGTGCGCAATGATTCGACAGCACTGTCCCGACGGTCTTCGCGGCTTTCACGCTCGAGTTTGCGCTCACGCGCACTCAGCCGCTCGCGCAGCGACGCGTACTCGTAGTACTCGCCGTCCACTCCGCCCAGCTTCTCCTGCAACGCTTTCAGCGCTACTTCGTTGCGTTCGATACCTCGAACCAGACCGACCACCGAGCGGTCTGCCTGGAACTGCGCAAATGATCGTTCGAGGAGCGTGCGAGATTCCTCGGCCCCCATCCGATCGACAAGATTGATCGACATGTTGTAGGACGGCTTGAACGAACTACGCAACGGGAAGGTTCGTGTCGACGCCAAACCTGCGACATCGAGTGGCTCAACGCCGGGCTGCCACAAAACAACCGCGTGGCCTTCGACGTCGATACCTCGGCGGCCCGCTCGGCCGGTGAGCTGTGTGTACTCACCCGGGGTGAGTTCGGCATGCGTTTCGCCGTTGTACTTGACCAGCCGTTCGAGCACGACCGTGCGGGCCGGCATGTTGATGCCGAGCGCCAACGTCTCGGTCGCGAACACCGCTCGCACGAGACCTTTGACAAAAAGTTCCTCGACGGTTTGGCGGAAGGCCGGCAACATTCCGGCGTGGTGGGCAGCCAATCCGCGCTGCAGAGCCCTGCGCCACTCGAAGTAGCCGAGCACTTCCAAGTCGTCCTTGGGAAGTTCGCCGGTGTGCTTGGTGATGATCGCGTCGATCTCACGCACCTGCTCGGGTGTGGTCAGATCCAGACGCGAGCGAACACATTGTGCGAGCGCGGCGTCGCAGCCGGCGCGCGAGAAGATGAAGGTGATAGCCGGCAGCAATCCGTCTTTGTCGAGTTGCGCGATCACGTCGGGCCGCGGGATCGGACGGAAATCACTGGCACTCTGATAATGACTGCGACCGCGACCGCGTGGCTGCCAGCTCTCCACCCGATCGAGAGCCTGACGTTGCTTGACGTGCCGAACCAGATCCTGATCGACGACAAATGTCTTGGGACCGGCCGACGGAAGACTGCGACTGTCGAAGAGATCGAAGATACGGCGACCCACCATGATGTGCTGCCACAGCGGAATCGGGCGCGTTTCGTCGACCACGACTGTGGTGTCGCCGCGAACCGTTTCCATCCACCCACCGAATTCTTCGGCGTTGCTGACCGTCGCGGACAAACTCACCAAGCGCACGTCCTCGGAGAGGTGCAGGATCACTTCTTCCCACACCGCACCACGGAACCGGTCAGCGAGGTAGTGAACCTCGTCCATGACGACGTGAGAGAGCCCGCGCAGTGCTTCCGAATTGGCATACAGCATGTTGCGGAGCACTTCGGTGGTCATGACCACGACGGGAGCGTCGGAGTTGATGCTGGAGTCTCCGGTCAACAATCCGACTTCGCTGGATCCGTACCGCTCGACCAGCTCGGCGTACTTCTGATTGCTGAGCGCTTTGATGGGCGTGGTGTAGAAACACTTCCGCCCAGCCGCCAGCGCCAAGTGGACGGCAAACTCACCGACCACCGTCTTGCCTGCGCCCGTAGGCGCGCACACCAGCACGCCGTGACCGTCTTCGAGGGCCCGGCAGGCCTTGACCTGGAACGGGTCGAGTTCGAACTTCAATCCCGACACGAACTTGCTGAGTTCCATATCGGAACTCTGTTCACTATTGCTCATAACCACCCCGTCAGCGTTTCACACGTGGGCGACACGAAACTCACAGCGTCACAGGGCTCACAACGCGTCGGGCGCACGGCTCACAACGTGTCGGTGAAGTCCTGTCCGGATGTGTTCTCTCCCGCGCCGGACTTGGGCTCGCTGGTTGCCGCTGCCTTTGCCTTCGACTTGCGTCCGAACAGACCGCTCGATTCAGCTTTCGGCTTTGCCGGTTCGTCGAATGCCGCGTTCAGATCCGAAGGCGCAGAAATGGACGACGCTTCCTCGTCCGAGAGCGCGCCCCAATCCTCGCCGGCCTTCTTGGCCTTACGGCGGTCGTTGATCCTTGCGATCTGAACTGCGAACTCGAACAACAAGGTAAGCGAGAGCGCGAGCGCGATCATCGAGAACGGGTCCGAACCCGGAGTTGCGATGGCGGCAAACACGAACAGACCGAAGATCAATCCGCGACGCCAGGCCTTCAAGCGCTCGTAGGTGAGAATGCCCGCAAAGTTCAGTACGACGACAAGAAGCGGAATCTCGAAACTCACGCCGAAGATCAACAGCAAGTTGATGATGAACCCGAAGTACTCGGAACCACTCAATGCGGTGATCTGAACGTTGTCACCGATGGTCAGGAGGAAGTGCAGAGCTTTCGCAACCACCATGTATGCGAGTACAGCGCCGAGCATGAACAGACCGGCACCGGCGGTGACGAACCCTACTGCGTATCGACGTTCCTTCGAATACAAGCCTGGCGTGATGAACGCCCACAATTGGTAGAGCCAAATGGGGCTGGCCAGAACGATGCCAGCGGTGAGTGCCACCTTGAACCGCAGCATGAACTGCTCGAACGGACCCGTCGCGAGTAGGCGGCAAGCGTCATCCGAGGTGAGGCTGGCGCGACTCTCGACCGGAAGCGAACAGTAGGGGCCGGTGAGCAAGTTGCCCAGGCTTTCGAGCCCGAGCAATGTATGCGAGTACCAGTAAAATCCGAATGCTGTCGTGATGATCACGCCGAGAAATGCGAACAATAATCGAGTCCGCAGCTCATACAGGTGGTCGATCAGCGACATCGTGCCGTCGGGATTGACCTTCCGCTGGCGGTTACGCGGGTCTAACGGAATACGCACTGGTGCATCCTGCTCTTTGCGTCCTGGTCTTGGTCAGCAAACAACCGGGGTGAACAAAGTTCTCACCCCGGTTAGAACGCAGCGTGTACTAGAGCGACTTGATTTCGGTCGGCTGCGCGATCGGTGCAGCTGCACCGTTTGTCGCGACAGTTGCCGCCGGAAGCTGAGCCGGAGCCGGAGCGACGACGGGTGCAGCGGTGGTCGCTGCGTCGTCGTTCTGCATTTCCTTCACTTCACTCTTGAAAATGCGTAGTGACCGGCCGAGCCCTCGAGCTGCGTCGGGAAGTTTCTTCGACCCGAACAGAATAACGACGACAACAGCGACAATCAGCCAATGCATCGGCTGCATTGCACCCATAACGACCTCCCATGATCAGATTCTTCGATGCTACCGGACACAACCGGCGTCCGGATGCGTAAAGGCCCGACTGCGGCTACCTTTAACCTGTTTGTTTCCTGTACGCCACCTGTGAAGGCGCGTTACGAGCCGATCGTGTCGTAGGCATCGAGCGCCGCGATTGCCCGGTTATGGACCTCCACGACTAGTTCCGGCGGGCCGAGGACTCGGACGCCTTCGCCGAATCCCAGCACCAACCGTGCCATCCATTCGAGTGTCCCGAAACTCATTCCGGCCTCGACACTGCCGTCGGCGTTCACTTTCTGAACGTCCATCGGGTAGTAGTCGAGCATCCACACGCAGTTCTGGGCCACGAACAACCGAGCTTCCGGTAGCGAACCGTCTCCACTGAACAACTCCAAGCTGGAATCGTCCGCCAGCGCATGCGGCGGCGGGTTCGACTCTTCGTCGAGTTCTACCGCGTCGTCGATGCGATCGAATCGAAACAGCCGAACCCCCTCGGCCTGCCGGCACCACGCTTGCAGATAACTGAAGTTGTCGACCAACACGATCCGGACCGGATCCACGACGCGCTCGGAGACTGCGTCCCTCGATGCCGAGTAATACGTCAGCTTCAGCGCATGTCGATCCGCCAATGCCGCCCGCACTGTTGTCGTGACCGGTGCCTCGGCGACGTCCACGTCCGGTTCGGATTCACTGCCACGACCAGTAGCCTGCGCCGCGGCAGAGCCTGCTGCATCCTCGATCTTGGCAATCGCCCGCTGCGCAGCCGACGGATCCACCATCCCCGGCATCTCGACCAAGGATCGCAAGGCGATCAGCAAGGCAGTCGCCTCGGTCGACGTCAGCCGCAGTGGACGGTCGATGCCCGCCGAGAACGTGACTTCGATACTTTCCTCGGAGAACGACAGGTCGATGAGATCGCCGGGCCCGTACCCGGGTAGGCCGCACACCCAGAGTTGATTGAGATCGTTCATCAACTGCGTCGTACTGACACCGAGTTCCTCGGCGGCCTCGGCAGCGCTGATACCCGGATTCGCGATGAAGTAGGGAACGAGGTTCAGCAATCGCGCCAGCCTCGACGACAGACGATTACTCATCGATTGTTTCCCTTCGAGTCGATACTTGCCGACAGCGAAGCCGCGCCGTGAAGTTTCGCGATCACATCGGCGCGCAGATCCGGCGGATCCAGAACGAGTGCGTCGACGCCGTGGCCGGCGATCAACCGGGCCGTCCATTCCCACGACCGGACGGGGATCGACAAAACGGTCCCTTCACGATCGGTCAACGTCCGATCTGTCGATGACGATGCAAGCCTGCGCAATTCGTGGGCACGGTTCGCCGCCACCCACACCGTTGCGGTACCGGTGACGACGCCGGAACCCGTCACTCGGTCCACTACTTCCCGGAGATCGAGTCCCTCAGGTTTGTGAACCGCACCGGCCGGACCGAATTCACGAACGTCGTCGCCGATGCGTGACAGCCGAAATGTTCGAATGGCATCACGGTCGACGTCATGTCCGACCAGGTACCACTTGCCGTTGTGGGTGACGACGCCCCACGGTTCGACAGTGCGTTCCGTGAACGGTTCATTGAGCGCGCCTCGGTGCTGGAAATGAACTGCGCGCCCGGCATCGACTGCTGCGAGTAGCTTGCCCAGCGCGGGTTCGGAACCTCGGGTGCGGGCCGGGATAGCCGTGACCGGGGCGGCGGGAACCTCGCCGTCGACCTGCACACCGGCCGCCCGAAGTTTGAGCAGCGCACTCTGCGCGGCAGCAATCAACTCCGGAGATTCCCACAACTGCACTGCAACGGCGACCGCCGCAGACTCTTCACTGGTCAGATCTACATCCGGAAGCTCATAGGCATTCCTGTTGATGCGATAGCCCTCAACCGTCGAAAACCGGCCGGCAGGACCGGTTTCCAACGGAACACCCAGGTCACGAAGCTCATTCTTGTCGCGTTCGAACATTCGACTGAACGCTTCGTAGTTGGCGGAATCGTTGTAACCCGCCACCGAGTCACGGATTTTCTCCGCGGTGAGGAACTGCCTGGTGGACAGCAAAGCAATCACCAGGTTCATCAACCGCTCGATCTTCGATGTCGCCACGCCGAAATCCTAGTGGCTCGCCGGTAGCGGGTACGCCCCTGCGCTACATCGACGCGATGAGCCGCTCCACTCTCTCGTCGACGGAACGGAACGGGTCCTTGCAGAGCACGGTCCGCTGAGCTTGATCATTGAGCTTGAGATGCACCCAGTCGACGGTGAAGTCTCGCCCGGCAGCCTGCGCTGCGGTGATGAAATCGCCGCGAAGTTTCGCGCGTGTCGTCTGTGGAGGGTTGTCGACGGCCTCGTCGATGGTTTCGTCCTCCGTGACCCGCTTGACCAAACCCTTGCGCTGCAGAACGTCGAAGACGCCCCGGCCACGTTTGATGTCGTGATAGGCCAGATCGAGTTGAGCGATCTTCGGATCCGACAGATCGAATCCGTGACGATCCTGGTAGCGCTGGAACAGTTTGCGCTTGATCACCCAGTCGATCTCGGTATCAACCTTGGCAAAATCCTGGGCTTCGACGGCGTCGAGCATCCGGCCCCACAGATCGACGACCTGCTCGACCTGCGGATCGGGTTCACGATTCTGGAGGTGCTCGACGGCCTTGGAGTGGTACTCACGCTGGATGTCAAGAGCACTCGCCTGGCGTCCGCCGGCCAATCGGACCGGACGTTTGCCGGTGACGTCGTGGCTGACCTCGCGGATCGCGCGAATCGGGTTGTCGAGTGCAAAGTCCCGGAACGAGACTCCGGCCTCGATCATCTCGAGAACCAGCGCAGCCGAACCGACCTTCAGCATCGTGCTGGTCTCGGCCATGTTGGAATCACCGACGATGACGTGCAGGCGACGGTATTTCTCGGCGTCGGCATGCGGTTCGTCTCGCGTGTTGATGATCGGGCGTGAACGCGTCGTTGCCGACGAGACACCTTCCCAGATGTGCTCGGCGCGCTGAGAAAGACAGAACGTGGCGGCCTTGGGTGTTTGCAGGACCTTTCCGGCGCCGCAAATGAGTTGTCGTGTCACGAGGAACGGCAGAAGGACATCGGAAATCCGCGAAAACTCGCCAGCTCTCGCGACGAGAAAATTCTCGTGGCAACCGTACGAGTTCCCCGCAGAGTCGGTGTTGTTCTTGAAGAGGTAGATATCGCCGCCGATCCCCTCCTCGGCTAGTCGCTCTTCCGCGTCGATGAGCAATTCTTCGAGCACACGCTCACCCGCGCGGTCATGATTGACCAACTGGATGAGGCTGTCGCACTCGGCCGTCGCGTACTCGGGGTGTGAACCCACATCGAGATACAGCCGGGCTCCGTTGCGAAGAAAGACGTTGGAACTTCGCCCCCAGGACACCACGCGGCGGAAGAGGTACCGGGCAACCTCGTCGGGGCTCAGTCGCCTGTGCCCGTGAAAGGTGCAGGTAACGCCGAATTCCGTCTCAATACCCATGATTCGTCTCTGCACACTTCGACAGTACAACCAGAATGCCCGCTTCACCCGTGTAGTCGAGGAGCCGTCAGATCACGAGTCGACAACGGACACAACCGGCATAGGGTGTCCAGGTGAGCAACATTCGTCGAAAACTTGTACGCACCGACGCCAAACTGATGGAAAGCACTGGCGCGCTTCAACCTTCCGGACTTGATTCGGCCATGCGTTTCCTCTCGCGCGCCGCGAATCACGGGGTGTTGTGGATGTTTGTCGCCGGAGGACTCGCATTGCTCGGTGGGCGGCCGAGACGCGCAGCGGCTCGCGGAATGCTCGCGTTGGCCGGATCGAGTGCACTGGCCAACGGAATCCTCAAACCGTTGTTCCCCCGGCGCAGGCCCCCGGCCCGGGTGTGGCTCAATCCGAAGCGTGGTGTCCAAATTCCCACCTCCTCGTCATTTCCGTCCGGGCATTCGTCCTCGGCAGCCGCATTCACGACAGCCGTTGCAATGGAGGCTCCCCTAGCCGGTGCCGTCATCGCGCCGCTGGCTGCTGCCGTCGCCTATTCGCGCGTGCACAACGGAGTGCACTGGCCGTCCGACGTCTTCGCCGGAATCGCCGTCGGCGGGGCTGTAGCTGCAGGAACACGCCGCTGGTGGGCCGTTCGCGACGAGGAACCAGCCGACCTCGGTCCCGAATGTGTCGTACCCGCACTGCCCGGCGGCGAAGGGCTCGTCGTCTTCACCAACCCGGGGTCGGGCGATGAAAACGACGGCATCGTTGATTCGATTCGCGCATCACTCCCCGACGCCGTCATCGTCGAATTCGATCCGGATATCGACTTCGACAAGCAAATCGAGGCGAAGATCGCCGAGTTCAAGCCCCGTGCCTTCGGAGTCTGCGGCGGCGACGGCACAGTCGTCACGGTGGCCGACGCGGCAACCCGACACGACATGCCGCTCGCAGTTTTCCCGGGTGGCACGCTCAACCATTTCGCCCGCGACGTAGGAGTAGTGGACGTCGACGACACCGCTCGAGCCATCGAGACCGGCCAGGCCGCATTTGTGGACCACGCCGTCGTGACAACCGATGCCGGGGTGAGCGCACGGTTTCTGAACACTGCCAGCCTGGGTGGGTACCCGGACGCCGTTCGGTTGCGTGAAAAGTGGGAACCCCGCTTCGGCAAGTGGCCGGCCGCGGGAGCAGCGATGATCCGCGTACTCGCAGCCGCGGAACCGATGTCTGTCACCATCGACGGTACGCAGACCAGCATCTGGATGCTCTTTGTCGGGAACGGCCGCTACTCCCCCGGCGATCAGGTTCCGATGTCACGTCCCGAACTCAACCAGGGACTACTCGACGTGCGGTACCTGCGCGCCGACCGGCGACTCTCCCGCACTCGACTGCTGTTTGCCGCTGCGACAGGAACATTGGGCAGTTCAAGGGTGTACGTTCGCGTGCTGGTTTCATCACTGTCGGTGAATGTCGCCGACAGCCCGGTCGCGATTGCCACCGACGGTGAGGTTGTGGCAGACGCGCGCCGGTTCGATTTCGAAACCGAACCGGGCGCGGTGGCCGTCTACAGAATTAAGCAGAACTAGCTCAGGAGGATGCGTCGCCTTCGGCGGGCGGCGCATCCTTCTTTTTGTCTTCGACATCCGCAACCGGAAGCATCGCTTCCAGTGCCTCACCCGAGATCCGTTTGAATGCGCGACGCGGACGATTGTTGTCCAGAACGGCAACCTCGAGCGCCTCGACGGTCAGTATCCGCGGTTCCGCTTCGGCCGTTCCGACTGGTGCCGGCCCGCCCTTCTGCAAAGCCCCGACCGCGATACGCACTGCGGATTCAAGATCGAGATCCCGCTGATACGTCTCGCGCATCGCCGTCACGATGGGCTCGGTAGTGCCGCCCATGACAACAAACGACTGCTCATCGGCGATCGAACCGTCATACGTGATCCGATACAGCTGAGCCGGCGTACTACTGCCGAAACGGCCGATTTCAGCGACGCAGATCTCGACCTCGTACGGTTTGGGCTGCTCCGTGAAAATGGTGCCCAGCGTCTGCGCGTACGCATTGGCCAGCGAGCGACCCGTCACGTCACGGCGGTCGTACGAGTAGCCCCGCATGTCCGCGTGCACGATGCCCGCACGGCGCAGATTCTCGAACTCGTTGTACTTTCCCACTGCCGCAAATCCGAGACGGTCGTACAACTCACTGACCTTGTGCAACGCCGTCGACGGGTTCTCCGCGACAAACACCACACCGTCTCGGTACGTCAACACGACAACGCTTCGTCCGCGGGCAATTCCCTTGCGCGCCAACTCCGAACGATCCCGCATGATCTGTTCGGCTGATGCGTAGTACGGCATCGTCATAACGCAGAATCCCCTTCCGGACTATTGAGCGCGGAACGCGTCGCCACAATCTCTCGCGCGATCTCGGACGCCTTGGCCGTCGACAGTTCTACCGCCCCGGCCGCAGTGATCGTGACCGCCGTGGGATAGATACCGCGCGTCAAATCCGGACCACCCGTTGCCGAGTCGTCGTCAGCCGCGTCGTAGAGCGCCTCGACTGCCAATCTCAACGCAGTGTCTTCGTCGATACCCGGCGAATACAGCTTCTTGAGAGACGACTTTGCAAACAGTGAACCCGATCCGACGGCGTGATAGCCGGCGCGTTCCTCGTACCGGCCACCGACGACGTCGTAAGACACGATCCGGCCCGCAGTGAGCGGGTTGGCCGCATCAAGGTCGTATCCGACCAGAAGCGGCACTACCGCAAGCCCCTGCATTGCTGCACCGAGATTGCCGCGCACCATCGACGACAAACGATTTGCCTTGCCGTCGAATGTCAACGACACGCCTTCGATTTTCTCGTAGTGCTCGAGTTCGACGGCAAACAACCGCACCAATTCAATGGCGATGCCGGCGGTGCCCGCAATACCGGCGGCCGAGTAGTCGTCGGTGACATACACCTTCTGTACATCGCGACTGGCGATGAGATTGCCCATCGTTGCCCGACGATCTCCGGCCAGAAGCACACCACCGGCATAACTGATCGCGACGATGGTGGTTCCGTGCGGAGCGAGATCGCCCCCGCCCATGACTACACCTCCCGTGTCGGCGAAACGGTTCTGCGGAAGATGTTCCGGTGCATGCACTCGAAGATATTCCGTGAACGACGACAGATTGGAGCCGAAGCTCAGCCGTGTGTCCCCGTCAGCTAACCGGGGAGCGCGACCGCCCGTCACTGGCCGCCCTTCTGGACATACGCGCGAACGAAGTCCTCGGCGTTCTCTTCCAGCACATCATCGATTTCATCGAGTAGGTCGTCGGTTTCAGCAGCTAACTTCTCACGACGCTCCTGGCCGGCACTACCGTCGCCGCCCGTGGTTTCGTCGTCTTCGCCGCCACCGGCACGCTGCGTCTGTTCTTGAGCCATCGCCGTCGACCTCCTTATGTGAAGGGAGCTCTCGCGAGCATCCTGTTCGGCCCAGCAGAGTCGGTAACTGATCCCGCTCGGACCTTTACCCTACCGAGCGGCACCGTCACGTGCCGGGAGACGCGACGATGAATCTGTACGGGAATCAGTGGGTGAGCTGATCCACCAACTCCGCTGCGCTGTCGACAGAGTCGAGCAACGCACCCACATGGGCTTTGGTGCCGCGCAACGGTTCCATGGTCGGAATCCGGATCAACGACTCACCGCCGAGATCGAAGATCACCGAATCCCAGCTTGCCGCAGCAATGTCACCGCCGAATCGGCGCAGGCATTCACCTCGGAAGTAAGCGCGCGTATCGGTCGGCGGATTGCTCACTGCGTCGAGAATCTGCTGTTCCGTGACAAGCCGTTCCATCGATCCACGGGCCACCAAACGGTTGTACAGCCCCTTGTCGAGGCGCACGTCCGAGTACTGCAAATCGACCAAATGCAAGCGCGGCGCAGACCACGCCAACCCTTCACGGTTGCGGAAGCCTTCGAGCAGACGCAATTTCGCCGGCCAGTCGAGAATGTTCGCGCACTCCATGGGATCCCGCTCGAGTAGATCGAGGACCATCGCCCACTTTTCGACGATGTCGTCCGCCCGCGGGTCTCGATCAGTCTCACTGTCGAGGAACTTCGCGACGCGATCGAGGTAAATCCGTTGCAGTGCAAGACCTGTCAATTCACGCCCGTCAGAGAGGGCGACAGTTTTGCGCAGCGTCGGGTCGTGACTGATGTGATGAACAGCGGTGACCGGACGGGCCAATTGCAGATCCGTGAGGTCGACTCCCGCTTCGATCAGATCCAGTACCAGAGCCGTCGTTCCTACTTTGAGATACGTCGACATCTCGGCCAGGTTTGCATCGCCGATGATGACGTGCAAACGCCGATACTTGTCGGCGTCCGCATGGGGTTCGTCGCGAGTGTTGATGATCCCGCGCTTGAGCGTCGTCTCGAGGCCGACCTCGACCTCGATGTAATCGGCGCGCTGAGAAAGCTGGAAACCGGCTTGGTCGCCGGACTGCCCGATCCCGACGCGTCCGGAACCGCAGATCACCTGACGTGAGGCGAAAAACGGCGTCAGTCCGGCAATGATGTCGTTGAACGGGGTGTCGCGCGAGCACAAGTAGTTCTCGTGGGTTCCGTACGACGCACCCTTGCCGTCGACGTTGTTCTTGTACAACTGCAACCGCGGCGCACCCGGAACACTGGACGCATGCCGTGCGGCGGCTTCCATGACCCGTTCCCCGGCCTTGTCCCAGATCACCGCGTCGAGCGGATCCGCAACCTCGGGTGCCGAGTACTCCGGGTGCGCGTGATCGACGTACAGGCGCGCACCGTTGGTCAGAATCATGTTTGCCGCACCGATCTCGTCGGCGTCGATCACGGGAGCAGGCCCGCTCAACCTCCCGAGATCAAAGCCGCGGGCATCACGGAGCGGCGATTCGACCTCGTAGTCCCAGCGTGTGCGCCGAGCCCGGGGAACCCCCGCGGCCGCCGCATACGCCAACACCGCCTGGGTGGACGTGAGTATCGGATTAGCCGAAGGCTCACTGGGTGAAGATATTCCGTACTCGACCTCGACACCGATAATCCGCTGCATAACTTCGAGACTATGCGATCGAGCATGATTACCCGCAGTGGTGGCACAGTAGTAAGAATGGATCAGCCGCCTGCCGCCCAGCCGAACCCGTCGGACGAGGTTGTTGCCGTCTATGACCGAGACGGCAATCCCATCGGCCAGACGCCCCGCTCAGTCGTCTACCGGGACGGTCTGTGGCACGCCAGCGCCGGTGTTCTGGTGCGCTCCACAGACGGTCAGCACGTGTACGTTCACCGCAGAACTGCCTGCAAAACCGTCTTCGGTGGTCATCACGACTGCATCGCCGGTGGCGTCGTAGATCCGGGAGAATCTCCGTACGAGACCGCTGTGCGCGAGGTGGGCGAAGAACTCGGGATCTTCGGCACCAAGGATGCGCCGTTGCGACTCGAGGAAATTGCGCGAACAACCTGGGACGGCCAGTGGGACGGACGCGCACTACGCTGCCATTTGTTTGCCTTCGAGCTCAGGTACGACGGCCCGATCCACCATCAGCCCAGCGAAATCGCCGACGGATGGTGGTGGACGCCAGAAGAACTCGACGCCCACCTGCAGGATCCGTCGTGGCTGTTTGTTCCCGATACCCGTGTCCTGCTGGCCGACTACTGCTGGCGCAGCGTCAGCCAGAAGTAACCCCGCTTGCGGCCTTCGGCGTGGTCGCTGTCGGGTGATTTTCCAACGCAGACAAGCTGTCTTCGAGGTGACCGAGCAACCTCTGCAGATGCGCGACGTTTCGTCGGCAGCCGATCAACCCGAACTCCAGGTTCCCGCCGTAACTGAGCACGGTGATATTGAGCGACTGTCCTTCGATCGGCATCGACACCGGATACCACGCCTCCAACGAGGCGGCATGCCAGAACAATCGCTCGCGCGGACCCGGCACGTTCGAAATCACCACGTTGTACGGCGGCGGTACGGACGCGGCGAATCCGGGGATCACATTGATTCCACTCGGCCCGATCGATGTCAACATGCCGATCGTCGACAATTGGAGCTGAGTGCGGCCTCGCATCGTTTCCTTGGCCGCGACCATCGACGCCTGGATGCTCCTCAGTCGCGTGGCCGGATCACTGATATCACTGGCTAGCCGGCACAGCACCATGGTTACGGCATTGCCGTCCCCGTCCGTTCGGCGCAGGGCGACGGGAACAGCAGCCACCAATGATTTCGACGGCAATTCATCCTCGGCGCGTAGGTACTCTCGCAAGGCACCAGAGCACATTGCCAACACGACGTCGTTGAGTGTGGCGCCGTACCGCTTGGCTACCACAGTGATCCGCTCGAGCGACCAGGACTGCGACGCGAACCGGCGGGCGCCCGTCAACGGCCGGTTCAGCACTGTCATGGGCGCGCTGAACGGCAGTGCAGCGTCAGGATTTCGGACCCCGACGACTGCCGCGCGGGCGAGCGTGGGCAACACTCCCACCATGTTTCCGGCCAGAACTCCCGCCCGGGCCAGCGGCGCGATGGAGGCTGCGGCGGGCGCGACCAACGGTACGGTGCGGCGCGGACCGGGAGACCACAGTGCACGCAACACGCCGGTCGGCTCCCGAGACAGCATGCGCATCGTATTCCGGACCGCATTCACCCCGTCGGTCAGAGCGTGATGGACCTTGACGTAAACGGCGAATCGGTTGTCGTCCAGCCCCTCGATCAGATGAAACTCCCACAGCGGACGGTGGCGGTCGAGCAAGCTGCCATGTAATCGAGAGACCAGGACAAGCAGTTCACGGACCCGTCCGGGCCCGGGTAGCGCCGAGAGCCGAACGTGATATTCGAGGTCCACGTCGGCGTCGTCGGCCCACCGCAGCGCGCCGAGAACGGGACCGGGCCACGCCGGCTTTCGCCGATACATCGGTGCGAGTTCAGTGCACTCGAGCAGTTGTCGGTGGAGCGTCTGCAGGTAATCGGCGGGGACACCTTCCGGCAACCGGAAAATATGCAGACCACCGACATGCATCGGATGCTCACGGGTTTCCGACGCCAGGAACATGGCATCGAGCGGCGAAATGAACGTCATGATCGGAGTTCCGTTGTCTTCGGTAATCGGTTGAGGCCAGATCCCGCTTGTTCAGCTGCCCTTCCGGCGTTCTGAGCGATCAGCTCGAGGATCCGGTTGATCACTCCGGGGGCGAGGTCATGGCCCATTCCGGCGACGGTGACAAGGTGGCTGTCGCGAATCGCCGCCGCGGTCGAGCGTCCTCCGCTGGGAGCCACAATCAGGTCACGATCACCGTGGATTACGACAGTCGGAGCGGTGACGTTGCGGAGTTCGGCAGTGCGATCACCGGACTTGAGGATCGCGTTGATCTGCCGCGCGACCCCGGATCCGGCCATCGGTCCCGGCCCCCGTTCCCATGCACCGGCGGCGTAGTCGGCCGCCGCTGCCTCTTCGAACGGGAATCTACGACCGGCGATGTGCCGCATCAATTCGAGGTGGCGCAGGATGAACGAATCACGTTTCCGCGCAGCAGGTTTGGCTAGCAGTCTCAGTGTCGACACTGCGGGTTGCCCGACCCGCGAATTCCCGGTCGTGGAGAAGATCGACGTCAGCGATGCTGCCCGATCCGGGTGCCGGGCAGCGACGGTCTGGGCGATCATCCCGCCCATCGACATTCCGACCAGATGCGCGCGTGCGATGCCGAGGTGATCCAGCAGTCCGACAGTATCTTCGGCCATATCCCCCAGGTCGTAACCGTCGGAGCGGGGCCGTCGGGCGAGGCGCCGGAGAAGGCTTGGCGGCTTGGTCGTTGCCCAGGTCGACCGCCCGACATCGCGATTGTCCGGCTGAATGACGTAGAACCCACGCTCGACCAGACCGTCCACCATTGCTGTCGGCCACGAGGTCAAATCCAGAGTCAGCCCGGCAATCAGAACAATTGGTCGCCCGGCCGGATCACCGGATGTTCGAAAGCACACGCGGTTCCCGTCGGTGCGCACGAAGAAGCGATCAGTGATGCTCATGCCTTGCTCGCCTTGGATGCAGCGGCACTCCGAGCGCCGGCCGTCAATTTCAGGTTGGGGTCGACGACAGTGTCTCCGCGGAGCATTTTCACATCGGTGTGGTAGCTCATCGAGGTCAACCACGGCCGCCCGGTGCCTTGGCGCGGCAGATCACCCATTGCCCGCTGCACGTATCCCGCCGAAAAGTCGAGCAACGGACGGGTTTCCATAGTCGCATTGTCCAGTTCGGGGCGGGCGGTGTCGAAGCCGTGTTCATCCATGTGGGCCAACAACCGGCAGAAGTGCTCGCAGAGAAGACCAACTTTCAGCGTCCACGACGAATTGGTGTAGCCGATGGCGAACGCGAAATTCGGCACGCCGGTGATCATCATGCCCTTGTAGGCCACCGTATCCGGCAGGTTGACCGGCTTGCCGTCGACGGACAGCGACATCCCGCCGAAGGCCTGCATGTTCAACCCGGTAGCGGTGATGACGATATCGGCTTCGAGTTCACGGCCCGATTCCAGACGAATACCCCGCTCGGTGAATGTCGCGATGCGATCGGTGATCACAGAAGCACTGCCATTGCTGATCGCCGCGAACAGGTCCGAGTCGGGCACCGCGCACACCCGCTGATCCCACGGGTTGTAATTGGGGCTGAAATGCTCGTCGACGGGATAGCCGTTGGGAAGTTGCCTCGCGTTGAGATGCCGGATCAGTCTCCGGGCCGCACCCGGATGCTTCTGGCAGAACTGGTACACCACACGCTGTTTGACGATGTTCTTACGCCGGGTCAACGCGTATCCGCGCTTGTCCCCCAGTACCTTCTTGGCAATGTTGGCGAAGGCGTCCTTCGACGGCACCGGCATGATGTACGTCGGTGACCGCTGCAGCATCGTGACATGGCCGGCGGTGCGGGCCATTGACGGAATCAGGGTCACGGCAGTAGCGCCACTACCGATGACGACGACCTTCTTGCCGCTGTAGTCGAGGTCTTCCGGCCAATGCTGGGGATGCACGACCTCTCCGGCGAATCGTTCACGACCCTCGAAATGCGGGGTGTAGCCCTCGTCGTACCGGTAGTAGCCACCGGCGCAAAAGATCCAGTTGGCACTGATCTGAAGCACTTCGCTGGTGTCCGTCCGCTCGACGTCGACAACCCACCGTGCCTCGGCGCTCGACCATGCCGCACCGAGCACCTTGTGATGGAACCGGACCTTCTCGTCGATACCGTTCTCCGAGGCGGCCTCACGTAGATAGGTAAGGATCTTGTCGGCGCTGGCGATGGCGTGTTCATCGCGCCACGGCTTGAACTCGTAACCGAACGTGTGAAGATCGGAATCCGAGCGGATCCCGGGATAACGAAACAGGTCCCAAGTACCGCCGGTGGCACCCCGCGCTTCGAGGATGGCGTAGGTGCGACCGGGGTGCTCCTGCTGAAGGTAGTACGCAGCGCCGATGCCGGAGATACCGGCGCCGACGATCAGCACCTCGACGTTCTCGATGTGGGTCATGATTGTGACTTCTCCCTGTTGGGGTTGAAACGATGTGACAATCGTCTCGTAGCGAACACTCTCGGCAACAGGTCAGAACATCTCAATTTGCCCAGATGGTGGTGCAGATTGCACCACCACCGTAGGGTTACCGGATGTCCTGGAACCCACCCTCTGCGCAGGTCCAAGACCTGATCCGGCAATGCGCACAGGTCGTGGTCAATGCCCGACCGGCATGGCTCGACGAAATGGATGACGCCGTGCTCGGGGCCAACCCGACAATCGCGGCGGACCCCGAACTCGCCGCAGCTGTCAGTCGCAGCAACCGTGCAAACATGCACTTTTGGGGGACCGCCAACGTACGAGCCCCGGGGGTACCGGTACCACCGAATGCCGGACCCGAACCGATGAACGTCGCCCGCGAGTTGGTTCGCCGGGGACTCGACGCGTACTCGCTCGATGCTTACCGGGTCGGTGAAGGAGTGGCCTGGCGGCGGCTGATGCAGATCGCATTCGAGTTGACCTCGGATCCATCGCTGCTGAGCGAATTACTCGACGTGTGTTCCCAATCGATCAGCGCATTCGTCGACGAAACGCTGGCCGGCATCGCAACTCAAATCGAATTGGAACGCGACGAACTCACCCGCGGCACACACGCTGAACTTCGCGAGACCGTCGCCCTGATTCTCGGCGGCGCGCCTATCCCCCGTCGACGGGCCGAAGGCCGGCTCGGCTATGCCTTGACCGGCCCACATACAGCCTCAGTCATCTGGACCGACAACCCCGACGGTGACCTCACCCGGCTCGACCGGGCAGCCGAGGCCTTCGGGCAGGCAGCTGAGGTGCCGCGCCCACTGATCGTGTTGGCCAGCACGGCAACCCGGTGGGTGTGGGCGCGCAGCGGAACCGTCGATACGGACTCGCTGCTGCGGACGATCGGCTCTGCGCCCGATGTCCGGATTGCGATCGGACCGAACGCCGACGGCATCGCAGGCTTCCGCCGAAGCCACTTCGATGCCCTCACCACTCAACAGATGATGGCCCGTCTACATTCACCGCAACAGATCGCGAAGTTCACCGACGTCGAACTGGTCGCGCTTATTACCGCGGATGCCGATCGTGCCGGTGCGTTCGTCAAGCACGTCCTGGGTGAATTCGAGTCAGCGAGCCCTGAACTTCAGGAATCGGTTCGGACTTTCGTCGCCGAGCAGTGCAACGCATCCCGAGCTGCGACTCGGCTCTACACCCACCGAAATACTTTGCTGCGCAGACTTGCCCGCGCCGACGATCTACTTCCCCGCCCACTCTCCGAGTCCAGCGTCAACGTGGCGGTTGCGCTGGACGTACTGCGATGGCGCGAAAGGGATCGCTGACGCCGCCACATCGGCAGCGTCAGCGACAATGGGTATAGGAAGTGGAACTAGTGGCCCGGTCCAGTGGCCGGGACGCTGTCCGCATCAACCGGCGTTTCGGGTTCTGCTTCCGGGTGCTGCGACTTCTCGTTCTCGTCGTCACGGTCGTCGAGTTCCCCGCCGGTGCACTCACGATTCAGAGTTACTGCCTCCGTCGCCGGAATCGTGTCTCGCAAGAGGATATCGGCCCACCGAGTCGACGGATCGATATCCACGAGAAACGCTTTCGCCATCAGTGTCAGCGGAATTGCGAGGACTGCGCCGAGAGGACCGAGTACCCAGGACCAGAACACCAATGACAAGAAGGTCAGCGTGACGGACAGTCCGACCGCATCACCGACGAACTTCGGTTGGATCACCGATTGGATGATGACGTTGATGAGACTGTAGAGCAGGATCACCGTGACCATGGATCCCACGCCACCTTGCATGAGCGCCAACAGTGCCGGTGGCACCAACCCGAGGACGAACCCGATGTTGGGGATGTAGTTGGTGATGAAGGACAGCAGACCCCACAGGATTGGCAGCGGGATGCCCAGCGCCCACAACAACCCCATGTCGAGAACCGCGACGATGGCGCCGAAGATCGTCGACACGATCAGATATTTTCTCGTTCCGGAAGAGAACGATGTGAATGCTCCCGCAATGTCCGGTCGCGCCGCCAACAGTGTGTGCATGCGCTCGGTGTAAGAACTGCCGTCCACTGTCATGAACAGCAGCAACACCACCAAGAACACCAAGTTGGAAAGCAAGCCGAGGGTACCTTCGAGTACCCCCGTGACGGCACTGACCAGCACTCCACTGTCGATACCGGAGAGCAGGCTCTGCACCTGATCGGATCCAATGCCGTTGTTACTCAACGTGCTTTTCACCGAATCGACAAGTTGGTCGAAATCGTCCGCATAGGCCGGGAGCAGCGTTCCCAGTCGAGCTACGGAGTAGATGAGGAAAAAGACGAGCGTGCTCAAGATGCCGTAGACCGCAACCAGCGCCAACAGTGTCGCGAGCCATCGCGGTAATCCCTTGCGCTGCAACCATCCCGGCAGAGGATGAACGGCCACGGTCAGCATCAGTGCGAGAAAGACAGGCCCGATGACACTCGAGAACGCAGTTAAGCCCGCCACTGTGACGATCAACCCCGCCAAACCGAGCAGGACGATCACACCGCGTGGAAGCATCCACGCCGGAGCGCTGTCCAGTCTTTCGACCGTGTGCGCCATGTATTTTCCCCTTCGAAGTTCACGAATCGAGCTAACGGGAAGAGACTTCCACCCGAACTCGAGTACATGCATCACCCGAAACAGATGAGTCGTGCGCGCACTCGAGGCCTCCCGTTCCGACAGATCGAAATGCCATGTGCTGCAATGGCTGTGACAATTTTTACAGCAAGGGCAGAGTGAGCTGCGTTCGAACTAGTCCGGGAGTCTGCGCATCTCCACCACTGTCAGTCCCAGTACGTCGAGTCTGGCCATGATCCCGCGCATTTTCGAGGAGTCCCCGACCCGACCGTACAAGCTGGTGCATCCTCCGACAGCGTCTGCGACATCGAGCTCCGGGAAAGCTGCAGCGACCCGCTCCGAGACTTCTCCGTCGATGAGGAACTGATATCGAGTGGGAACGCTCATCAACAGCCATCTTCCTCTCACCGGCGCGAAAGCGCCTGGTACTGGCCAAATTCGTGGATCCGACGGCGGCCGCAGGCCAAGTTCGGATCGCAGCAACATGTCCCTTCAGTGTTCCCGATCCCTACCTCGCAGCCCTCATCCCTAGCGGATGAGGAACGACACGCACCTCCCGAACTTCCTGACGGCACAGACATAGTCGTCGACGACGCAATCACCCAGCAGCAGGTATGGCGACCGGACTTTCTGCGCTACACCCACTGCGTAGCCATGCTCCGGCGCGGCTTGGTTCACGCGAGAACGAACTGCAGATGCACGCGGCAACGACCACAATTGCGGAAAAGACGAACAACCAGCCGACCAACGTGAACATCACACCCAGGACCCCGAATTGTTCCTCGGATGTGCGAGCCATCCGAGGCAGGAACAATGCGCTCACAACATGTAGAACTGTCAGTCCCGCACCGGTGAGAATCCCTGAACACCAGATCATTCGCGGGCTCAACTGTCGACCCGTCAGCAAACGTGGGACACCTGACCAGGCGAGGACCCACACCGCGAATACGACGAGTGGTTCGAGGATCGGACCGAGTGGGCGAATCCCGGACAACGCACTGCACCACATACTCGAAGCGACTGCGACAGCGATCAACACGACCACGGCCATCCACCGCCACGCCTGCCGAACGGTCACCGCTTGGACCATCCACAGACGTCCGTACATCCTGCCGAGCGCCCGAGCATAGGAGGTTGCACTGATCACCAACATCGACACACCCACCACTCCGAACGCCGCCGAAGCAGACGATTCAGTACCTAACCCAGACAGGGCAATTCCGAACTCGCCGCGAATCTTCGACGCAAGCGGTTCGAGTTGCTCCAGCGTTGCCGCAGCAATGATCACCGGTAATAGCGACGTGAATGACTGCGCGGCCAGCGTCATCGCACTGTCGACAACGTCCGCCCGCGCAACATCGAGTGACACCCGAAGGGCCAGTCGACGCTCACTCGTTGCGGTTGTCCAGACTTCGATTCGGTAGCGGAATTCAGCGAACACGGCCGTTATCGATTTTTGCCGCATAGCCAGAATGATCCGATCAGCTCGAGATAAGTGTGACGACAAAAAATCTAGAGAAGTCCGACGGACCGTGCTTCCAGCAACGCTGCCCGGCGGTTTCCGACCTCGAGTTTGCGATAAATACCGCGCAAGTGCGTCTTCACCGTATTCACCGACACCCACAAAGTCTTCGCGATTGCTTCAGCAGTGTCACCGGAGGCAAGTTCGCGCAGAACACTGAGTTCTGTCGGAGTCAAAATCTGCCGACCCGTCGATTCTGCCGGACCCAGTCGCTTTCTTATCTGTTCTGCAAAGTCTTCGTTCTCCCCGAAGCGGCCGGTGAAGATAGCGAGCATCGGGCGCACTATCGACTTCATATCCAGAAACGGTCGAAGAACGGTGCTTGTTCGCGCCCGCGTCAACGCTGTGACGAGTGCCGCGCAGGCGTAACTCTGATGACCTTGCCTGGTGTGGATACAGGCGTCGAGGAGTGCCAGGTATACCGGGCCGGACAGGACGAGTTGGTCAGCGGCGGCGGTCACGGTGTCGACTTCACTCCGTGCGTCGGAAAGCTTTCCCGTGGCGAGATATATCGCGGCACGTCCCAGCCTGATGTCGGGTGTTTCACCGAACTGATCGGATGCCTTGGAAATGATCCTCGTCGCCCATTCCACTTCACCGATATTCAGGCAGGCGTGGACTACGAGGGGGATCAACGACAACGTCGCCATCGGGTGATCACCGTCGGCAATCAGTCGAATAGTCGTATCACGCAACGTCGCCGCGAGCGGTCGCCGATCGTTGGCTGCCAGGTCCAGTTGCTGCAGCGCGAAGGTAACTGCTGCACGCAAACCGAACGCTGGTACGTCGACTCCCAGAACATTGACGGGGGTGAGGTCGGCAAAGTCGATGACGGTCGTCGGGTGAGGAGGCTCGGCACGCAAGTATTCGGCAAGCGCTGCGACCGACGCACTGTGTTCGGTGATCGGGCGGTTTCCCGCGGTGTTCCTGGCGGCGTATCGAAGTGCGAAGTGCGCCCGCTCCGACATTGCGGCGATATCGGCCGAGTGTCCTGAAGTAATGGCGATATTCGTGATTGCCGCGAGAACAACTGCGGTCCGATGACGCAATTCTCCCAATGCGACGGCTCGTTCGAGGCAAGTCACGGACTCGCCGAAGGCGTAGCCGAGATTGTGCGACATCCCTAGTTGCAGGTTCACGTAGGCGTCGATGTCGCAGTCGCCGGTTGCTTGTCTACCGGCGAGATCTCCGGTCAGTCGGGAATGCCCGGGTTCGGCGAGGCATCGTACGGTTTCGAGCTGCAGGGCGCGGAACAGGGTGCACTGCGCGTCAGTTGGCCACGTGGACTTTTCCAGAAGGTCGATATAGGTCGTTGCCGTAGCGAAGTCTCGACTTGCCACCGCTGCCGCTAGTTGCAGCAGGCGAGTGCCCAGATACTCCCCTACTTCGGTGGGCACGCGAGAGAGCGCACCGACCAGTTCCTGGCCGTATCCGTCGAGGACGATACCGAATCCTCGGCGGTCCAGAAACGCTCTCGTACGTTCGGGGTCACCGACAATCGTTTCGTGTTCGAAAGCGGTGAGATCGTGTCGATGCGCTTCGAACCAGGCACTCGCGTTTCGGTGCGCATCCCGCACGGCAGAAGCATCCGTTCGGCGGTACTCGGCGTACAAGTAGGCCCGCAGCATGGGGTGATACGAGTACCACGTCAGCTTTTCGGTGCTATCACTGCGCGCGATGGGCATGTTCACACGCTCGAGCTCGGCCACTGTGGCGGCGGCAGAATCACCCGCCAACTCGACGGCCAACTCCAGCGTGAAACTTGTGACGACCGACGTGCGCAGCAAGAATTCTGTTGAACGCCGCGGCAGCACCGAGATTAGCTCTCCTACAAGGAAATCCGATACCGGACGAGGAGTGTTCGCAAATTCCGCAACAGCTTGGGCGATGTCCTGCCGCCCGGCCAGATACATTCCCGCGAATCGAACCAGAGCCCCCCAACCCTGGGTTCGTTTCACAACGGTATCCAACGCGCGATCATCGAGATCAACCCCGCAGTTGCCGAGGACCGTCGCAATTTCGGTAGCGTCAAACGCAAGCTCGGCTGATTCGACGCGAAAGAGTCGCCCGTCAAGAGAGAGCTTGTGCCACATCAGCGGCGGTTCGTATCGAGCCGAGACTAAAACAGACAGATTTGCCGGCGTCGCGCTGAGAAATCGATCGATAAAGCTGACGACGATAGGGTCGTGAATTTCGTGAGCATCGTCGAGGATCAATACGATCGGAGTTTCGAGCGCCTCTATCTCCGAACAAAGATCACCGATGAATCGATCGAACGCGTCGAAACTTGCGGGCGGGCGAGTGCTCGCCAGGGGCACCGATCGCGCGAGGGCCGCGAGGAGCGATGCGCAAAATACCGACACATTGTTTTCGTGCTCGCTCAGGCTCAGCCAAGCGCACCTTATCTGTGTACCCGCTTCAATCTCGATACACCATTGACTCAGCAACATCGACTTGCCGGTTCCGGCAGGAGCGCAAAGGAGTGTCACATGCCCTTGCTGTCCGGCGTGGTCGGTTGCCGAATTCAGAGTGGCATACAGGCGAGATCGTGGGATGAGCCCAAATTGTCTGGGGGGTGGTCCGAATCTGGCGAAATCACTGACGGTGCAATCGACAGGATCAGACCGCTCCCCGCTGACGAAGTAGCCTCGACGCGTATCTGGCAAGCAGAGCACGTCATCGGTCATCGAAACCTCCAAATGAATGCCTCCAACCTTCCGAATACGCCCGTACCAGTCCATCAAAACACCTCGGACATCAGGCTTTGTCATGCGCGACGAGAATTCACCCCCAGGGGGTGAATGCAGACTGAGCAATATTGCGACGGCGAATGCGGCCTTAGGCTCGATTGAAAACCAGCGTGAATAATTCCTGGCCGAACCTCATATCGCGGCGCTGTCGGTATCGAACGGTTCCCAGCGTCGCGCGATTGCCACGCGGGCGGACGCCCGTGACGTTTGCACTCCTCACATGGTGGGTAACACGACTTTCGATGCTGCCTTTGTCACCGACAGTCGTGCGCAGACCACGTGACACGTCGATTGCGACGTCCAACGGCCATCTGACCGAACCCAACTCGGCCGACGCGTCACTTCCGCGTCCAGATGCGCAACGAAGGATCGGAAATCCTCATGGGATCGACCCCGGTGAGCGAGCCGCGAAGGTGGTCGTCCGCCGACTTTCGTGCCGACATCCGCTGGCAGGCAGCTGAACTGGACCTCGTCACCATCTTCAAGGCTTACCACGGCACGCACCGGGGGAACATTCCTCGGCATCGAACCGACGGGCCGGAAAATCCACTTCGAGACGGTCCACGCAATGCGGCTGCGCGACGGAAAGATCGTCGAACACTGGGGAGTTGCCAACCTGCTCTCCTCACGCAGCAGCTCGGCGGCGTGCCTTCACCCGGAAAGTAGCCCACACACGCAGGAACGGACACCCCACAATGACCAAGATCGCGATTATCCTCGGCAGCACCCGACCCGGCCGCATTGGCGCACCCGTCGCGCAGTGGGTCCTCGACCACGCCAAGGAACGTACCGATGCCGACTACGAACTCGTCGATATTGCGGACTACAACCTGCCGCATCTCGACGAGACGCTACCTCCGTCAATGGGGCAGTACTCCCAGCCTCACACCAAGCGATGGGCAGCCAAGATCGCATCCTTCGACGGTTTCATCTTCGTCACCGCCGAGTACAACCACTCGATACCCGGCGCACTGAAGAATGCCATCGACTTCGTTTATGCAGAGTGGAACAACAAGGCGGCGGGTTTCGTCAGCTACGGCAGTGCCGGCGGCACACGCGCCGTCGAACACCTCAGGCTGGTGATGGCCGAGGTTCAGGTTGCCGATGTCCGCGCCCAAGTTGCGCTGTCGCTGTACACCGACTTCGTGAACTTCAGTGAGTTCACTCCGGCAGCCCATCACGCCGCATCACTCGGAGTGCTCTTCGATCAGGTTGTTGCGTGGAGCAGTGCTCTCGCACCCCTGCGCGGCGGTGCCGCCGTTGCTCGCTAACCGAACCACCGTGCGGCGGAGCCCGTTTGGACTAGCTGTGACACGGGTACTTCAAAAGGGCTTGCCGTCGAACTCGTTCCGGCAGCCTCGACGGATTCCAACCTCGAAAGTTGTTGGGTAGGCGTCGGAAACCACAACCGAATGGGATGGTGTTCGTCGTGAGGACTTCACGGGTTTGTGGCGGCCCATTCGGGAATAGGTCTCGGTTCGTGGTGGTCGGGGCTGCCACGGTCCTTGTCCTCGCCCTTGGCAGCACCACCGCGTCGGCCGGAATCGACAACTCCAGCTCGATCGTCGATTCCAAAGGAAACCGGATAGAAGTCCTGCAGAGTGACACATTCATCCATTCGAGCCCTCCGCTCGACGGCTCGCCCCTCAGTGTCGAGTTCTTCCACGATGGCGCAGCCAGTGTGAAGATCGATGGCCCGGGCGCCGGCGGTTTCACCGGTACCAAACTGACGATCGGCTATCAGATCGGCTACCCCATCTCTTTGCCCGGTGCGATCGTCGTCGTCAATTCGCCCAACCTCGACTGGGCGTTGGCGACCGACAACCACCTGAATATCGGAATTGCGTCCAATCCGACGCGTGACCGGGCAGGAGGGACTGCGGGAATCGGAGGCAACATCATTCCGTCGCAGCAACTACTTCTCAATCTGGCTCCGGGCGGAATCACTGATGTGCCACTGCTGGCAAACCAGCCATTCGACGGTCCGGAAGCCACGGTGCGTTTGTCGGGCGTTCACGGATATGTGCAGGGTGCTGTCGGCCCGGTAACTATCCGTCCCTACGCAAAAGTGGTCACTTCCCAAGGTGACACAGTAGTGACTTATGGTGTGCAGCAACACCTTTAAAGAATTTAGCCGTGAACAGATTTTTGAGCTCGCCTGTCCCGGGTGGAACGATTCAGCCCGTCACCTGCACCGGAAGCTGATCGAGCATCTGTACCGACGACCCGTCCCACAGGTAGCGCACGATCACCGGACCACCGGTGGGATCAGCGGTGACGTCACCTGGTTCCAGCCACTTGTACTGCACCTCCACCGTGTAGTCATTTCCACCGACCACCTGGGTGAACGCGGTCGGCTTCGCGGTCGCGGTGCCGAGATACTCGCCGCCGGCAAAGAACAAGACGTTCGTCGGCGAACTCCCCGTTGCGCCCTCGATATCAGCAGTCACCGACACCAACGTCGAGCAGGGCGCACCTGCCGACGTGGCCCGCCATGACCGACCAGAAAATGGTTCGAGCGATTGAACCGCTTCGCTCACGACCGGCGAACTGATATCGACGCAGGCCCGTGCCTCCGGAGGCACGTATGCAGGCGGCGGCGGTGTCTCCGATTCAGGTGCATCGACGACAGTCGAGTGCAGCGAACTCGCCGATGGCATTTCTGACGCGGGAACAGTAACCGGAGTCCGGCTCACCGAAACGGGCACGGTTGACGACGATGAACCCACGCTCACAGGTCCATCGGTATCGACACCGGAACACGCGGTGAGGGCCAATGAAAAGAGTCCTACAGCGACAAACAACTGACGATTCTTCATATGACGTAAATCCCACTCAATCCGCTTACTGTTACACAGCATTGGGGTTAAGCGTGAGCGATCCGCACCGATTCGTGACGTCAGAACCTTCGTTTTCGGGCAATGAATCAGACAGCTGAGCGGCGGGCAACGATCGCACCGTGCGGCCGGTAGCCGGGGCCGGTTCTCGTATATGTCTCGACCGTTTCGAATCCCGCCGCGAGCAGCTCTAACCGCAATCCTTCCACGGGCCACCGATACGCCTCGACCACAAGATGCGCGAACGGTTCGACCGTCGCACCCTCGAAGAACCCGAGTAGGAGTCCACCCCCTGGTCTGATGCAGCGCGCAAACTCAGCCAATATCGTGCGCAACTCCGCGGGCGGCGTGTGGATTATCGAGTACCACGACAGCACACCACCCAGTGAACCATCCGGCACGTTCAACGTTTCCAGCCTTCCGACTCGGAACGGTACATCCGGAAACCTAGCCTTCGCGTGCACGATGAACTCCGGCACCAGGTCGACGCCCTCGATCTCGACCCCGCGTTCGAATAGGTAGTTGGTCCACTGGCCAGACCCGCAGCCGGCGTCGACAACGGGACCATCGATTCCCTGCGACCAGGCCGACACCAACTCCCGATCCGCGCAGTGCACCGAATCCATCGATCCGAAAGCGTCGACGCACTCGTCCACCCGCTCGGCATAGGCATCGCGCACACGATCGATTTGCATGGACCGAATCCTAGACGGCGAGAACGTCTCTCACACATTCTTTGTGGCACAAGACTGCCAATCAGATGTTCTTGACCAGCGCCAGAAACTGACGAAGTCATTTCGCGACGTCAACGACCGTTGTAGTCTCGGATTATGGCACTCTCCGAAAATGAGCGTGAGCAATTCCTGGCCGAACCCCATATAGCGGCGCTGTCGGTATCGAACGGTTCCCAGCGCGGTCCGTTGACCCTCCCTATCTGGTATCTCTATTCGCCAGGAGGAAGTCCCTGGGTTCTGACGGGGAAGGGCTCGACAAAGGCCCGCCTGATCGAGTCTGCCGGGCACTTCTCACTCATGGCGCAACGACTTGAACCGACAATTCGCTATGTGAGCGTCGAAGGTCCCGTCGACAAGATCGTTCCGGGCACAGACGAAATGTTGGTCGAAGTGTCGCGGCGGTACCTGGCTCCGGAAAAAATCGACGGGTATCTCGATTTCGCGCGTTCACAGCTGGGCGAACAGGTTGCCATCTACATGACTCCACAACACTGGCTGTCTGCCGACCTCGGGCAACTCTAGGACCGCAGACCGGTTACAGAACGACGCAGTCAGTCGCGTGCTGGGTCGTCATCAGGCACCATCGGGGGCATCCCCGCTCCGTCAGCGGGCCCGTTCGACCCTGGCTTCATCCCACACCGGAGACTCACTCTCGTACACATTCCCGTCCGAACCGAAAACAAGGAACCTGTCGAACCCACGCGCAAACCAACGATCATGGGTAACCGAGATGACGGTGCCGGCGAACTGCGCGATCCCCTGCTCCAGGGCATCCGCCGAATGAAGGTCGAGGTTGTCGGTCGGCTCGTCGAGCAACAGCATCGTGGCGCCGGAAAGTTCCAGGAGCAGGATCTGCAGGCGCGCCTGTTGACCACCGGACAGATCGTCGTACTTCTGCTCCGCGGCTAGGGACAGTCCGTAGCGATCAAGAGCCCGGCTCGCCGCTTCGCGCCCCATCCCATGTCGATGCTCGTCGCCCATGTGCAGGATCTCGAGCAGCGTGTTCCCGGTCAGGTCTGGCCGAGAATGCGTCTGGGCAAATAGTCCCGGACGGACCCGAGCGCCCAACGTCGCTGTGCCGCCGTGCTTTACCGGAGCGATGTCGAGCGCCTCGACCGGTAGGTGCTCGGTTCCCGGGTCGGTTCCTCCACCCGCCAAGAGTCGCAGGAAGTGCGACTTCCCCGACCCGTTGGAGCCCAACACGGCAACTCGATCTCCGTACCAGATTTCGGTATCGAACGGCTTCATCAACCCGGTCAGCTCGAGATTTTGGCATACCAAGGCGCGCTTGGCTGTTCGTCCACCGGAGAGCCGAACAGTCACCTTCTGCTGCAGCGGAATTGCCTCGGGTGGCCCCGCCGCCTCGAACTTCGCCAGCCTGGTTTGCGACGCGTGATACCGAGCAGCGACGCCGTCGTTGAACTTGGCCTTCTCACGCAATCGGAGAACCAGGGCACGCAGTTTCACAAGTTCTTCGTCCCAACGCCGACGCAGTTCTTCGAAGCGAGCGTTGCGATCCTCACGAGCTTGGTGATAACTAACCAGACCACCACCGTGTGTCCACGACGTAGCGCCGCTGATTCCTGGTTCCAGGGTGACGATGTGAGTCGCGGCGTTGGCAATCAGTTCGCGATCGTGGCTGACGAACAGGACCACCTTCGCAGACTCCGAGATCGTCTTTTCCAACCATCGCTTTCCCGGTACGTCGAGGTAGTTGTCGGGCTCGTCCAGAAGAAGTGCGTCGTCAGGCCCGGCGAACAGTGCTTCCAGAACCAACCGCTTCTGTTCTCCTCCACTGAGCGAGTTGGCTGCTCGCCACTTCGCGACGTCGTAGGGCACGCCGAGAGCCGAAGTGGTGACCTTGTCCCAGAAGTCTTCCGTTTCGTAGCCGCCCACGTCCGCCCAATCGGCCAGAGCGTGCGAATACTTCATCTGAGTCGATTCTTCGTCGCGCTCGATCAGCGTGTTCTCCGCGGTTTCGAGTGCCAGTGCTGCGTCGCGGATCGGGGCGGGTGACACGGATAGCAGCAGATCACGCACGGTGGACTCGTCACGAACTTGGCCGACGAACTGGCGCATCACGCCCAGCGTTCCTGATCGCGTAACAGCCCCTTCGTCTGCGGCCGCATCCCCGGAGATGATGCGGAGCAACGTAGTTTTGCCGGTCCCGTTCGGGCCGATCAATGCAGTCTTGGCGCCGTTGCCGACTCGAAAGCTCACACCGCTGAGCAACTGTCGACCATCGGGGAGGAAGTAATCGACATCGGCAATGTTGAGGTGAGTCACGGCATCAAGAGAACCCTACCCACGTCCATCTGCCAAACCAATAATTCGCTGATCGACCCAGGCCCCGCATTCGAGTCGGAGTAGACCACGCCGGTGTCGATCCACTTGGTGTGCAGCTGTTGGGATTTGAGAAATTCAGCCTCTGCACGAAACGAATCTGCGCGTTTCGCTTCGGGCGGCAGGGAACGTGTCTAGATTCAGGATAATCTGCGTCCACATCGCGGCGCTGCCTCTGAAAGGACCGACGATGCAGTTCAACCTCGCAGACGTTTTCGAGACAGTCGCCAGCTCCGTACCGGATCGCGTTGCATTGACCTACGAAGGCGAGAACTTCTCTTACGGCCAGTTGGACGCAGAGGCCAACAGGACCGCCCATCTACTCACGAAGGCAGGCATCTCCCGGGGCGACCATGTCGCCCTGTTCCTGAAGAACAGCGTCGAACACGTCACTTCAATTCTTGGATTGATCAAGATCCGCGCGGTGCCGATCAACGTGAACTACCGGTACACGCCCGCCGAACTCGAGTACATCTTCACCAACTCCGACTCGGTCGCGGTGGTCGTGGAACTCCCCGAACATCAGCGTGTCCTCGCTTCACTTCTCGACGCATGCCCGAAGGTGCGGGCGGTAATCGTGATTGGCGACATCACCACCGAACTGCTCACCGCCGCGAAGGCACGCGCAGTGACCGTCGTTTCCTTAGCCGAGGCCCGCGAGTTGCCGTCCACCGGGGAGTTCGAAACCCGCACGGGCGACGACCTGTACCTGCTCTACACGGGAGGGACCACCGGATACCCGAAGGGCGTCATGTGGCGGCAGGACGACTTTTTCCGTAAGCCGCTCTCCGGCGGAAACCCGTACGGCGAAGGGCCACGGCAGGATCTCGCCGAGATCGCCAGTGCTGCAAAGGAATTTCCCGAACTCTCATTCCTCATTGCCGCACCGCTCATGCACGGCGCTGCGTTGTATTCGCTGTTCACCTTCTTCACCCTCGGCGCTCGCGTAGTCCTGCGGCGCGACTTCGACCCCAAGAAGGTCGTCGAAGCGATCGAGAAGGATTCGGTACAGGTGATCCTGATCGTCGGCGACGGCATGGGGATGCCGTTGGTCGACGAGATGGAACGTCGCAAGGGTGAGGTCGATTTCAGCTCCCTGTTCTCGATCACTTCGGGCGGTGCAATCTGGTCCACCAGCGTTCGGGACCGCATGCTGGCAGTCAAGCCGGACCTGCTGTTGCGGGACAACTTCGGCGCCTCGGAGTCCGGTAACGACGGCGCCTTCTCCATTGACGAGGCCGGCAATCTACGAATGCCGCCCTCTCCGAACATGGTCCTGGTCGACGAGCGACTGAACGAGATCCCGGCCGGCTCCGAGGACGTGGGTTACATCGCGCGCATCGGCAACGTCCCGCTCGGCTATTACAAAGACGAGGACAAGACTGCTCGGACGTTTCCGACCCGTGAGGACGGTACCCGACTGTCAGTGCTCGGTGACATGGGCAAGGTCGAAGCAGACGGCACCATCGTCTTTCTCGGCCGTGGCTCGCAATGCATCAACACCGGCGGCGAGAAAGTCTTCGCCGAAGAGGTCGAGGCAGCCCTTCACGCCCACCCGTCGATCGTCGACGCACTTGTCGTCCCCGCACCCGACGCACGCATGGGCCAGCAGGTCGCAGCGGTGATCGCAATCTACCCCGGAGCGCCGGAACTAACCCTGGACGACGTTCAGGAACACTGCCGTAAGACGTTGGCCGGCTATAAGATTCCGCGCACGATCGTGCTGGTCGACGAAGTCAAACGAACCCCCGCCGGCAAAGCCGACTACCGCTGGGCGACGACTCTGGCATCCGCCTAATCCGGGAAGGGCTCGCTCTGGTGACGCGCGATCGATTCGTCCGGTCGCGGTCGATCATGCTCTGGACCTCGCCTTGATCGGTGCGGTTATGGCCGACCCGGCGCTCCCTGACAGCCCTTCGGTAAGCAAGGTCTGCCACGAACCGCAATGGCAGCGCAGGTAGGTGACGGTCCCTTCGCTCGTCCGATGCCGAGATTCGGCCTCCCAGCGGTGGATGCAACTGACCGGCGCGATCCCTGTTCTTGTCATGCGACAAGCATGATGTAAGGGCCTTATGCAATTCAACCCTTACGTGACGATGCGATGACACTGGCCACCCCAGGGAGGTGCCCAGCCGCGTTCTTTCCTCGATGGAAACTGTTGTCGCACCGCATGATCAGCATCAACGGGTAAAGTCGGACACGGCGCTCGGCTCAGATGATATCGGGGTTCCATGTAACGACCGCCCAGATCACGAACACGTTGAGGGCGATGATCGTGATCGCCCACCACGGGTAGTAGGGCAACCACAGGAAATTGACGACGATCGAGATACCGCAAATCACCAGGGCGCCGACCCTAGCCCACGTCGACCCTGTGAACAACATGACACCGACCGCCACGATGACGATACCGAGGACGAGGTGGATCCATCCCCACGCGGTCAGATTGAGCTGGTAGGTGTACTCGGGGCCCGCCACGATGAGGTCGTCCTTGGCTATCGCGGAGATACCCTGCAAGAATTCGAGCACACCGACGGTGACTAGAAGAACCGCTCCGCCTAACGTCGCTGTCTTGGCCAGAGCTTGCTTGACTAGTATTTCCTCGGACATAGCCGCCCCTTTGTGGTCTCACGTGCGAAACCGACGGGTGCCTCTTCCATCCGCCCCGCGCGGGATCGTGCGGACCGGGTACCCGCTGGACCGCGCACGAACCGCTCCGCACACCGAAACCAAGGCCCTCCACATTGTGTGCGCGCCACCGACGACGATCGACCAACCCCGGGCCTTCTATATCGCTGTCGATCCGTAGGGTTAAACAAGCATCTCGGCACCTGTCGGGGGCCTTTCACAATGGGTCTTCCGCGCAGTGTGCGCGAGGCGGCAGGCGATGGACGTACCCGACTTCCCTGCTCTTGCGCCTTGGGGTTTCGACATGACCCGATCGGTTATGACAAAGCTGCGAGACGTTGTTCGTCAGCGGCAAGGTCGCCGCACGCGGCCTGCCTTCCGGCTGGAGACTTACGCCGGGGGGCCGGCAGGTTCTCACCGCCCCATGCACTCCCCACATCCGGAAAGGACCGACAGTTCAGCGGGTCCGCGCGATCTACTGCAACCAGCAACCATCCGAGGTGATGGTCAGATGGGTTGAACCTCAGCGGGCGATGGACCGGCCGCGACATCGCCCGTGCACTGACCCAAGACACCCAAACCTGCGGATGGGTATCGGCTGTGCAACTCACACGCCCCACCGCCTTCCTGCGGCGGAGGCTGGCGCAGATCGACTGGTTGAAGTCCTCCGCCGCCGAATACGCCCGTGAGAACGATCGAGCCCGCCTGGCTGAACAGGCGACGCACCGGCGACTCCCTCGTGAGCGGGGTGCTCTCGCAGCCGACGCCGCCACACGTGCAGCGATCACGTGATCAGTTCTCACGAGCAAAAAGATGATGAGCATTCAGGGCAACGGGCATCGTCACCGACGCCCAGATCGACTATGCCAGAGCAGTATTGGCAATTCTTCTCTAACTCTGGAGAGCGAGGCGTCGTGTCCAGACAAGTAGGCATTGCCCGAAAAGGCTCCTTGCCGGGCTCGTTCGCCCGATCGAACATCGGGGCGCTCGCCGGGCGCAGTCGGTCCCGTAATTCCAGGCATCACCGGCGGCCGAGCATTACATGGACAGAGCGGATTCCCCCTGTGCAGCCCGTCGCTGCGTTCTCTGTGGCGGACATCCCGCCGGTCGGCGGCGTACCCACGGTATCGTGGAGGTATCGGGGCACACGTCTACGGAAGTGACGGTTCGATGGCGCTCGCCGTACCGGGCATGGTCGGGAACCTGCCCATCGCATTGACCAGCTTCGTCGGCCGCCGTCGTGAGTTGACCGAAGCGCGCCGACTGCTGGCCGCTGCGCGTTTGGTGACACTGACCGGGATCGGCGGGGTCGGCAAGACCAGGCTTGCGTTGAAGACCGCCGAAGACTCTCGAAGGGCCTTCAGCGATGGCGTACGACTGGTCGAACTCGCCGAGGTCCACGACCCAGACTCTCTGAAAGATGCGGTCGCCATTGCCGTCGGATTGCGCGTCCGCGCCGCTCGTCCTCCCCTGGATATGTTGGTGGAATATCTCGCATCACGTCGGCTGCTGCTAATCATGGACAACTGCGAGCACCTGATCGAAGCGGTCTCGCCACTGTGCGAGGTGCTGTTGCGCCGGTGCCCTCAAATTCGCATTCTGGCATCGAGCCGCGAGCCACTCGGTATCGACGGGGAAGCAGTCATGCGGGTTCCGCCGTTGTCGGTCCCGGATCCGCGGCATGCACCACAGTTGGACGGACTTCCACAGTATGAGGCGGTCAGGTTGTTCGTCGAGCGTGCCGCGGCGGCCGTTCCCGAGTTCCGGCTCACTGAAGAAAACCAGGGCGCCGTCGTCGGGATCTGTCGCCAGCTTGACGGTCTGCCGTTGCTGATCGAACTGGCGGCGGCACGGTTACGGGCGATGTCCGCGAAGCAGATCCAGGACCGGCTGACCGACCGCTACCGATTGCTGAACAGGGGAAGTCGTTCGGCTCCGACACGGCAGCAGTCGCTGCGTGCGTGCGTCGACTGGAGTCACGAACTGTGCTCGAAGCAGGAACAGAAACTATGGCACCGGCTGGCGGTCTTTGCGGGCAGCTTCGAACTGGATGCAGCCGAGGGCATCTACTCCGAAGACTTCGTCGACGGCGAACTGTTGGATGGCGTGACCTCCTTGATCGACAAGTCGATCCTGATCCGCGAGGAGTCAGGTCCTGCCGTGAGGTACCGGATGTTGGAGACGATCCGCGACTACGGCGAGGCGAAACTCCGTGAGTCCGGTGAGCACACGGCATTCCTCCGGCGGTACCGCGACTGGTACGAACGACTTGCATTGCAGGCCGCGGACGAGTGGATCAGCCCTCACCAAGTGGTGTGGATCGCCCGCCTCGAACGCGAACAGGCTAATCTCCGCGACACACTGACGATCAGCCTCACCGCGGACGAGGAGGGAGCAGCCGTAGGACTGCGGACGGCCACCGCGTTGTATCCCTTCTGGCTTTCCCGTGGTCGGCTCAGCGAAGGACGCCGCTGGCTGGAGCGTGCATTGGCCTGCCCGAGCGCGGCCACGCCGGCGGAACGCGCCAAGGCGCTATATGCGTGCAGCGCGCTTGCCTCAATGCAAGGCGATGTCCAGGCCGGAATGGCCCGCGTGAAGGAGGGGCGTGAACTGAACCTGGAGGGCCACGATGCCGTGTCAGACGCCCTAATCACCCACGTCGAGGGCCTTCTGGCACTCGCAGCCGGTGACTTCGGCCGGGGAGGCGAATGCTTGGAGACGAGTCTCCGGGTCTTCCGCTCGAAGGGCATGCGACTGCAGATCGTCGAGGGCCTGGTCGGTCTCGAGTTAGCCACGGTATTACTCGGCGACGCGGAACGGGCTGCCGCATGGCACGCGGAAGTGCTCGCGATCACCGAACCCTGCGGCGAAGCCGTCTTCCGGACCTACTCGTTGTGGGCCACGGGTATGGCGGAGTTGCAGCGGGGCGACCCCGCGCAAGCGGTCTCACTGTTCGAGGAAGGACTGCGGTTGACGCGGTCGGTGGACGACCCGCTGAGCGCTGCATGGTTCCTAGACGTGCTGGCATGGATTGCGGCCGCGGCGCAGGAGTTCGGACGAGCGGCCACCTTGAGGGGTTCGGCCATGGCAATGTGGCAGATCGTGGACGGCCCGACAGTCCGATTTCCCAGCCTGCTCGTTCACCGCGACGAGTGCCGGCTACAGATCGTCGGTGGGATCGGCGAACGCGGGTACAAGGTGGCGCTTCGCCACGGCCGAGAGCTGACATTCGAGGGCGCAGTCGCGTTCGCACTCCGAGAGAAGCACGTAGCGGTTGAACCCGAGCCGGCTGAGGCCGCGACGAACCTGACCCGCCGCGAGCGCCAGGTTGCCGATTTGGTGGCGCAAGGACTGACCAACAAGGCGATCGCTGAACAGTTATTCATCTCTCCGCGCACCGCTCAGGGCCATGTCGAGCACGTGCTGACCAAGCTCGGCTTCACCTCCCGGACCCAGATCGCCGCGTGGTCCGTCGAACGCACCCGCGATCGATAGATGAAGTCGACTATTCCAAGCGACCTGCGCCCGGGGAACAAGCGCAGTTGCGATCAGGAACGACTCGCCGATCCCGAAGTCGGCGACGAGATGCTTCAGATGCTGGTGGTTCGCCACCTTGGGCGTGAATAGCATTGTGGCGAAACTGTCAAGTTGTTTGGTGTGCAACAGTTTTCGTACGCAACAGGGCATCGCACGAAGCCGTCGGTGAGGTAGCGACGGTCTGTTCGACGACCTGATCCCATACCTGGAATCAGGTGCGGATTTCGGTTCGGTGGTCGGCGGCAGTCATACGGTGCCGCGGTGGGCGGAAGTGCGAGGAGATACGACTGAACGAAGCGGAAACCGCTGGACTGAGCCGACGGTCGAGGAATCGCAGAACGCAGCAAAGCATCCTCCTGGGGTAGCACCGAAGGTGGCCGGTACAACCACCACGCCGCGTGGTCGTCAGGATGCCACCGTGCTACTACTCGTCAAACAAGGTGAATGTCACAGCGCCCGTTTCCGTTTGGCAACAGCCAGGCTCGCATCGTTTCCGAGTTGGGCTATGGCGCGGTAGATTCCTGCGCCGATGGCTACGGTTCGGATCTTTTCGAAGTGACAAAGCAGCATTACAGGCAACGAAGTTATCATCGGATTCGGCCTTTACTGCAAGACCGACACTCTCAGTTCAGGAGTCACCTCGAACGGGGTAGCCCTCCCCATTCCCACACTTGCGGGGATTCTCTGCCAAAATCAGATCCACGTCCGACTCTGGAGCTAAGCCTGCCGACGCCATTGCGGTCGGTTCCCGGGTGAAGTTGACCCCGGCCTCCGAATCGCAGTCCCCCACTACCGGTCCGCAGATAGGGATCGTCGTCGAAGACTTCGGCAATACCGTCATCGACCCCGCCATCTGGGTCGGGACTGGGCACCGATGCGGCGATGGGCGATCGCCCTCGACGATGGGCGATAGGCCCATCATGCATGCTTCCCCCGCCGGAATCGACACCGCTCGATGGACTGGCGCAGCTAACGTGACAGTGCCTTCTCAAGTGGTGTGGCGCCGACGCTGTGGGTCAGCGAGGACTGACCAGGAATCGAAGAGGGACTGGATCCAGGTGCGATACCGGACCCAGGCCCTTGAGGTTCAGGCTCTTATGTGACCAGTTCAATGATCGGGAACTAGTTCAATGATCGGGAACTAGTTCAATTCTGTTGGTCCACAATCATATTGTTGGCCTCAGTAGACAGTTCTTCAGGATCCGAAGATGTTCCCCAGCGAACCGCCGATGTTGCCGCCGCCGGGGGTCTCGGTATCGGTAACTGTGACCGTGCGGATCTCGGAGGTCGAGATGACGTTACCTGCGGCGTCGCTATGGACCGCGGTGATATTGCTGGTGCCGGCGCTCGTGAAGGTGTGCTTGAGCGTCGCCTTGCCGTTGACCACTGTGACCGGAAGACCGATCTTGTTGTCGCCGTCCATGAACTGGACGGTTCCACCGGCCGAGGTCGGGGAGACGTTCACGACCAGTTCTACTTCGACTCCCGTTGTTGCGGTGGCCGGAGCTGTCACTGTGGTTGTGGTGTCGACGTTGGCCGGCGTGACCGCAATGTTGTGTGCACCTGAGGTCGATGCCAGGTGTTCGTTGAATCCGGTGAACACTGCGGTGATGGCGTGGTTGCCGGCAGCGAGTGCCGCCGTAGTGGAGGCGTTGCCCTGGGTGTCGAGGTCGACCAGGCCGCCGATGTCGGTGCCACCGTCCTTGAACTGGACCTTGCCGCCGAGGGCCGGGGCGGGCGAAACCTGTACGCCGAGAATCACGTCCGTGCCCGCAACCGCGGTGGCCGGACCGGTCACCGACGTGGTGGTGGCGACGTCCGCCGGGGCGACCGGGACGTTCTGTGCTGGCGAGACCGACTCGTTGGCCTTCGTCGTGCCCAGGAACTTCGCGGTCAGGATGTGCGCGCCCAGCGCCGGCGTCCACATCATCGTCGCTTTGCCGGCTGCCAACGAACTCTCCCCGATTTTGGTTGTACCGTCGTAGAACTCGACGATGTCTCCATCGGCGCCGCCCGTGACCGCGGCGCTCAGCGGCACCGTTTGGCCCACCTTCGTGCGCGCGGGGACCGCATCCAGTGTGGTGGTCGAGGTATTCTTGGCGACCCTGATCGACGGTCCTGGGTTGGTGTAGATGCCGGTGCCGCGCGAGCCGTTGTAGATCAGACCGGCGGTCAGGATGGTGCCGCGGTCGCAGTCGTAGCCGACCTTGTACTGGATGCTCAGGATCGGGGTGTCGACACCCCTCTTTGCGGTCGGTTGGTAGCCGAGGCTGGTGAAGTCGACGGCAGTGTAGTCGGCGGCCATCTCGACGTAAGGTTCGATGGTGTGGACGCCGGCGGCGTCGGTGACCTTCGCGGAACCCGAAACGTAGGTCAGGCAGGTCGAGTGGTAGTCCTTCACCCAATTGAGCTTTTCCCAGTTGGAGTCGATGCGGGCCCATTTGGTGGTGACGGTGACGGTGTCGTCGCCGGTGGGGGTGGCGTTGTCAATGGTGCGGGTGAAGGTGCTGTATTGGTCGGTCCAGGTGGTCGAACCCGGCGCCGCAGTTGCAATTCCGCCGCCGATCGCGACCGCGAATCCGGCCGCCACAGCGCATACGCTCAGGCCTCCGATTGCACGAAGAGTGTTGCTCTGCTTCATGGTTCCCTTTCTTGAGACGTCGACGCAACGGATCTACACGAGCGCCTAGACGAGCGTCCAGCACTTTGATCGGGATCAAGGTATCGCAATTGATCAGCCACTACGGACGAATTGCGGTAACTGTGGCGAGGGCACTGTCACGTTAGTCCATTCGGTGCCTCCCCAAAATCCCACCAGCCTCATGAGTCACACACGAGCAGGAGGTTTCCGAGCACGGATCGACCATAATCAGCGCTTGATTGCTTAACGTGACAGTGTCTGTGCGACGTGATCGGGACTCGAAAAGTTCTCGTCTCCGGACTTCTGCTGTTCGCTCTCGTCAGCATTGCCGGCACCTTCTCGACCTCTGCCGAGATGCTCGTCGGAGCACGCGCAATTCAAGGCGTCTGCGCCGCGATGATCGCCCCCGCCGGCCTCGCCGCCCTCAGTCAGACCTTCCCCACCGGCCACGCTCGGGCAAAAGACTTCGGAATCGGAGCCATGACGTCAGCACTCGGCGGTGCACTCGGCGTCGTGCTGAGCGGAGTGCTGACCGAAGGACTCAGTTGGCGATGGGTGATGTTCGCGGGCACACCGGTTGCCCTGATCGCAGCGATTGCCGGCGCCCGCAGCCTACCCGCCGGCCAGCGCGCCAAGGGCGGTTCCCTCGACCTCCCCGGCGCCGTCTTCGCGACGACCGGCATCGCCATCTTGGTCGGAACCGTCATCGGCACTGAATCATATTCCTGGACTTCGGGTTACGTCGGTCGAGCCCGACTAGATCCTGATGATCAATGCAGGTCCACCACCGAGCTTGTTCGCTCAGATCAATGTCGTTGCAACGACATTCGTTCTCCCCTACTCGGCGCCGTGGCGTGACGTTCTCGAACAGGCTGGGGCACAACTCGATCGGGATAGCGAAGCAATAGCGATGATCGGAAAGCTGGAGTCAGCAGATCCACCAGCTTATCGGCGGGAAGTCGACTGATACAGCGGCACTCGCCCGCGCAATCGTCGATCACTCGGCAGGGAACGGCGTGCGCTAGTACGCGGTTCACTCAGAGGCTCTCGCACACCGACCGACTACGAAGTGCCGGCGACCTCGTCGATTCCGTGTGATTCAGATTTTCGCACTTCGGAAACCCACATCTGTGGGGCTCACCCCGATAGGTCGCCGAGCAACTCCTACGTCCATTGCCTCCCCAACAGTCATGCGTTGACAGGAAACCGACATGATCCGCCCGAACCGGTTCGCCAGCGGCAGAACGTGCTGTTACCTATGCCGAAATCCTGCCCATCTACTGGACATGCTCACGCATCGATTCAGATACCACTGTCAGCGTTCTGACGAACGCGTCGACGGTAGGCGCAAGTGGAGGTTGTCCCTCGACAAGTAGGAACGCGCGGAGAGATCGCCCATACCGTCGACAACTTCGCACCCGACGCCGAAAAGGTAAGCGCCGATGGCCAACGAATGTAGTACGCGCCGGCATAAAGCACTTCAAGTCAAGTTCAGGCAGCACTGCAAGATGCGAGGTGCCGAATGCCACCGCTGCTCGCAGCTCATCGACTACAGCCTGCCCAAGGACGACCTCGAAGCCTTCGAGAACAACTGTGACTTCCAGTCTCTGCCCGCTCCGAGCTGGTCGACGATTCGGCGCACTTCCGACCAATCACCAAGGTTTGCAATGCCTCTCGCGGCAACGAATGCCGTCGCCACAGCACTCGGATCAACTAGCGCCACTCCGTCGATGTCGGCGATCGCGCGGTACCACCGCGCTTTGGCCTCCGGCGGCGTCATTCCCTCCCACAGTATTTCGATTGCAATGTGGGATATCACCTCCGGTGTACCCACTGAACTGGGATGATTTGAGTTCTCACACAACAACTCAATACCCTGTGCAGCGCTCACAAGGAGACAGATGACCAACACATTTACGGCGACACCGAACAGGCTGCAGTTGTTCAGCAGCAAGACGGCGGCAGGCGAAAGCAGCGCGCCGCTGGTGGTGAAGGGACAAGGCACGGCGTCGGTGCTGATTACCGCGAACCCAACGCCCTTCGACATCGTTTTCAGGCCGGAAAAGAGTGACTTTCCGGCGCTGGGGCTGACCGTTGAGAGGGGCGCGGTGACACTCTGGTATCACAGCGGCCAGCAGCGGACGACGCTGGAGGTGGGCAAGGGCCAGGATATCGGGCTGACCGCCGAGAGCGCGACTACGCCGTACTGGCTGAGCCTAGATTCGAATAACAGCCGGGTCCGCTACGGCAAGGGGGAAATGTTGCGGACGCTGATGCTGCTCGAGTACAGCTGGGCGAATGATGCGCAGCAGGAGCAGCTGCTTGCCTTCCCGAAGGACCTGGCGCGGGTGCAAGTGACGCCGGTGACGGTAACCGCGCTGGAGATATTGCCGATTCCGGTGAACCTGGACCCTTCGCCGTACATCGTGTCTTCGGACACCGTGACGATGGAAAGCCTCTCGTTCAACCTGAGCAGCGTGATCACTGACCTGCCGCCAGCCTGCCAGCAACTTTATGCGACGGTGGCCGGCCGGGGTATCACCATTACGCCGCCGGATTTTCCGCAGTTTGCGCAGGCGATTCAGCATTCGATCATGACGCCGGGCTGTATCTGCTACGAGGAACTGAAGAAGAAAGACCCGGCGTTCGGCTATCTGCGGGTGACGATTGACAGCAACTTGGGTGATTCACCGGGCCAGCCCTATGTGCTGGAAATCTGGCCGGCGGGCAATGGCTCCCCCATTCACAATCACGGGCGGGCCTGCGCGATCATTCATGTGCTCTACGGGCAAATCGAAGTATCACTCTTCCCTGCGCTGAGCCCGGCGATCCTGACGCCGTGGGGCAAGGTGACGTTCAATACCGGTGACGTGACATTTTTGACTCCGGATTACTACCAGATTCACCAGCTGAAAAATCCGCTGCCGAAGGGCGAAGCGTTTTGCGCCACCATCCAGTCCTACCGCTACCCGGACAGCGACAATACGCACTACGAATATTTCGACTACATCGAGAATGGCCAAATCAAGCAGTTTACGCCGGACTCGGACTGGACCTATCTGGAGTTCAAGGGCCTGATCGAACAGGAGTGGAAGCAGACGCAGTAAGTAGCCATAACGGCATGGCGGCGCCCGCCTTCCGCGCACGCAGAAGCACCGCAGCGACGACAAGTTGCCCAACAGCGGGCCCGCACAAACACATCACGAAGCCCCCAACCGTTCGAGGTTGGGGGCTTCGTGATGCGCAGCATGTCAACATCCCGCAGGCGTCAACAGTTGGCCGTCGCGGCTTGGCAGTTAGAGACGTCCGCCGTCGACGAAACTCACGGACGAACAGAACGCGATCCGGACGACCCGGCGACACGCTAAGGCGCGACCGACGCCCTGAGGATGGCAGGCGATGATGTAGGCCGAAGTACACGAGCCACATCGTCGAGCGGCACAGGTTCGGCGACCAGGGACGCCCACGGATATTTCTCGCACGTTGTCGCGAGCAGTGCCACAGCCCGGCTCAGATGGCGAGGCTCGTAATTGTGCACTCCGGTGATGGTCAGCCACCGACGAACAACGTCTTCCGGGTCCACCGCAATGGCTGGCCCTGGAGAGACCGATCCGGCAAGAACTAGTCGGCCGCCAACATCGAGGCGCTGTAGTGCAGCATCCACTGCCGTCCACACACCGGAGAAGTCGATGGCGATATCGGTCGTTGCCCCATCGTCGTCGGAGGCGCCGAACCTGTGGGATTGGCGTTGCCGACTCGGATTCGGTTCAACGACACGCACATCCGCACCGGCTTCAACAGCAGCAGCGGCAGCAGTGACACCGAGCATCCCTGCCCCAAAGATCAGCACTCGTTTATCTGTAAGATCCCCCGCTGCCTCGAGAGCCGCCATCACTGTCGCAGTTGCACACGCAGCGGGTGCAGCCACCGCATCGGGCAGAGAGTCGGGCACCAGAGCGATTGCGGTCCCTCTCGGCAGAACAATGTGCGCGGCGTACGACCCGCTCAATGTCCACGGACCCTGTGCCGGTTCGTGTCCCACCTTGCGTACGTTCACACATTTGGCAGTGAATCCGTTGACACAACGCGCGCAGCGGTTGCAGGGAACCGTCACCGACCACACGATCCGGTCGCCGACAGCGAGTGGATGCCCCCACTCCCCCACAACCTGAGGGCGTGCGCCACGTCCGATGGCGATCACCCGCCCGACGGCTTCGTGCCCGAGGATCGACGGACACGGTGCATCTCGACGTCCGGACACGGTATGCAGGTCGCTGCCGCAGACTGTGGCAAGGCTGACGCGAACGAGGACATCCCCCGGTCCGAGTTCGGGAATTTCGAGTTCCCGGATGTCGATGCCGTCGCGGGTCCATACAGCGGCCCGTGTCAGACGAGGAGTGACCTGATCCATCCGGAAATCCTTTCGACGATGTATACGACGGCGAAGATGACGATGACGATCGCGCCGGCGACCTGGAAGTTCAATGTGCGAATCGACTCGAACAGCAGAAACCCGATACCACCTGCACCGACGATGCCCAAGATGGTGGAGGTGCGGATGTTGACGTCGAGCAGGTACAGACTGGACCCAACCATCGATGGAATAGCCTGCGGTACAACAGCACTGAAGATTTGGTTCCACCATCCACCGCCGACGGACTTTACTGCGTCGAGGGGGCCGGGGTCGATCTCTTCGACGGCGTCGGCGACGAGTTTGCCCAGGAAACCTACCGAGCCGATCGCTAGAGCGCAGGTACCCGCTACCGGCCCGAGTCCGAGAGCTGCGACGAACACCACGGCGAGGATAAGTTCGGGGACGGCACGCACGACCACGATCCATGCCCTCGCCAGCCAATAGAGCACCGGATGCGGCGTCACATTGGCAGCGGCCAGGATGCCGACCGGAATCGAGAGTCCGATGCCGATCGCCGTAGATACGAAGCCGATGGCGACGGTCTGAACGGTGGCATCGAGCAGATCGACACCGAGAGAGGAGAAGTCAGGCGGCAGCATGCGGCTGAAGACCTCCACGGATGGCCCGACCCAAGTCAGTAGCGCCCTGGGGTCGATGTCGAGTACGACGAATGAGGCGATGCAGGAGACGATCAGTAGCACCGATGCCCCGATACGCATCGCTCGATCACGGTGGGGCCCTGCCTTCGACGGGACGAGCAGGGTACGCCTTATGGCGATCGCTACCAGTTCCATCGCGGCGATGATGACCAGAATGACGAGGACGATACCAAGCGCCCGCGGATAGATCAGCCCGCGCAACGCATCCTGCAGCGCAAACCCGATCCCACCGGCGCCGACGAATCCTAGTACGACCGACATGCGCAAATTGATGTCGATGCGGTAGACAAACGCGCCAATCCACGCCGGAACTACTTGCGGAACAACGGCATTGATCATCTCGCGTACGTATCCGACCCCGGTAGCGCGGATCGCTTCCCGCGGACCACTGTCGGCCTGCTCGATGGCATCGGCAAACAATTTGCCGAGCATGCCGATCGAATGCAGCGCCAGCGCGAGAACACCGGGCAGAACACCGATACCGAGCGCCCGGACGAACAGAACTGCAAAGAGAAGATCAGGCATGGCCCGGCAGAAGGAGATGATCGCCCGCGCGACACCGTATACCCACGGATGAGGGGTCGTGTTGCGAGCAGCGAGGAATGCCAAGGGAATCGAAGCAATCGCAGCCAGGACGGTTCCCAGTACCGCCATCAGCAGCGTGTCGAAGGCGAGTGAGACGATGCGACCCGTGTCGTCCACACGTGGCGGAAGCATGCGGGCCAGCAGGCGCTGAACATCGTCAAGGCCGTCGATCAATGTGGCGGGAGCGAAATCGATGTATCCGGCCGACAGTACGGTCAAGACGACCGCGACCGAGCCCAACGCTGGAAGAAGCCACCGCCGGCGCCGTACATCACTCTGCGCAGGATCGATTTTCGGAGGTGGTGGACCGAGTGTGATGGTCACGTCGACCCCGCCACCGACAGCGCATTCTTCTCGGGCTGGATGCGTTGGTAGATCGGCATGATGTCTTCGCGTAGCAGTCCGGTCGCCGGACGGTCGAGAACGACTTCCCCATCGCGAAGGCCGACCAATCGGTGCGCCCAGCCGAGAGCGAGATCGACCTGGTGCAGCGTGCAGACGACTGTCAGTTGTTCTTCGGTGCACACCCGCTGCAACAGGTCCATGACAATGTCGGCATTCTCCGGATCCAGTGAGGCCACGGGTTCGTCGGCGAGGACGATGCTCGGTCGCTGCATCAGGGTGCGTGCAATGGCTACGCGCTGCTGCTGCCCGCCGGACAGAGTGTCCGCGCGCCGCTCGGCGAAATCTGCGAGACCGACCCGATCGAGGCAGTTCAGTGCCTCGATCCGCATCGCCTTCGGGTACGTCAACGCCCCGTAGCGAGGAATCCGTAACCGTCCGAGCCCACCCACGAGGACGTTCTCGAGACAATTGAGTCGACCGACGAGATTGAAGTGCTGGAAGATGAACCCGACGTTCTTGCGCAGTTCTCGCACGTGCCGCGATGGCGCGGTGTCGATGTGGGTACCCAGCGCGGTGATGCTGCCGGAAGTGATCGGGTGGAGTCCGTTGATGCAGCGAAGCAGAGTGGACTTGCCCGAGCCCGAAAGACCGAGCAGTACCAGCATTTCGCCGCGGCGCACGTCAAGGTTGACGTTCTTGAGCGCCGTAGTGGCACCGAAGATCTTCGTGACATCGCGTGCGCTGACGACGATGTCGTTGGGAGATGTGGGCACGATCAGCCTCGGCACTTCTCGGAACCGGTGACCTCACATACGTGGCGGACGCCGTCGTAATCACTGTCCTTTGCCGGTACTACGCCCCAGGCACGCTCGTCGGTGATGCGGCATTCCTCGGAGCAGATGCCGTCAGCCTGGAAGGCCTCGGAGTTCATGCCTTCGCTGAATACAGCCTTCAGTTTCGCGATCGCGTCGGCGCCGAGTTCGTCGTTGGCGGCAAACAACGATCCTGCGATCATTTCCGACTTCCAGACAGTCTTGAGCTCTCCGGGCGCCAGCTCACCGTTGTCGATCATGGTCTTGTCGACCATGGTGTCGAATGCAAAACCCGCGTCGCAGTCTCCGCTCTTGACTGCGAGTGCCGACGCATCGTGTCCGCCTGCATAGATAGGCGTGACCGCGGCAGAGATGTCCGCTTCCGAACCTGAGGCGATGACACCTTCTTCGATGAGTCCTGCAGTGGGATAGAGAAATCCGGATGTCGAACTCGGGTCGACGAAGCAGACCTTTTTGCCTGCGTAATCGGAGAGACCGTTGACGGACTTGTTGTCCGAGCGGGTGATTGCGTAGGACTGGTACCCGGGAGGAGTCCCTTCGTTCTTCACGACAGCACCGAGGGGCGTCATCTGTGCACCGTTGATCCCAGCGACGACGTAGGCGAAGGGACCGAAGAACGCAAGATCGACGTTGCCGGCAATGAGACCTTCGACCACGCCCGCATAATCGGATGCCTGGACGAATTCAACGGTCGCCCCGGTCTCACGTTCCAGTCGTTCGATCACCGGGTCGTAGCTTGCCTTGAGATCGGTGGAGTTTTCGGCCGGAATAGCTGCCAGAGTGAGGGTTTTCGGAAATCCCTGTTCAGTAGTGGTTTCAGCACCGGAGTCGGAACAACCGGAGGCGACGAGCGCAGTGGCGGAGAATAGTGCGGCAGCGATGCCGACGCGGCGGCGAGTGCGGGTAATCATGTCGTTGTCCGTTCAGTCGAGTGAAGGCGAGGAGACGAAAGTCGAGTTCAGGGCAGGAAGATGTCAGGGAGATCGGCGACGCTGTTCAGAACGTGGGTCGCGCCGGCGCTGGTCAAAGTCTCGGCACGGTGCGCACCGGTGAGGACACCGGCAACGATGGACGCCCCCGCCCGCAGACCCGAACGAATGTCGCTCGAAGTGTCGCCGACGACTGCGACGGCCGCTATGTCACTGACCTGGCTGCGCAGTGCCGCGGCGAGGACAAGATCGGGATACGGGCGGCCGCGAATACCATCTCCCGGCGCCAGGTAGGCATTGGCGATCGTGTGCCACCCCAGCGCGTCCAGAATTCGATTCTGCGTGGCCGGGGAAAAGCCTGTCGTCAACACCACTGCAACACCGGCCTCGCGGAGTTGTGCGATGGCGTCGCCTGCACCGGGAACTGAGGTCACGCCGCCGGCGATACGCGCATCGTAAGCGGCTTCGAAGGCACGATTGGCCGCTTGCGCACGGTCTTCTGCGCCAAAGAGTGCTCGAAAGACTTCGATTTTGGACTGGCCCATCGTTTCGAGGACGTAGCGACGAGCATCTTCGCGGTCTGCGCCGAACTCGGCGAGACCGACTGCAGTGGCCGCGGCATCAAAGGCTTCGATGACAAGACCATCGTCGGAGACAGTGGTGCCTGCCATGTCCATGACAACCAGTTCGATTGCGGTTCCAACTGGGGCAGTTTCGCGAAGTACTTGTGTCGCGGTCGAATTCGTCATGGGACACACGATGCAGGTTGGTATAGACCAAGGCGAATCCGTTGCGTGAACTGACAATGAACGGCAGGTGACATCTTGGTCTAGACCAAGGAATGATACTGTCGGACACATGGCGGTCGACGCAAAACCTCGGATGCTCAAGCATCAGATCGTGCGCAAGAATCTCGACGCATTGCTCGACGACCTGTCACCAGGAGACTCGTTTCCCTCCGAACGCGACCTCGCCGAAAGGTACGACGTGTCTCGGGAAACACTCCGTCAAGCGATGCGCGAATTGCTCGTTGCCGGCCGCATCGAACGGCGTGGTCGAACGACCGTTGTCGCTGAGCCCAAAGTCGTTCTGCCGCTTGCTATCGGCTCCTACACCGAGGCTGCCCGCGAGAAGGGCATGACCGCCACCCGCGTCCTGGTCGGGTGGTCCGTAGACAGCGCGGACGACGACCTCGCAGAACTGCTGCAGATCGCACCGGGAGAAGCGGTGATACAACTCGAGCGCGTCTTCACCACAGACGACATGCGGGTCGGACTGGAAACGACCCGCATCCCCGCCAGCAGAATTCCCGGCCTCATCGACACCTTCGACTACCGACAATCCCTCTACGCCGAACTTCGTTCACGCGGAATACAATTCGATCGCGTCGTCGACAGCATCGAGACGGTACTACCCGACGCCAGAGAAGCAGTATTGCTCACCGTCGACACCCGAACCCCGATGTTCCTACTCAACCGCGTCTCCTACGACGTGCACGGAGTGCCCATCGAACAGCGGCGATCGCTCTACCGCGGTGACCGCATGACCTTCACCGCAGTCATGCACACCTAACAGTCACCACCGATTCTCAGGTCCCGCACATGATGCTGGGCCTGTTGTTGCTGTTCAGCGGCCGACTTCTCAGTCGACGGCTTGTCGTCGGCAATCCGTCGGATCAACCTGGTGTTCACTCGATTCAACATTAGGTAAACACTATCTAAATACTTCCAAAAATAGACAGGAAACGGCGCCATTCGGTGCAAGAGTACTGAGTGTGGCGCTGAGCGCCACCCGTTTCCGAGGCCCGTTTCCGAGGCCCGTTTCCGAGGCCCGTTTCCGAGGCCCGATCGAAATTCCCGAGCGAATTTTTGAGGAGAACCATTCAATGTCCATCACACAGATGGCAGCGGTTGTAATGGCCGTTTCAAGCGCGATTGCGTGGGGCGCAAGCCCGGTGATGCAACCCAGCGAGGTCGGCGAGCTCGCCGCACCGAGCTTCAGCCAGGACGGCGGCCGCTATGTGGGCCCCACGACCGTGAAACTCAGCGCACCGGAGGGCGCCGAGATTCGATACACGCTGGACGGGTCGACGCCCACTGCGAGCAGCGCTCGCTACACAAGCCCAATCACGATCGACGAATCGTCAAACCTGGCAGCGGTCTCCATCCGTGGCGAAGAGGTGAGCCCGGCAGAGGTCGCGGGATACCTCATCAAGACGGACGAGGAGCCATTGCTCTCCTTCGTAGTCATGTCTGACATCGAGACCACAACCTCGGATGACGCCACCAAGGCCCGCTGGAGCAGCTACTTCGACACGATCACGTCGCTTCAGTCACCCGATCTGATCATCTCCAACGGAGATCAGATCTCTGACAACAACTTCAACACAGGCCATGACCACGAAGACGTGGTGAATCTTCTGAACCACGGACTGCAGAGCCACGACCTCGACTCGGAGGTACTGGTGACCTTCGGCAATCACGATGACCGATTGAACGTGATGACACAGCATTACCCGACGGAGTGGTTCCCCCACACCGGCGGCGGCTACTTCGACAAAGTCGTGAACGGCTATCACTTTCTCGGGCTCAATACCGAGGCATACAGCGGCGCGCAGCGCACGTGGCTGCAGGAGCGACTGGCCGCCATCACGGCGGAACCGGGTGGGCTGAACAAGCCTGTCTTCGTCGTCGCGCATCGTCCCGTGCCCGGAACGGTCAACAACGGCGCTCAGGCCTCGAATCCGACCCTTTCGCAAGACCTCGCTGCCTACCCGCAGGCCGTCTACATCTCGGGGCATTCGCACCTGAACCTCAACAGCGAGAAGTCGATTCACCAGAAAGACTTCACCGCGCTGAACGACGGATCGATGTCCTACGCCCAGATTCCGCGCGACTCGTACCAAATCTACGGCGACAAACTGCTCGACACATTCCCGTTGGCGACTCAGCAGGGGCTCTTCGTCGAGGTATACGCCGATCGAACGGAGGTCGACCGGATCGCGTACAACGGCCAGGCCAAGCGGCTGTATCGCAACGGGGAGTGGGAACCGTTCTCGGACAAGCTACCTGCCGATGGGGCAGGCACCTTGGCAGGCCCGACGTGGAACATCCGCCTGGACGGGTCTACCACCGAGGAGATCAAGGCGAACTTCGCCTACACGGATGCGGCACGAACCGACAGCACGCCCCCAGTCATGGGTGCAGACCCCACCATTGAGGCCACGGAGTCCAAAACCGTACTGCGCGTCCCTGCGGCAACCAGCGACGACATGGTCTACGGCTACGACGTGAAGGTGTTGGAGGCCGACACAGGCCTTCCGGGTCTTCCGCTCCGGGCGGGAACAGTGGTCTCGAGTGACTTCTTCTTCTCCCCACGCCCATCGGTCCTCGAAATTCCGTTGTCGGTCAGACTCGGCATCCCGCTGGACTCGGCAACCGCCGAACTGACACCCGGAACCGACTACGTCGCGACCGTGACGGCCGTCGACGTATGGGGCGCGCGTTCCGAGCCGAAACAGCTCGAGTTCACCACACCGGGTACCCGGCCGACCGGGCTTCCCGTCATCGACACCACGACCCAAGGCAACTGGATCGGCACGTACGGTGCCCTCGGCTACGCGATCCCGAGCGACGCATCCAGCCTGCCCGATGGCGTCACCGTCACGCCGGCGAGCGGCACTGCGGCATACGCGTGGGAACCGACCTCGACGCACGCGGCGGCGCTGCAAGTGCCGCCGGCGGGAACAAGCCGACGCGCGGCGACCTGGTTCGGCACACCGGCGCAGGTGGATGTCGCGATCGCGGACGGTGACGCGTACACGTTGCGCGTCTACGTGAACAGCTACGACACGGCTCGACAGCAGACCGTTGCGCTGTACAGCACCGACGGCACTGCTCTGACACCCGTCCAGGCCGTCGCGGACAACAAGCACGGGATGTGGCTTTCGTACCAAATCGACCAGTCGGTGCAGGTCAGGGCTTCGGCCACCTCAGGCCCGAACGGCGTACTCGGGGGCATCTTCTTCGATGCGGCCGAGGTGGATGCTCCGTCGGCACCGAACTTCACCGACCCCGGACCCGTCACGCTCGATGCTGTTGCCGGAACGGCATTGACCCGTGAGTTCACGGTCACCGGAAACCCCACGCCCACCGTCACCGTGCTCGACGATTCGAAGCTGCCCACCGGTATGACCTTCACCGACGGTGCACTGTCCGGAACACCCACCACCGCAGGCACTTACACGTTCATCCTCGAAGCGGCCAACGGTGTCGATCCTGATCTAACACTCACCGTCACCGTCAATGTCACCGCTGCACCAGTGGTTGACCCGCCCGCGACCGGATCCCTCGGATCGATCTTCGGCAGCTGACCTTTCTGCCCGTATCGACACGAATCGACGTTGCCTCCGTCCTATGAGACGGGGGCAACGTCGTTTCAGGGACTTTCTCACCGATCAATGCCTCAGGCTTGACCTTGGCCTCAACGGATCTATCACATTGACTGAACATGACTGGGGTCAACAGAATTCGTCCACCATTGGGCGGATTTTGTTGGTTGAACACCAGTTCAGACGGCGGGCACACCGGTGACATCGTTCCAGGTTCGAACCGTCGGCCTTTCAGCGCAGTAAGCGCTCGCGGTGAGCTCGTATCCTGGCCTGGAGTGCGGCAAGATCGCACTGAACGACGCCAGAAACCGTTGAGCCAAACGGAAGGTCACCGCGACCGATGTTGCCGCCTGAAATGCGAACAACCGTACGGCGTTCCATAGAAATCTCAAAAACTAACTGTGCCGCTGCACGTTTCAATCAGCGTACCGGTGCGTATGACGGCCTTTGTATGACGGCAGGACGGTGCTCATGTGAGGGAATCTCCCAGTTTGCCGACCTCGTCAACGGGACAGTGCCGTAGCCTGCGGCCTCCGGCTCCCCCAAATACGCAGGTTGTCGTTTTGCCAGCGGATTGGCGAAGCATTTTTTACTTGTTGACTAGATGGCAACTTTAATGCAAAGTGGAATACGCAACATCGAGTGACTGAGCGATCGCTTCAGCTTGTCCTCGATTCATGTCGCATCGTGGTCGGTGCCTGTCTCGCATGGAGTGAATGCAGTGAATGCTCATCGTCAAGAAATGGTCTACGTGGATGGGGAATTTACCCCAGCATTGACCGACAAGCGACTATCTGTGATTAGCCCCGCAACCGGTGCGATCATCGGCACCGTACCTGCATGTGGAGTAGCTGATGTCGACCGGGCGGTGACATCTGCACGAACGGCGTTTGATTTGGGAGTTTGGTCGTCCTTGACGGGCACTCAAAGGGCCGATGCCATTGATCGAATAGCCGACAACCTTTCCGCGAGAGCCGAATCAATCTCTGCACTCATTACTGCCGAAGGAGGGTTTGCGTCCCAGTTTGTGGCATCAACCCATGTCGACGGCGCCCTGAAATTTCTCCGATATTACGCATCCTTAGCGCGCCAGGATTCCTTCGAGGACATCCGACCGAGTCCGGCGATCGGTGCACAGGCCGTCGTTCGGCGCCAACCGATCGGTGTCGTTGCCGCTTTGGTCCCATGGAATATCCCCTTGCTCGGCGCATTGTCGAAGATCGCACCTGCGCTTGCTGCCGGATGTACCGTCGTGTACAAACCTTCGCCGGAGAACCCACTGCTCGCTTATCTAGTGGCGGAGGCAGTGGATAAGGCTGAACTTCCTCGGGGTGTCTTCAACGTCATTCCCGCAGATACCGAGGGCAGTCGTCATCTTGTCTCGCACCCGGATGTCGACATGGTGGCATTCACCGGCAGTACGGCAGTAGGGCGCAGTATCGCGACCACGTGCGCTGGCGACTTTCGCCGATATGCCTTGGAGCTCGGCGGAAACGCTGCGGCGATTGTCCTCGAAGACGCTCCAGCCGAGCTAATCGCGAAGGGACTGACGGCAACTGGGCTGGTAATGAACAGTGGGCAGGCATGCATTGCCCAGCGACGAGTCCTCGTGCCCGCCTCACGATACGACGAAGTCGTATCGATTCTTGCGGCAGCTGCGAATGCACTTCCAATCGGTGACCCTACTGACCCCAGCACGGTGATCGGACCGCTGATCACCGCTGAACACCGTGACCGAGTTCTCGAGTACATCAAGGGTGCGGAAGCAGAAGGCGCAGTAATTGCTGCCGGCGGCAACATTCCTGACACTCGAGACCAAGGCTTCTACATCCAGCCGACCATCCTCGCCGACGTTACCAACGACATGCGGGTAGCGAAGGAAGAGGTCTTCGGTCCCGTCATCTGCGTCATCAAATACTCAACTGTGGAAGAGGCAATCAACATCGCCCGTGACACCGAGTACGGATTGTCGAGTTCGGTATGGACGACAGACATTGCCCGGGCAGAGGAAATTGCGCGGCAACTCCGGGTTGGATCCGTCTATGTGAACGGAATGATTGCATTGGATCCAACCATTCCATTCGGAGGGTTCGGGCATTCAGGTGTCGGTCGTGAACTGGGGCCGGAAGGGCTCGCAGAGTACTACCAGACCCAATCAATCTTCCTTCCCGCTCATCAGCCCGCATGATTCACAGCCTCCGAAACACTCGACAAACCAGCCGTAGAACGGACAATCAGACATGAAAATCAAAGGTGCGATCGTCCACGAAAAGGGAGCCCCTTTCGTCATAGAAGATTTGGAATTAGATGAGCCCCGACGTGGGGAAATTGTCGTTCGTATGGTCGCAACCGGCATTTGCCACTCCGACCTCAGCGCGCGCGACCAGTTCCTTCCGCTGCCGTTGCCGATCGTACTGGGTCACGAAGGCGCCGGAGTGGTAGAGGCGGTGGGGGCTGGCGTCACCACGCTGAAGCGCGGTGATCACGTAATCCTCAGTCGTCTCAGCTGTGGTCTTTGCCCGCAGTGCAAGACGGGAAACTCGAATCTGTGCAGCAATGCTCACTCGCTAAACGTCGCCGGCCATCGAGCCGATGGATCGACCACTCTGTCACACAACGGTCGTCCCGTTCACGGGCAGTTCTTCGGACAGTCGAGTTTCGCCACGTACGCCATTGCACACGAACGCAACGCAACCAAGATCGATACGCAGTTCGATCTCACTCTTGCGCCCGCGTTCAGCTGTGGCGTCCTCACCGGAGCAGGCGCTGTGATTAACGGCATGCGGCCTACCGTTGGATCGTCGATCGCAGTTTTCGGAGCGGGAACTGTCGGCTTGGCGGCAGTCCTAGCTGCCCGAGTAGGTGGGTGCAGCACGATCATCGTTGTGGACCGTCAACAGAACAGACTTGATCTTGCTATGGAACTCGGTGCAACGCACGTGATTTCAGCGGGCAACGATCCACTTGCTGAGTCGGTACGAGCAGTCGCAGCGAATGGAGTCCAGTTTGCGGTGGAGGCCACGGGGGTTGCTTCAGTCGCTCGGTCCGCTGTCGAGAGCCTTGCTCGTGGTGGCGAATGCGCACTCCTCGGCGTTGGACCGGCAGATCAGGATCTGAACCTGAACCACACCGGTATTGCGCTCAACGGACTAGGTGTGCGCGGGTATCCCACCGGATTGAGTGAACCGGACGCCCTCATCCCGCAATTGATCGAACTTCACCGGGCAGGCCGATTCCCGATAGACCGGCTTGTGTCGAAATACCCCTTCGAGAAAATCGAGGATGCAGTCCGGGACGCGTCCAACGGGATCGCAATCAAGCCAATCCTGACATTCGACTGAGCGGGAACTGAGGCGCTGTCCGAGACTTGAAGGGTCGATCACCGCCACTTGAAGTGTCTTCAGCAATCGAGCCGAGCGCTCTCACCAACCTGCCAGTCAAGGCAAGCGGGCGATGAAACGGTTCACCGCGGTCGGACAAACACAACGGTCCTTGTCCGCGTTCAGCTCGATCTCACCGCTCTTCCGGCCTGATCGGCACCGACTCTCGGCGACAGAATGGCGTACCGAGATGGCCGACTTCGAGGTGTGGTGGGAAGTCGCCGCGACCGATTTTGCCGTCTGAAAAGCGAAGAACCTTAAGGCATTCCATAGCAAAATCTCAATAGCGGACTGTGCCGCTACACTTTTCATCAACGTGACAGTGCCAGTCCGGGTGCGAATTGCAGGGCCGGCACCGGAATGCGGGTTCCGGTTAGAGTGCCAGTCTCCACGAAGGAGTCACTTCATGACCGAAACGTCACCACCCGAGCGCACAGCCGTTCCCTACCAACTCACGTATCTGGTACTCGCGCTTGCCATCACGGCCTACTCGTTGTTGCAGTCATTGGTCGCACCGGTACTGCCGCTACTAGAGCAAGACCTGCATACCGATCGAAACACCGTGACCTGGATCCTGACGGCATACTTGCTGGCCGCGGCCGTCGCCACCCCGATCCTCGGTCGCATCGGTGACATGATCGGCAAGAAGAAGGTACTGACCGCAGTACTGGTCATCGCCTGCATCGGTTCCATTCTGGGAGCATTGGCATCATCGATCACCCTCATGATCGTGGCCCGAGCAATTCAAGGAATCGCGGGCGGCGTCATCCCCTTGGCGTTCGGGATCATCCGCGACGAACTCCCACGAGACAAAGTGACCGGAGCGGTGGGCGTCATCTCTGCATTGATCGGCGTCGGAGGGGGCCTGGGCCTGGTTTTGGGCGGCCCGATCGTCGACAGGCTCAACGCGCACTGGCTGTTCTGGATTCCCGCTATCGCCATCGCTGTCGCCGCAATTGCGACACACCTGATCATTCCCGAGTCTCCCGTACGAACTCCCGGACGCGTGAGTTGGATTGCGGCCGTACTACTCTCGTCCTGGTTGATTGCCCTGCTCGTCGCAATCAGTGAGGCCCCCCAGTGGGGTTGGGCGTCGAGTTCAGTTCTCGGCTTGCTCGTGGCAGCTGCCGTTCTTGCAGCGCTGTGGATGAGGTGTGAACTACGCAGTGACAGTCCATTGATCGACATGGCGATGATGCGCATCCCCGCAGTGTGGACTACCAACCTGGCGGCATTGCTGATCGGCATCGCAATGTACTCGATCTTCGCCTTTGTACCGGCCTTCCTGCAAGGAACACCGGAAGCCGGCTACGGTTTCAATTCGTCGATCACCGAATCCGGCTTGATCGTGTTACCACTGTCCGTGGCATTTCTTCTTGCCGGCATCGGTTCCGGTCCCCTGGCGCATCGTTTCGGAGCGAAGGCAGTCCTGGTTGGCAGTTCGGTTGCCGCAAGCGCATCTCTGCTGATCTTGGCATTCGCACACTCGGCGATCTGGCAGGTGATGCTGTCGATGCTCCTGATGGGAGCAGGTTTCGGCCTCGCTTTCTCCTCGATGTCAGGCATCATCGTGCACGCAGTTCCCTCACACCAGACGGGTTCGGCCAGCGGCACCAACGCGAACATTCGCACGATCGGCGGTGCGATCGGCTCGGCGATGATGGCCAGCATCGTGACCGCACACCTACTTCCCGACGGACTTCCCACTGAAGCCGGCTACACCACCGGGTTTGCCATCCTCGCAATCGCCAGTGCCCTCGGCGCCGCCGCGGCACTACTCATCCCGAGCAAGCCCACACCCGTCACGATTCCCTCTGACATACAACTCACCGATACACCGAACACCGCTACTATTTCGAACTGACATACGACACAAAAGAATACGAGCGAAAACCGCTCCGCAAGGACGCGACAGAAAACCGCCGACGGATCCTGGACGGCACCGCCAACCGTTGTGCGTGTCCGACCGCGGTGAACCGTTTCATCGCCCGCTTGCCTTGACTGGCAGGTGGGTGAGAGCTCTCGGCTCGATTGCTGAAGACACTTCAAGTGGCGGTGATCGACCCTTCAGTCTCATGTGGGAGAACTCCTTGGCCGCCACCGCCGGATCGTTTCGTCACTGACCTCCGCTCACGGTGTGGAGTCTCTCAGTTCGTCGATTTCAACAACGCGACAGTGTCCGAGTGCAGCGACCATCCAAACTTACTTGTCATGCGGTCAACTTATATGTACTGTGACTCTCGACACTCTGGCCAATGACGGCGGTAGACGCCCCAGCGGCCGAACGCCCGCCAAGTATGTCCCCCACCCCATAACTCCCGCCCTTCCACTCGTAATCCGACCGGCCCTATGTCTAGACCCGGATGGAAACTCGGATGACTTGGCGGACATGGGATTTGAATACGAATCGAAGGACATGACGTGAACCAATCGACGACGCCGGACCTGTCCGGCTCCGGCCCATCCGTGGACGAATCACAATCAGCCGATAGGGTGCCACACAAGGCTGTTATTTTAACCGTGGCCACACTGCTCGTCTTCTCTCTCGACGCCGAGGCCTTCGCGCTGATCCCAATTCTCGCCGATCTGAAAAGCCATTACAGCTTGAGCGCATCGCAACTAACGTGGACGCTGGCTTTGCCTGCACTTGTTGGAGCCGGACTAATTCCAGTCATGGCGCGAATGGGAGACATGTTTGGCATTCGCCGCATGTTGCTCATCGCCGCCGGAGCCGCCGCAGTCGGCACAGTCCTCTGCGCAGTGGCCCAAGGCCCGACTCTGCTGATCATCGGTCGCGCCATCATCGGAGTCGGAGGAGCTTGCCTCCCACTGTTCTACGCGTACATGCGAAGTCAGAGTCGAAGTAGCGAAAGTGTCGACTTTGCAGCAGGTTTCATGACTGCGATCATCGGTGGCGGATTGATCATATCGTTCCTCTTGGGCGGCACGATCATTAAGCTCGGCGGCAGCGCACAGACCGTCCTGACGGTTATTGCAGCATTGGCCGTCCTGGGTTTCGCGCTACTGTGGCTGTTGCCCAAGGGGAATACGAAAGTCAAAACTTCACTGGATCTCGTAGGCGCCGGCTTGCTCATCGTCGCTCTTACCATCGTGGCACTCGGTCTGAACCAGGGAAATCGTTGGGGATGGACGTCACCCTCGATCATCACACTATTGGTGCTCGGCATAGCCCTGTTGATCAGTTGGGCCTTCTGGGAACTGCGCACGGAAAGTCCGATCATCGATCTACGCGTTATCAGCCGCCGGGAAGTCTGGCCAGCGTGCGTAGCAGCCGCTTTCGGCTCTTTTCTCGGTGCCACTATCGTCCTCACCGCCAGCCAGTACATGGCGACCCCCGAACAGGCCGGGTACGGATTCGGAATGTCCGCTTTCACCATCGGTCTGTACTTCCTTCCCCTCGGAATCATCATCGGTTTCGGCGGCCTGACAATCCGACCAGTGATGCAGCGTCTTGGACTACGCAACACTTCCGCCCTTGGTGGCGCGATTACGACGATCTCCTTCATCTGGTTTGCACTCGACGGCAACCCGACGACAACGAAGTACTTGATCATCTTGATCTGCTGGGGCCTTGCATACGTCCTAACTGTTTCTTCGGCGGCTGCTGCCTACATGCGAGCTTCTCGCCCCGGAGAAGAGGGAATGATCGCCGGCGGAGCGCGTGTCGTCGCGACTGGGCTCAACGGTCTCGGACCGGCGATCGTCTCAGCTTTGCTGACTGCAGCGTTCATTCCGAAGACGCATGTACCCGTAGCCGGGAATTACAATAACGTCTGGTGGTTCATCGCAGCCTGCGGTGTGCTCGTCGTCGCGGTAAGCCTTTTGATCCGACAGACCGCTGCCCGGACAGACCTCGCGTCGAACGCAGTATTTGCCGACGATGCCGATCGCACGATCACCAAATCGAGCGCCTGACACAGATCACCATCCGCTGAACAGGTGGGCCTCCCGTAGTGCTGCAGAAGACAGCAGCACTACGGGAGGCCACTCTGCGGTAGATCGATGCTAGGTAGTCTCATTCAGACTGAGCAGCCAAGAACAAACCTGCGCACTACCATCCGCCGAGCACACGACTCGGACTCGGTCGCGTCGATGGGTCCGACCGGCAATTGCCAGCAAAATGCGGTCATCGAATCATATTGGAACGGAACGCAAACCGGCACTTCAATCGAAAAAGATGGAAGACAGGATCGAATTCGCCAACTTTGCGTTCGATTACCGTGAGATCAACGCAGCCGCAGGCATCGGCGCATCCCCTCACGGGATGCTGACACCGATCAAGTTCACGAACATCCCTTTCAAGCCCGAATCATGCTCTGACGACGGATCGAACCATGGCCTGAAGTCAAATATCACGAGCTCAACGAAACTCGGGCCACATCATCTCCGGACCCTCCGGTGCGAATCACCTCAACAAAAATTTCTCATCTATGAATCTTGTTCACTGCATGTTTGGCCTTCGATCGTTAATCGAGTCACCTTAGGCAGGCATTCGAGCGAAATGCCATTGAGAGACTCGATAGTGTATTCACATGGAAAGACGAAGGACACAAGCCGAACGGACAGCGGAGTCACGGCGCCGGTTGATTGATGCCGCCATCGAACTGTTGGCCACTCGCGGTTATGCACGGACCAGCCTTGCCGCGATCGGAGAGACTGCGGGAGTCAGCCGCGGATTGGTCACCCACCACTTCGGGTCCAAAGAGCAGTGCATCGTCGAAGTCGTTAGACACATCCGTCTGTTAATCGAGGCCGATCTCCTCAAACCCCGCGAATTACGGGGCATGGAGGCAATCGAGAACCTCATCCGAACGTACCTAAAGGAAACGTGGCCGGAGTCGTATGCCGCGCGGGCGTTATTGGTCGTGATCGTTGAGGCTCTGACCGCGGGTCCAGATCTGCTGCACGCTGTCTCTGAAAACAACGTCGCCATCCGGACGATGATCGTCAACTCGCTGGAAGAGGCGGTCGAACTCGGCCAAATACCTCAGGTGAGCGACCCTGAGAGTGCGGCAGTGGTCGTCTCGGGGATTCTTCGTGGCGTCTTAATTCAAGTTCTCCTGGATCCCGAGCATGTCGATCGCGAAACGGCAATCAAGGCGTCGATCGAATTGACTCGTGCAGCACTGGTGAACAGCTGACTCGAACCTTCTAGATAACTTCCGAACATCGGGGCCTTTAACCAAGCCTCGATCCACCATCAACTACCCGGCCCTGAAGGGCCAGGTTTCCGCCGATATTGCTGATGAAATTCCCAAGTAGCGGAGTGTCAGAAAGTGCTCCCTGAACTGACAATTTCTCGATCACCACGCCGAAAGTCGCCTCCGGAGCGGCAAATCTCGCACCGAAACTGTCGGCGCTGATCGCACTGATGTGTGCCGGTATCGACGACATCGACCTACGCCGATCCAACTTAATGCAACACCTCTTCGGCAACGCCTCGCACCCTCGACGGCGGGAAGGCTACTGCGCGAGTTCACATTCGAACACAATCGCTATCTCGAATCGGCACCACGCCGGCACCTCGTAGCACTCGCAAACCACGCCGGGATCCCCCGGTGTCGCTGACCGCCCTGTCATCGACACCGACTCACTTGTACGCGCCGTCTACGGACACGCCAAACAAAGAACTGGTGCGTGCAGCCACGAACGATCATGGAAGATGTGTTTCCCGACCTGATCTCGGACCGCTGGCGCACATGCCGTCCGGATCGTCCAGAGCCAACTTGATGTGGATCCTGTTCGCTCCGATCGACCACAGAATGCTCCGCGTGTCCGGGTCTACGCTGCCCCGAAAGATCGTCAACGTTCCTGCCCGAATGACACGCCCACAGCGCTTTTCGATACTTCGACCCCCGACGTACGGGCAATGCCGGATACGTGGCTTCGACTGTAGGACAACAGTATCGGCACCTGTCCACCTTCCCGCTGACCACTCTGCCATCCCAGACCCGACCGAGGATCTTGGAATGCTGGAGAGAGCAGCCGTTATCGCCTGCGCAAACACCCAGAAATGGATATCGCAAACTCGAATGGGATCAGGAAGCCGAAAAGATACTTGTTGTCCGACGAACAAATGTGTAGCGTGGGTCACGACACAGTTGGAAGCCCCTCCCCCGAGCAAGGGCATCAAATAAGGAGACACATGGCACCCGAAGCTGGTCCTCTCGTTCTCAGCGAACAAATCGACCACCACATCACCGTCATCACTATCAATCGACCCGAACGACGAAACTCGTTCGACGGCGCTACAGCGAAAGCCATGGAAGAAGCCATGGACGCCTTCGAGTCGGATAGCGATTCCCGCGTTGCCATCATCAGAGGCGCCGGCTCTTCTTTCTCCGCGGGGCAGGACCTCAAAGCCGCAGCCCTAGGAGACTTCGGCACAACAGAGCGTCGCGGCGCATTCGGAGTAATGGGGCAACGCCCCTCAAAGCCACTGATCGCAGCAGTCGAAGGGCACGCCCTCGCAGGAGGATTCGAGTTGTGTTTGGCCTGCGATCTGATCGTCGCGTCCAATGACGCGACGATGGGAATCCCCGAAGCAGCAAAGGCGCTCGTAGCGGTGGGTGGAGGCCTCTTTCGCCTCCCCAAGCGCATGCCTTACCACCTCGCCATGGAACTGGCTCTGACCGGCGAACCCCGATCTGCCTCCTACTTCGCACAGTGGGGCTTGGTCAACTACGTCGTCGAAACCGACTCTGTCTTCCCAACTGCGGTCGAACTCGCCCGCAAAATCGTCGCATCCGGTCCCCTCGCGGTCAAAGCCAGCACCGAAATCGTGCGACGCGCATACGACTGGACCGAAGAGACTGCATGGACGCGACAGCACGACTATGCCGGCCCTGCAATCAAGTCCGAAGACACGCAAGAAGGCATCCGAGCCTTCCTCGAAAAGCGTGACCCCGTCTGGAAAGGACGCTGACATGAACTTCACTCCCACACTCACCTCCGAACTATTGCGGGGCAAAGTGGCTCTGGTTACCGGCGGTGCGCAGGGAATTGGACGCGCGACCGCGGAGACTTTGGCCGCGAATGGTGCTTCTGTATGCATCGCCGATGTCGATCCGGCAAGAGCAGAGGCCGCGAAAGCCGAAATCGGCGGCGACACTTCGATCTTCGCCGGTGACCTGGTGGACCCCGCGGTTCCGGATGCGCTGATCGAGCACGTAATTCGTACGCACGGTCAACTCGATATCATCGTCAATGGCGCTGGCTACTCCTGGGACGCTCCGGTTCACCGGATGTCCGACGACCAGTTCCAAGCGATGCTCGACATCCATTTGCTCGCACCTTTTCGAATTCTGCGGGCCGCAGCACCCCACTTTCGCGACTCCGCAGCCAACGGCAGCGGCCGCACCCACGCTCGCAAGGTCGTCAATGTCGCCTCGCTCTCCGCGTCCTGGGGCAACCACGGTGCAGCGAACTATGCCGCGGCCAAAGCTGGCTTGGTCGGACTGACCCGGACACTCGCCTCCGAATGGGGTCGATTCAACGTCACCGTGAATGCAGTCTCCTTCGGAATCATCCAGACCCGCCTCGGCGCTCCCCTGTCCTCCAACGAGACGATCAAGACCGGTGGCCGCGAGATCCCACTCGGAATTCCCGACAAAACTTTGACCGCGCTCGGACTCGACACGAATTCCCCGGATATCTTTGCCGCGCAACCACTACAAAGGGCGACCCTCGGGCGCACGGGCACTATCCAGGAAGCTGCTGATGCCATCTTCTGGCTGGCATCACCCCTTTCCGACTACGTCACCGGACAGGTAATTGCGGTAAGCGGCGGATCCCGCGGGGGCTTCGACTGAGTCAGCCACGAGAGACAACTTTCCGTGCCTATCAAACTTGACCTCGCCATCGCGGATTGAGGCCAGGTCTCGGAGGAGACTTCATGATTACCAGTCAACGCAGTGGCATCTCGTTTGCGCCAGAGAACACCGGCACCATCTGTGCCATTGAAGACGACCGTGCACTGACATGGTCTGAACTAGATGACCTGTCGAATCGATTCGGCTCATCGCTCGAGCGTTTCGGGATTCGCCCCGGTGACGTCGTGGCTATCCGGCTTCACACTCGAATCGAATGGCTCATCGTCAATCTTGGCATCGCCAAGGTCGGCGCCATTGCAGTCGCGGTCAACTTCAAGCTTGCCCCTCCAGAGTCGACGTACATTCTCAAAGACTGCAAGGTCCGCGCCGCTATTGTCGACGATGCCGATCCCACGCCTCTAGTGGAGGCCTGGTCCGAACTGGATTTGGCCGCAATCATTACTCTCGACCAGCGAGTGGCCGGAGCGCACCTCTTCGAAGACCTTCTTACGGAGGGAAAGCCCGAAGCACGCCAAGCCGATGATTTCGCGCCGATCATCATCTATTCCTCGGGTACCACTGGTGCTCCCAAGGGCGCACCACTGGGCGAGTGGCAGTCCACACCTGATTCGGACGTTCGGCGAGACTACTCGCTGTCGGTGAACTTCGATGGCGCCGTCGCTGGATCCGGTTCGTCGATGTTGATCAACCTTCCGATGCATCACGGCGCGGGACCCGGGTATACACGGTCGACCTTGCTGGCTGGCGGGATGGTGATCTTTCAACGCCGATTCGATCCCGAAGACGTGCTGCGACTCATCGAGCTACATCAGGTCACCCACTGGATCGCCGTGCCAACGATGCTGCAGCGAGTACTGAGCCTTCCGGAGGAGACACGTTCCCACTACGACACATCCAGTATGAAGTTCATTCTGGGAGGGGCTGCACCGTTCGCCCCTCATCTGAAAGAACAGATCACGGACCTTTTCGGCGAAGTGCTCCATGAGATCTACGGTTGCACTGAAGCCGGGATGATGAGCGGGGCAACACCGAACGATCTGCGTGAGAGGCCCACTACCAGCGGCCGCGCGTTCCGTCATGTAGATCTAAAGATTGTCGACGAAGTTGGAACGGAACTGCCCGCGGGCTCGACGGGTGAGATTGTCGCACGGACTCCAGTAGTGATCCGTGGATACATCGGCAGAGGCCCGTTGGAGTCGGGCAAGGTCCTTCCCGGAGGGTTCTACCGAACGGGCGATGTCGGTCACCTCGATGAGGACGGCTACTTGTACATCTACGATCGGATCACCGACATGGTGATCGCGGGTGGCGCCAATATCTACCCCGCCGAGATCGAAGCAGTACTCGACACTCACCAGGATGTTGAACTCTCTGCCGTCGTTGGAGTTCCTCATGACGAGTTGGGCGAGCAGCCGGTGGCCGCGATTCAGCTCAGACCGGGCGCGTCACTGACGGCGGACGAACTGCTGAGCTATTGCAACGGTCGGCTGGCGAAATACAAGTGGCCACGCGAGTTTCACTTCGTGGATCAAATTCCGGTCAGTCCAATGGGAAAACTCCTCAAGCGTGAACTTCGAAAGGATCTACTGTGACATCCTCCGACCTATTGAACCTGTCAGGCCGTGTCGCCCTCGTGACCGGCGCAGGGCAGGGCGTTGGACGCCAAATCGCTAGCACTCTAGCCGATTTCGGCGCCAAAGTGATTGTGAATGACTTCGATCTCGACCGCGCGAAACAGGTCGCCGACGAAATCTCCGCCGCCGGTAAAGTCGCTATCGCTGCGCAAGCAGATGTCGGCGACTTCGAGCAAGTAAACCGCATGTTCACCGAACACGACCTCGGCCCGGTTTCGGTTGTCATCAACAACGCCGGCAACGCTGGCGCCGGCCCTGCCCCGACGACTCTTGTCCCCTTCTGGGAGCAGGAACCTCAGGACTGGCAGCGCTACCTGCACGTCAACCTCAATGGCGTGATGAACGTGACGCGGTGTGGTCTCGCGCAGATGGTTCCCAACGGGTGGGGTCGCATCGTCACCATCATCTCCGATGCCGCACGCGTCGGAGAAACCAACGGCATGGAGGTGTACTCCGGAGCCAAAGCCGGCGCAGCAGGATTCACCCGTGCCATGGCCCGGCTCGGCGGACGTCACGGTGTGACCGCGAACTGCATCGCACTCGGCGCAACTCGCACCCCCGCCATCGCGGACGCCATTCAAGACGAAGCATTCGCCAAGAAAGTTCTCTCCAATTACATCGTCCGCCGGTTCGGTGAGCCCGAGGATGCCGCAAACGCGGTTCTCTTCCTTGCTTCCGACGCCTCGAGCTTCATCACGGGTCAGACCATTCCCGTCAACGGCGGCTACTCACTCGCGCTCTAGAACTACACCGAAAGCAGCACTCATGACAAAAATCTCAGCCGACCCTCGGCTTTACGAGGTGAACGAAGACGGCCTGCCAGTTCTAACCGGGATCCGGGACAGCGGTGGGTTCATTTCATACCCTGTCCAGGACGCGGGGTCTCTATCCAACGGTGACCACGGCCCAGACTTGACCCCGGTCACCCTCTCCGGCCGCGGCCAGATCACGGCGACCGCAACGGTGCGACTCCATCCAGGTCCGGGTATCGAAACTCCCTTCACCGTCGCATCGATCCTGCTCGAGGAAGGTCCCCTTGTGCGGGGAATTCTCGACGCCGACGACCGCGGCTGCATCGGCGACACAGTGGTCGCCACCACCACAGCCGTTCCCCGTGGCGAGGACGAGGTCTATGAGCTACGGTTCCGCACCACTGAGAAGGAATCGAAATCATGACCAAGCATCTCCGGGAACTGCGCCCGGTCTACGTAGTCGGGATCGGCCGCCACCCGTTCCAGGCTCCGAGCAGCACACCATATATTCAGCTCGGGTTGACTGCGATCCGGCGTGCGCTCGACGACTCTGGCATCGCGTGGCCGGACGTCGAGAGCACTTTCACCGGGACAGCGATGCTCGGTATGGCCAGCTCACGCCCCATGCTCCGGCACCTCGGACTCAACGGCGCTCCGATGACGCAGATCGAAAATGCCTCGGCCTCAGGCTCTTCGGCGTTCCGTCTCGCTTGTCTCGACGTAGCCAGTGGCATCAGCGACATCTCTTTGGCCGTCGGAGTCGACAAGCCCGGCAAAGTCCGCCCCGCGCAACATGACACCGGTGTTCCCGAACTGTCTGCGGATCATGTTGCCCCTTTCACCCACTTCGCCTTACTCGCCGAGGAGTATATGAACTCCTATGGCGCCACCGCCGAGCAGATAGCCGGCGTCGCGGTGAAGAACTTCTCCAACGCTGCGCTCAACCCGTACGCACAGCGGCAGAAGGCCTTTACCCTCGACGAAGTCCTCTCCGGGTCCGCGATCTCGGGCATTCTGACCAAACTGCAATGCTGCCCGGTAGGGGAAGGCGCAGCCGCTGTCGTGGTGGTCTCTGACGACGCCATCAACCGACTCGGTCTCGATCGTTCCCGCTGCGTGCAGGTTCTGGCGTCGGTTCAACGTAGCGAACAGTTATACGGCGCCAAGAGCTTCGACGCGGAACTGACTCGCGAAACCACAGCCCTCGCATACGAACAAGCTGGGGTGGGACCCGCTGACATCGACGTGGTGGAACTGCACGACGCCTTCACCATCGAGGAACTGCAGTACCTCGAAGCCATGGACCTCGTGGCGGAAGGACAGTCAGCGAAAGCGCTCGCTGCCGGCGAGTTCAACCGAGGCGGCCGAGTCGCGGTCAGCACTTCGGGAGGCCTCCTCGGTTCCGGACACCCGATCGGCCCGACAGGGATCGCTCAGATCGCGGAGATCACCGAACAAATCCGTGGAGAAGCGGGCCCGCGCCAACACCCGGGAGCCAGAACAGGCCTCGCGCATATGGTCGGGCTCGGTGCCGTATGCGTCGTGCATATCCTCCAGGCACCAACACCAACATAAATCATCACGGACGCCGAGCGCGGTGTGATTATGCGCCAAGCTGACAGGTATGTACGACTGTGTCTGGAGTATCGCAGCCCTCGACAATAGTCGTCTCCAGAAGCGCGTCCGAGGCCGAATTTCCTCGAGTTCGCGCTGCCATCTGAGCCCATCAAAACAAAGGCACCGACTTGGTCAACAGGCTCGTGACCACTGTGGTTGGTGTCCCTTCTCGAACTACTGCCCACTGCCGCAGTGTCACGGCCCCTCGTGCTCACTGCGGCACCGGTGGCTGTCGCGCCGAACAGTCACCATTGTCGAACCCTCACCATTGGTGAAGAAAGGAACGCAGATGACCAAGGCAGTAATCGTCGATGTAGTCCGGATTGCATCCGGCAAGGGCAAGCCCGGTGGGGCGCTGTCCGGAACCCACCCCGTCGAACTGATGGCGCATGTCCTGCGGTCCATCGTCGAGCGCAATGGCCTCGATCCCGCTTTGGTGGACGACGTCATCGGTGGTTGCGTCGGCCAGGCCGGCGAGCAGGCCCTCAACATCACCCGTAGCGCTGTGCTCTCGGCAGGTTTCCCCGATTCGGTGCCGGCCACCACCATCGACCGCCAGTGCGGATCAAGTCAGCAGGCAGCACACTTCGCAGCCCAGGGCATCATCGCCGGTGCCTATGACATCGTCATTGCCGCTGGTGTTGAATCGATGAGCCGCGTCCCCATGGGTTTCACCTCGATGGGCAAAGACGCATCCGGCCCCGGCATCGCCGCTCGCTACCCCGAAGGCCTGATCAACCAGGGCATCTCCGCAGAACTGATCACCTCCAAGTGGAAGCTCGACCGCGAAGCGCTCGACGCATTTGCCGCACAGTCCCACCAGCGCGCCGCAGCAGCGTCAGCGGCCGGACTGTTCGACAAGGAGATCATTCCCATCTCGGTGACCAACGCTGCCGGAGAAACCGTTTCACATACCGTCGACGAGACCGTGCGCGCATCGACCACCGCTGAAGGTCTGGCCGGATTGAAGCCGTCGTTCTACTCCGAGAAGTACGCGGAGCGTTTCCCGCAGGCGCAGTGGGCCATCACCCCCGGAAACTCCTCGCCCCTCACCGACGGTGCGTCGGCCGCTCTGATCATGAGCGAAGAGATGGCGTCCAAGCTGGGCCTGACCCCGCGTGCCCGCTTCCATTCCTTCTCGGTCGTCGGCGACGATCCGTTGCTCATGCTCACCGCTCCCATCCCGGCGACGCACAAGGTGTTGGCTCGCGCCGGCCTGAGCATCGACGATATGGACACCTACGAGGTCAACGAAGCATTCGCTCCGGTGCCGCTGGCCTGGGCGCATGAGTTCGGTGCCGACCCGGCAAAGCTCAATCCGTGGGGCGGCGCCATCTCGCTCGGCCACGCACTCGGATCCTCGGGAACGCGTCTGCTCGCCACGATGGTCAACCACCTCGAAGCCACCGGTGGACGCTACGGCTTGCAGACCATGTGCGAGGGTGCAGGCATGGCAAACGCCACGATTATCGAACGAATCTGAATCACACTGTCCCCGAAAGGAATACACATGATCATCGGCGACAGTGCCATCATCAACACCGCCTCTGCCAGCGCGTACGACGGTCAGATCGACCAGGCTGCCTACTCCCCGTCCAAAGGTGGCGTCGTCGGCATCACCCTGCCATCTCCCTCGATCTCGCATCGCTGCTGATCCTCGTCAACACCATCGCGTCCGACCTGTTCAAGACGCTGCTGCTCAACAGCTTGCTGGAAGCCGCACAGGCGTCACTGGGCCAGCAGGTACCAGTTCCCTCCTGTTTGGGTGATACCAGCGAATATGGCGCACTGGCCACTCACATCGTCTCCAACCCCATGCGCAACGACGAGACCATCCGTCTCGCCGGCGTAATCCGTATGGCACCACGCTGATACCGAATTCCGATGGGACAACTATGAAACGCACGATATTCGACCAAGACCATGACGACTTTCGCTCAAGCGTCAGGGCCTTCATCGCCAAGCACATCAGCCCAAATCTCGAACGATGGGACTCCGAGGGGCTGATCGACCGCGAGGCATGGAAAGCTGCCGGCGAGGCGGGGCTTCTTGGTATTGCTGTGCCCAGCGAATTCGGAGGTGGTGACAACCCTGATTTCCGCTTCCGCATGGTGCAGATGGAAGAGTTTGCCCGCGTCGGCGCGAATTCCTTCAACGCCGGCACGAGCGTTCAAGACGACCTAGTGATCCCGTATCTCGCGGACCTCGGAACACAGGATCAGAACAGTCGGTGGCTGCCGGCACTATGTGATGGCACCGCCATCGGAGCCTTAGCGCTGACTGAACCCGGAGCCGGTAGCGACCTACAAGGTATCCGAACAACCGCTACCCGTGATGGCGTCGACTGGGTTTTGCAAGGCTCGAAGATCTTCATCACCAACGGTATCCTGGCCGACGTTGTCATCGTCTTGGCCAAGACAGCTCCCGAGTCGGGCGCGAGAGGCATGAGTCTGTTTATCATCCCCTCCAACACCCCAGGGTTTCGCCGCGGACGCAAACTCGAGAAGCTTGGACTTCGGAGCAACGACACAGCTGAACTTTTCTTCGATGACCTCAGAGTCCCTTCGGACAGTCTCCTCGGAGTAGAAGGACGAGGATTCGTTCATGTGATGGAACGCTTACCCCGCGAGCGAATGTCAATCGCGGCTACAGCGGTCGCCGCGGCCATGGCAGCATTCGAGTGGACGCGCGGGTATTGCTTCGAACGCCACGCCTTCGGACAGGCCATCGGCAATTTTCAGGCTACTCGTTTCACTCTCGCGGAGATCGCCACCGACCTCGATGCGGGTATTTCCTTCCTCGATCGAGCAGCACTGCTATTGAATGACGGTGAACTCTCCGCTGTCGACGCAGCAAAGGCGAAATACTGGCTATCCGACATACACAACAAGATTGTCGACCGGTGCCTGCAATTGCACGGGGGCTACGGGTTTATGCTCGAATACCCGATCGCCAGAGCTTACGCAGACGCACGTATTCTGCCGATCTTCGGCGGCACGAACGAGATCATGAAGGAGATCATCGGCCGCGACATAGCGGCTCACGCCGAATCGAATTAACCTATAAAGCAACAGCTTTGGTTTCATTCGACATGATCTTCCCCACTGCCACACCACCATCCCCGACATCTAGGCGGACATCAAACTGCAATTCCCGAGACATGAGGGTCCCGATGCTCGTCCCGATCACCGCCGGCCGCTTCGATACCCACGATGCGCGCGCACCTTCGCCGACTCGGCACACACGGGCACTGTCGCGCCAACTACGAGGTTCCACAGGGCATCGGATTCGGGTGCAGAATTGCGAGTCGCATGTTGCTTTGAGTGGTTCAGGCGAAGACCGGGTTTGTCGGTGATCTCACGCCAGATGGTGAACTACTCGGGTATCACCTGCCAGTACTCCCCCCGGCGACAATCGGTGTCGGTTCGCCTTGAAGTCTGGCGAAATCGATGAGAACGCCGACGGATTGGGTCGGATCTTCAGATAGTGACAGGCCTCATTCTTGCGCAAGACCACTACTTTTGAGGTCTGCATGGACTTGTTCGATGATGGCAAGCCAGACGTCGAAGATTCTCGGTCGCAGGTCCTGAGACGCCCCACCCGACGAGGCGCTGTGCATTCTCCTGGGAGGCGACCCCTTCGACCCGAAATGGAATGTCACGAGCCAGCGACCCAGTACGGCGCAACGGCCAATTTCCGTCAGCGTGGTGCAGTTGTACCCAATCTTGTGTGGGGTTACATCTGGAGGCCGTCGATAAAGAAGGACATTTTGCTTGTCAGTTGGCCAGTAAATGATGTAGCTTGTGATAGTCAACACAATTTGCAAATTGCCAACCGTGAATCACACCGATGGAGAATGTGATGACGGTACGGCCGAGGTGAGTCCCGGACTGTTGCCCTTCTTCGTTCCCACCCGGACGATTTGACCCCGACGGGCACGTCGTCCATAGGTCGACGATCTCGCCACTGGTATCCAAATATGTTGACTTGTAAGTACATACGTGGAACAGACCCCACGTAGTCCTCACCGTCATGTGCATTTTTGATGCAAAAGTGCGCCACCGTCCCTTCCCGAACAGCAACACAGAGCAACGTACATGCACGTGTCGATGACCGCGTATCGTCAATTCGCCTTGTGGTGCTACGCATTTGAAAGTGAACCCATTGAACAGCACACCGACAATGCAGCAGTGTGCCAAGCCTGCTGCCAAACGGCCACTCGGACTTCCACCCCGAGTTGCGATATACGTCATCGGCGCCTTGCTCATTCTGTCCGCGGACAGCGAGACGCTGTCCATCCTGCCGCTACTTCGCGAGTTATCCGTCGAGTACGGACTGGATGCAGCACAGATCGCCTGGGTGGTGGCACTACCGGGATTGACAGCGGCTGGATTCGTACCGGTCATGTCGCGCTTGGGTGACATGTTCGGCGTCCGGCGGATGCTGATGGTCAGCCTGACAATAGCGGGTGTCGGCAACCTGATCTGCACTCTTGCAGACGGTCCGACAGGCATGATGGCAGGGCGAGCATTAATCGGTGGTGGAGTCGCGTGTATTCCGCTGTTCTACGCCTATCTGCGCTTGCAAAGCGACACCGAAGGGGAAGTGAATTCAGCAGCTGGATTCATGACAGCCATGATCGGTGGCGGTTTGGTCGTCTCGTTCATCCTCGGCGGCGCCATCATGGAGCTTGGCGGCTCAGTGCGGACTGTCCTGTGGATCATCACCGGATTATCTGTAGTCGTGCTCATTCTCCTGTGGGTTGCGTTACCCGAAAACCACACTCGCGTAAAACATCCGTCGACTACGTCGGAGCCGTTCTGCTCGTCGCAGCGCTCACGGGACTTGTTCTCGGGCTCAGCAAAGGAAACGACTGGGGTTGGATTTCGATTAGTACTGTCGCCTCTCTCGGCGGAGGGGTGATCCTTCTGGTGATTTGGGCTGTATGGGAGCGACGTATCGACTCTCCGATCATCGACCTCAAAGTGATCCTGCGTCGTGAGGTATGGCCGGCATTCATCGTTTGTGCGCTGACATCGTTTGTAGGTTTGTCCGCGGTACTGACAGCGAGTCAGTATCTGCAGACTCCCGAGAAGGTGGGCTATGGCTTTGGCATGACCCCACTTATGGTTGGCCTCTACTTCCTCCCACTGGGAATGATGATGGCATTTGGTGGCATGATCATGCGCCCTATCATCGGGCGTTTCGGTGTGCGGGCCGTCTCTGCGCTCGGCGGACTGGTAACGATGCTGACCTTCGGTTGGTTCTCGATGACAGACGAAGCATCTTGGAAGTTTCTGGTGATGCTTTTCTTCCTCGGAACGGCCTACGCCTTGACTGTCACTGCAGGGGCATCAGCGTATTTGCGAGCCTCACGACCCGGTGAAACCGGAATGGTCAGTGGCGCTGCTCGTATAGTTGCCTCGGCGCTCGGCGCGATCGGCCCTGCAATTGTCACCGCACTGCTGACGGCATCGTTCATTCCGAAGACCAAGGTGCCGGAAGGCAACAATTACGACAACGCGTGGATGTTCTTCGCACTGTGTGGGGCGATCGTCATGGTGATCAGCTTCCTGATTCGACAGTCAGCGGTGAGAAATGATCTCGCGCCCAACACGGTTCAAGAAGTATAAGCGAGCCGGCCGTTGAATCGCGGCGAATGGCAACCTCATGTTCAACTTGCCGTTCGCCGCGTGTGTTTCCCTCCTGGAAGGACGCCATTTGATGAGCCACTCAGCATCCGAATGCGTGTGAATGCAGATGGCGGCGTACCCATTCGGAATGCACGAAGCGCTCCCGGGAAAGACCATGACCCACAGCTTGTTCGGCTCGTCTCGGGTGACCTTACGGTCCACGAGATCACTAACGGTTGAGGTCTGATGCTGCGGGCGTTTCCGTTTGTTTCCCGGAAGTCCCTTCACACCAGCAGGTCTCATCAACAATTCGGCACAGCCGTGTCCCACGGAAATGCTGTGGCCGAGGATGAGCCTTCCGTGGATCCGGCGGGCATTGTCGGTTCCGTTCGATCCCATCTGCACCTCGGTGATCAGCTGCGTCGGACAGGCACGTCCTAGCGAGCGTTCCGAGGGTGGGCTATTGCGCCACTCCTAGAAGCCGCACTCCGACACCTCCAGAACGCGGTACGCGGTCTGGATGGGCAGACCTTGGTCATATCTCGACCGCTTCGCACCGACTTCTGGGAGCACCACCGACTTCAGCAACTCGGTGAACCCTTAGCGATGTCAGGCTCGGTCTCCAGTACGTCTCCGCCGCCACGGCAACGCGCACATACCTCGATGAGTAGTCGTGGATCGAGGAAATCGCTGATCGCACATCACTGAACCTGGTGACGATCGGCACCATCGATCCCGCGCTGTCGGAGTCCGAGATCATTGCCGACCTCGAACGTCAGGCCCAAAGTGACCGATTCTGCGGAGTACGTGTGCTCTACGACTTCCACCCCGACAGCACCGCAGCACGCGCTGTGCTGCAATGGCTCAACGATCGCAACCATATATTCGACTTGGTCACGCAGCCGCCGAACATGTCGGAGTGGCTACGCACTGTCGAAATTTATCCAGACTTGGCTGTGGTCTTCTAGCACTACAGCCGGCCCTCGTCAACAACGGGCGCTGAGCAAAACCAATGGGACGACGCGATACGCGCGTGCTCGGAGCGCACGAACGCATTGTGCAAGATCTCCGGGTTGGGGATGCTGACCGCCGACCTGTCACCGGTAGCACTGCGACCATGGATCGAAAGTGCGATCAAGATATTCGGTTGGGACCGTGTTGCTTTCGGATCGAACATGCCGATCGAAACAACGGTCGGTTCCTACAGACAGCTCATCGCGATCGACTGCTGCGCGGACGTGGAGACGATACCGTACCCACTCGCCTGCACCGAAGACCTGAGGGAAACGGAACGTCTTGTCGAAGACCCCGCATCTCGTTGCATCACAATGGAAATAGATACCCGTGACAGCGCCCGCATACGAACTGTCGTCAGCCGAAGCATCTCCGAATTCGGGCGGCTGGACATCTGCATCGCGAACGCGGGCGTGGTGAGTTTCAGGAAGATCACGGACCTGACCGACGCTCAATGGGCCACTATGATCGACATCAACCTCACCGGGGTGTTCAATACTCTTCGGGCTGCTGCGCCCCCGATGATCGAGCAAGATTTCGGCCGCATCATCACGGTCGCATCTATGGGCGGTCGAGCGGGCACGCCGAATCTCGGGGACTACTCCGCCGCTAAGTGGGGAGTGATCGGACTGACGAAATCCCTGGCCCTCAAGATGGCAAGGAGTGGAGTTACCGCGAACACCGTCTGCCCGGGAACCGTACGCCAGCCTCAATCCCATGCGAGTGCCCTGGAGCGAGGTGTCCGACGCTACGGCCGTCGTCTTGTACCTGGCCTCCGATCAGGCCCGGTACGTCTCCGGAACGACCCTCGAAATTAGCGCTGGTGGATCCGCACGCCTCCCGTGAGATGACACAGAAGTCAGTGCATTGGACCGACCGGATAGTCACGTCTTGCAACTTTTCGAGACTTACAGCGCGGCAACCAAAGCCTTTGCCGCGCGGGCGATCGCCAATTCCTCATTGGTGGGGACAACCAGCACGGCGACCGCGGACTCTGCTGAGGAGATCCGCCGTTCGTCGCGACTCTTCGCCTCGTTGACAACCTGGTCGACATCGATACCAAGACGGGAGAGACCGGCCAGGCTGTCGCGTCGTACGTCCACGTTGTTCTCCCCGACGCCGCCGGTGAAGGTGATGACGTCGACGCCGCCGAGTTGAACGATGAAGGCGCCGATGTACTTACGGAGCATATGTACGTAGACGTCGTACGCAAGTTTGGCGTACTCGTCGCCGCCCTCGATCAGTGCGAGCAGGGCACGGAAATCGTTGACTCCCGAGAGACCCTTCAAACCGGAGCGACGGTTGAGAAGGTCGTCGATCTCGTCGACCTTCATGCCGGAGTTGCGGTTGAGGTGCAAGATGATGCCGGGATCGATGTCTCCGCTCCGTGTACCCATGACCAGACCCTCCAGCGGAGTGAGGCCCATAGTGGTGTCGATGGCCTTGCCGCCCTTGATGGCCGAGGCCGAAGCGCCGTTTCCGAGGTGCAGGACGATCTGATTCAACTCGGCTGTATCCTTGCCGAGGAAGTCTGCAACCCTTCCTGCCACGTATTCGTGTGAGGTCCCGTGGAAGCCGTACCGGCGAATCTGGTTGGCCTTGGCCACCTCCCGATCGATCGCGTAGGTGGATGCCGCCGCGGGCAGCGTATGGAAGAAGGCGGTGTCGAACACGGCTACGTGCGGAACATCCGGGAGTTCTTCGCGTGCTACCTCGATGCCGATCACGTTGGCCGGATTGTGCAGTGGCGCAAGGTTCGACAGGTCCGCGATGGCCTTCACAACGCCGTCGTCGATGAGTGTCGGCGAGTAGAACACGTCACCACCGTGTACGACGCGATGCCCGACGGCGATGATGCCTGCCTCGCTCAGCGGCCGCCCGACCTCGGCGACGATGGCGAGCACCATCTTCAGACCCGCACGGTGGTCTGCGATGGGAAGGCTTCGATCTTCGACTCCGGTGCGGTGGTTGTAGACGATATGGCCATCGGTCTCACCGATACGCTCGATGAGACCGTGCGCCACCGATTCCGACGTATCCGGATGTACGAGTTGAAATTTGATGGATGACGAGCCGGAATTAATGACCAGTACGGTGCCGTCGCTCATACTTACGCTCCCTGTGCCTGAATTGCCGTGATAGCCACGGTGTTGACGATATCCTGGACCAACGCTCCACGTGAGAGGTCGTTGACCGGCTTGTTCAGTCCCTGCAGCACTGGGCCGACGGCGATTGCTCCGGCGCTGCGCTGCACTGCCTTGTACGTGTTGTTGCCGGTGTTCAGGTCCGGGAAGACGAATACCGTGGCTTTGCCCGCCACCAACGAATCCGGCAGTTTCTTGTCCGCGACACTCTGTTCGACGGCCGCGTCGTACTGAATGGGGCCCTCCACCAACAGGTCCGGTCGACGCTCGCGGACCAGGGCGGTCGCGGCGCGAACCTTGTCGACGTCGGCTCCGCTGCCCGAATCACCGGTGGAGTACGAGAGCATCGCGATACGCGGATCGATACCGAACTGCGACGCCGTCTGCGCCGACGAAATGGCGATGTCCGCCAACTGCTCCGACGTCGGGTCGGGGACAACGGCGCAGTCACCGTAGGAGAGAACGCGGTCGTCCAGGCACATCAGGAAGATGCTCGACACCGTCGAGACACCCGGAGCAGTCTTGATGATTTCGAAGGACGGCCTGATCGTGTGGGCGGTGGTGTGGGCGGCGCCGGAGACCATGCCGTCGGCAATCCCCAAGTGAACCATCATCGTTCCGAAGTACGAGATGTCGGCGATCACCTCACGGGCCCGCTCGATGGTCATTCCCTTGTGCACACGCAGCGCGGTGTATTCCTGTGCGAAGCGCTCGGTGTACTCGGACTGCGCGGGTGCGAGCACCTGCGCACCGCTGATGTCCACGCCGAGTTCTGCCGCCCTCCGACGCACACTCGGCTCGTCGCCGAGGATCGTCAGGTCCGCAACCTGACGCTGCAGCAGTCGGCCGGCAGCGCGCAGGATCCGGTCGTCGTCCCCCTCCGGCAAGACGATGTGCTTACGGTCGCGGCGCGCACGGTCGATCAGCTTGTACTCGAACATCTGCGGGGTCACGACGGACGGAATCGGCAGCGTCAGACGATCCATCAGCGCCTCGGCGTCGACTCGTTGCTCCATCAAACTCAGGGCGGTATCGACCTTGCGCTGTGAACCGACACCAACCCGTCCGCGGGTTTGCGCTGCGGCGCTGGCGGTGTCGAAGGTGCCGAGGGTTGTCGTGAGGATAGGAAGGCGCTGTTTGAGGCCAGCCATCAAGGCCGCAATCGCGGGGTGCGGCGTGATTCCGCCGTTCATGATGATGCCAGCGAGCGACGGAAAACCTTCTGCCTCATGAGCATTGAGCAGGGCGAGTAGGACGTCGGAGCGATCACCCGGCGCGATGACAACCATGCCCTCGACCAGTCGCTCGAGGATGTGCTCGGCGGTCATTCCACCCACCATCACCTTCAACGCCTCGCGGTGCAGCAGTTCCGGGTCTCCCGAGTACAACTCGCCGCCGGTGGCCTCCATCAACTCGGTCATCGTGGGCGAGACGAGCAGCGGAATCTCCGGCAGGCTCCATGTCGGAACGCCGATGTCGGACATCGCTGCCGTGACCTCGTCGAGCTTGTCGGGATCGCAACGATTGGCGACGACGGCGAGCAGATGGGCATGGTTGGCAGCCAGCTCGGCGGCGCACAGATGCGCGAGCTGAGCGACCTCGTCGACGCTGCGCCGAGCACCTCGAACCGCCAAAAGGACCGGCGCGCCGAGGTTCGCGGCGATGCGGGCGTTGAAACTGAGTTCGCTTGGGCTCGTGACGTCGGTGTAGTCACTTCCGATGATGACGACGGCGTCACACTGCTCTGCCACGGTGTGATACCTGGCGACAATGTCCGCGAGTGCCGCTTCCGGGTTCGTGTGAGCTTGCTCGTAGGTCACGCCCAGGGAGTCGGCGTACGACAGGCCCGCGGTCGTGTGCTCGAGCATCAGTTCGAGGATGTAGTCGGTCTCCTCGGTCGACCGAGCGATCGGGCGAAATACGCCGACGCGAGCGACGGTCGCGCACAGCATCTGCAGCACACCCAGCGCGATGGTGGATTTTCCGGTGTCACCTTCGGGGGAAGCGATGTAGACACTCGACACGGCAGCGGGCGCTTCTGACATGCCCACCAGCTTAGTGTGGCCGAAGACCTACCTTTTCGCGGATCGTGTTCTCGCTCACGGCATATCCGACGAGCGGTCGAAACCGGGCGGACGAACGGTGCCTGTCACGCGTTGAGCGGCAGGGCACATCAGTCGGATTGAAAAACATCAGTCGTCATTGCTCAACGCCAGCTGCCCACGCCGCTGACGGGGGGCCATTACACCTCTCCGGCGGTTGATTCTCTAGGGTCTGCCGAAGTCCGCGCGCACGTTATGCACCACGTGCGCCTAGATGGCCGCGTCTTGTGCGCAATCCTGGAGACGGAAACGTACCTCGACTGCCTGGAGACGAGAAGGCGCAGATGCATGTCGGCGGCGTGCAGTTGTGCCTACCGGTCGTACCTCGACTGGAGTGAACGCACGCTCGACAGAGCCGCCAACTCCACGACACCTGCCAAATCCACAAGGTGCACGGTGCGGAGTTTTTCGCAAAAGTCTCGGCTGCGTGTTTACCGATTGAGCAAGGCTTTGGCGTTGCGAACTTCGGGGATGCCGATCTTCTTGGCTGAAATAAGGAATGTCGGTGCTCCGAGGACGAGTACCGCCACCAGCGCTGCTGCTGCGGCCGCGCGAGGATTGTCGATCAGCTGATGCGACGCCCAGACTGCGATGACGCAGACAACACCGGCGGCTATCGACGCCCACAGCACCCGCGAGAACGTCTCGAGTACAGCGTGGAAGCCGAGTAGGCCGTAGCGGTGACGCAACACCAGGTGCCCGGTGACCGCGCCGACGATGTAGGACAGCGAACTCGCGACCGGCAGCATCACCACAATCGCCTGATCTGGAAGACAGGCGACACCAAGCGCGATAGCAGCTATCTTTGTGGCCACCATGGCGGCGTTGATCAATGCCGGGGTGCGCATGTCGTTGCCCGCGTAGAAGACACGCAGTTGCAGCATGACCAACGCGAACGGGGGAAGCCCGAACGCCGAGAGCGCCAACGCGAGACCGATGAGGCGCGCGGCATCGACATCGACGCGGCCGACAAACATCACCGTGGTCAGTATCGGCCCGAGCAGGGTCATCGCGACTGCGGCAGGGACGAGAGCGAGCACCGAGTACCGGGCGGCGCGGCCGATGTCGGCAAGCAACGCATCACGGTCCCCGACAGCTACGGCACGAGAGATGCGCGGCATGAGCACGGTCAACAGGGACACCCCGAGGATGCCGTACGGCACCTGGAACAGCAGGTCGGCGTACGTATAGGTCGAGACTCCGCCGTAGCTGAACGCGACTCTGAGTACGACCGCGACACCGACCTGACTGATCGCGACGTACAGCAGCACCCAGCCGATCAACCTCGCACCGACGCGGACCGGTCGCCACGTGTACGGCACTGGTCGAACCCGCCAACTCCACCGGAATCCGGTACGCCGCAACGCTGCCACCGTCCACACGGCCTGCCCCACGATCCCGATCGTGGTCCCGAAACCCAAGACGAGAACCTGCGCGGTTGTCATGGTCGACGGCAGCAATGTCACCGGTCCCGGCACCGCCGCAAAGACCACAACCGTCGCAAGCACGATCAGGTTGTTGACCACCGACGCCCAAGCCGCCGGCGCATAGCTCTCACGCACGTTCAGCACCGCCGTCACGGTCGCAGCGATCGCGTAGAAGAAAATCTCCGGCAACAGCAGGTACGCGAGCACAGTCGCCAACTGCGACTGCTCGGCATCCGATACCAATGCGACGGCGAGCAACGGGGCGCACGCCACCGCTATCGCCGTGACGACCGCGGCTCCGAGAACTGTTGCCAGCAGTAGACGTTGGGTGAAAACCCGCGAATAGGTTCGTCCGCGGAGCCGTGCCCGAGCCAACACGGGGATAAGGACACTGCTCATCACGCCGCCAAGGAGCAGTTCATACACCATGTTCGGCATGCTGTTCGCGCCGTTGTACGCGTCGCCGACGGCCGCTGTACCCAGTACCGCCGCCAACGCGAGGGTGCGGATGAAGCCGGTCGCGCGACTCACTGCAGTCGCTATGGCGACTGCACCTGTCGCGCGCACGAATGTGTTCTGAGAAAAGGCCATTCGACCATTTTGCCTCAACTCGGTACCCCGTCCAGGGCGCGCGGCCAGAACTCTGGCGTGCCATCAACTGATCGGAGAGAAATAGCAACGCAGCTGGTCGAATCCGGGCAACGTCCATATCGTCAGCCGACCTTGCACGCCAGGTCAGTCCTGCACCGATTCGGTTGCTTCGTGCTTTCGGTGACGGCTTCGCTCGATTCCGCAGAATCAGCGAGGTCTACCGAATTCCTCGACGTCGACGGAAAAGACTTTGGCGTCGGCTGGCGTGGACCGGCTGCTCACACGGCCAATGTGGCAGTCGGCCCCGACCAGCAGATCACACTGGAGGCGAAATTCATTGCTGTGGAACAGCTTGCAATACGAAATCGCGCTGACACGACGACACCGCTGATTCTTGCATTCGAGAAGATCGGGCGAGAAGGACTGCCCCGCCCGATCTGGTGACCTCAGCACGATTGTCAAGATGGCCAACCTTGAGTGACACCCCGTCACATCAATATCGACACTCGTACGCTTTGTGACCTGCATGGAACCTAGCAACAGTCGATATCAGCAGACAGGGTAGATCCCACTCGGGAACCCCGAACATCGGCGAACAGCAAACAACCCTCAAAACAAGACGGTCACTTCATATTGTCGAATCGTCGAGTTGATCCGTCCGAATGGCACTGATCGATCTCGATTCCACTGGGAGATACACTCTCGAACCACCCTCGGCAAACTCACTGGACTTCTCAACCATCCCCGCCTCGATCGCTTCCGCGGAATCCAGTCCGTGCTTAGCCGCATATTCACGCACATCGGCGGAGATGCGCATCGAACAGAACTTCGGACCACACATCGAGCAAAAATGGGCCGTCTTCGCTGGCTCCGCAGGCAACGTTTCGTCGTGAAATTCGCGGGCCGTGTCCGGGTCAAGCGATAGCGCGAACTGGTCGTGCCAGCGAAACTCGAATCGAGCCTTGGACAAGGCGTCATCACGCTCTTGTGCCCGAGGATGCTGCTTTGCCAGATCGGCGGCATGTGCTGCGATCTTGTAGGTGATAACACCTGTCTTGACATCGTCTCGATTCGGTAGACCCAGATGTTCCTTGGGCGTGACATAGCACAACATGGCCGTCCCGGCCTGCGCAATCATCGCGGCACCGATGGCGGAAGTGATGTGATCGTAAGCAGGCGCAATATCGGTCGATAATGGCCCCAGAGTATAGAACGGCGCTTCCTCACACAGTTCTTCCTCAAGTCGCACATTCTCTACGATCTTGTGCATAGGCACGTGGCCCGGACCTTCGATCATTACCTGTACGCCATGAGATTTCGCGATTTTCGTTAGTTCGCCAAGAGTTCGAAGCTCGGCGAACTGAGCCTCATCGTTGGCATCCGCGATCGACCCGGGTCGCAATCCGTCACCTAGCGAAAATGTGACGTCATAGCGGTGCAGAATCTCGCAGAGCTCCTCGAAGTGGGTGTACAAGAAAGACTCTCGATGGTGGGCGAGACACCAAGCCGCCATGATAGAACCGCCCCGGGAAACGATTCCCGTCACCCGTTTGACTGTAAGCGGGATGTAGCGAAGCAGAACACCTGCATGGACGGTCATATAGTCAACGCCCTGCTCGCACTGTTCGATCACGGTGTCGCGGTACAACTCCCAGGTCAGAGCAGTCGGGTCACCATTAACTTTCTCGAGAGCCTGATAAATCGGAACTGTTCCCACCGGAACCGGCGAATTACGCAGGATCCACTCTCTGGTCTCGTGGATGTTCTTCCCAGTCGATAGGTCCATGATGGTGTCGGCACCCCATCGGATTGCCCACACCATCTTCTCGACCTCTTCAGTGATCGAAGACGTGACGGCACTGTTACCGATATTCGCGTTGATTTTGACCGCGAATGCCTTGCCGATGATCATGGGTTCGAGTTCGGGATGGCGACGGTTCGCCGGGATCACTGCACGTCCCGCCGCAACTTCCTCTCGGATGAACTCCGGTGAGACATCTTCCCGAATAGCGCAGTACTGCACCTCGGGGGTGATGATGCCGGCGCGAGCAGCGTCGAGTTGAGTGCCCTCTCGCTCGGTCGACCGCGGCCCGCGGCGGCGGGGCAACCCAGCCGCGACGTCGATGACGACGTCCGTGTCGGTGTAAGGGCCGGAAGTGTCGTACACGTCGAGATGGTCGCCGTTGCTGAGTTGGATTCGTCGTGCCGGGACCCGAATCCCGCCGAATCCTTCGGTGTATTTCTTGATGCTGCCCTGGATCGGGCCGGTTGTGACAGAGGCGATTGCGGATACAGCTGTGCCCATTGTGGATGCTCCCTACGCCGGCATTACCCGGTCAGGTTCGACGGTCGACGGCCCTAGCCGTCCTCTCAGCCCGCTGGTGCGAGCCCCCGTGGACTACGTCTGTGACGCACGGATGTGCCATCACTGGATCCAGATGCTACCCGCTTGCACGTGGCACCTCTCATCGGCCCTCACAAGCCCTGTACGACAATGTAATCCGTGTCGACTACACCTGCCCACACCTGCGCAAGGTGCTCCGCCAGGCTCGTTCGCGGTCGGAAGTGAAAGTTCGTCATCGCTCTAGCACTGCCGGACCGCTCGATAATGTCATTCACCGTCGACGCTGCGTAGCTGACTCTATTGAGCTCGGCATCGTAGATTCGAAAGCTGGATCTCTACGCCACGCCGAGGATTCGGCCGGTGCGGTCGAGGTTTACGTCAACAGCATCCTGATCTGCATCTACTTGGGTTTCGAGGCCGGGCATGAGTATCCGCAATGTCGACTCCCATCGTTCGCGGTAGGCCGGGAAGCACCTAGTGAGAAGGTCGACCATCACAGAAGGCGCAATCGAGGCGCCCGGTGACGCGCCGAGCAGGCCGGCAATGGTCCCATCGGCACCGACGACCAATTCAGTCCCGAAGGTCAGCACGCCGATCTTACGGGGGTGCGGCTTGATCAACTGGGCACGCTGACCAGCCTGGACCAACTCCCAGTCAGCGGGGTCGGCGCCGGGGTAGAAATGCCTCAGCTGTGCGAACTTTCGTTTCCGTGAGGCCAGCAACTCACCGATCAAATAGCGCAGAAGCGGCAGGTTCTGGATGCCGACTGCCAGGAGCGGGGCGATGTTGCGTAGCCGGATAGTGGTGAACAAATCGACGAGACGACCTCTCCTGAGAAGCCGGGTGCTGAACGTCGCGTAGGGACCGAACATCAGAGACTCGATGCCGGCGACGACACGCTTGTCGAGGTGGGGTACAGACATCGGCGGGGCACCGACGGATGCTTGACTGTAAACCTTCGCGGAGTGCTGTGCAACGACATCGGGGTTGTCGGTTCGTAGGAATTGCGCACCGAGGGGAAACACTGCATAGCCGCGGACCTCTGGAATCTTGGCCTTCTGCAGGAGCTTGAGGGCATATCCTCCAGCACCGACGAAGACGAACCGGGACTTGATCCGGAAGCGATCGCCGCAACTGTGGTCGCGGCCTGTCACGGTCCACTGACCGGTGCCTCCCCGGGAAAGCCCGATGACTTCGTGTCGCAGGCGGATCTGTGCGCCGCGGTCGACCATGACGTCGGTCAGTGCCCGAGTCAGTGCACCGAAGTCGATGTCGGTGCCGCCTTCGTAGCGCGTTGCGGCGATCGACCCGGCATCGGTGCGTCCGTCCATCAACAGGGGCGCCCATTGTCGGACGAGGTCGGGATCCTCGGTGTGCTCCATCGCAGAGAACAACGGCGAGCGGCGCAGTGTGACAAACCGATTTCGCAGGTATTCGACGTCGCGGTCGCCGAATACGACGTCCATGTGCGGTGTCGGGTTGATGAACGACGCACAAGCGGGGAGGTCACCATCCTCAACGAGTGCGGCCCAGAACTGGCGTGAGAGATGAAACTGGCGTCCGATGGTCTCGGCCTTCGTCGAGTCGCCGGGATCAGGCATGTAGTTGAGTTCGCACAGCCCGGCATGGCCCGTGCCGGCATTGTTCCACGGACTCGAACTCTCGCCTGCAAGTTCGTCGAGCCTCTCGAGCATGACAATCGACCAGTCGGGCTGCAACCTGGCAAGCAATGCCCCCAACGTCGCGGACATGATGCCGCCTCCGACGAGGACGAGGTCGACCACCTCGTCTCCGATACCCGTTCCGCCGCTTACCGATTCACTGTGGTTCATGGGATCACACTCCTTGCCTCCGGACGTGGCATCCAGGGTGCTCCCCCAGCACTCATCCGTCCAATGAATGAATCGAGGTCTTATGATCTAAATATGGATCGGTTTCTGTCGGACGAGGCTGCGGCTACAGTTCCGTTATTGGCTGCCTTCGACACCGCAGCACGCGAAGGCCACATCACCCGCGCCGCCGACTTGTTGGGAGTGCCACAGTCGTCATTGAGTCGACGCCTCAAAGCGTTGGAACAAACGCTGGGAGTTTCTCTGTTCCAACAGGTCGGCCGCGGAGTCGCCCTCACCGCCGCCGGACGTGAACTCCATGAACGAACCGGCGACCTCGTGTGGGCCCTCGACGACGCGGTGAACGCGGTGCGCAGCAACGCCGACCCCGACAGCGGCCTCGTGCGTTTCGGGTTCCCGCTCACTCTCGGACCTGTGAGCATTCCCTCGATGCTCGCCGAGTTCCACCAGGAGGCACCGAGAATCCGACTTCATCTTGTGCAAGCACATGGCGAAGCACTTGCCGGAATGGTGCGCGATGGTCGCCTCGATCTCGCGGTGATGATCCCGCCACCGGACGACCTGCCTGTGACTGTCTTGGGGCGCCAACGCCTCCTGCTTCATGTCGCACGCACCCATCCCCTGGCCGGACGAGCGGAGGTCGACCTCGCCGAACTCACAGAGGAACAGTTCATCGCCAACCCGCCGTCCTATCACTTGAGGAAGTCCCTCGACTCATGTTGCACTACTGAAGGATTCACTCCAAACGTAGCCTTCGAGATCAGCGAGTTCGAGACGATCCGCGTTCTTGTCGGGCACGGCCTCGGCATCGCTGTGCTGCCATCCGCGGAAACCCCACATCCCGATCTCGTGACCATACCCATGCCCCGGGTAGGCGATCGGACCATCGGACTCGCAACGGGCAATCATCAGTCGACCGCCGCCGTGGCACGACTCCATGACCACATCGCTCACCACACCCACAAATTCATCACGAACGCCGCGATGCCGGCTACATAAGAACCTGCCGCACGAGCACCCCTTGCCGAGCACTTCTGCGTTCCTAGGCGTATCGAATGGTCTGCGCGACAGCGACCTCCACCATCACGTTGCCGAGAGGCAACAACTCCGGCTCACAAGCTGCCGATAACTCTGCACCGATCTGCAAGATTTCGCCGGGACACCTCAATTGCGAAACTTATACGGTCATACCCGTGCAGTACTCCTGCAAGAACGTGCAGTTCGCAAGAGACACCCGCCTCGTGCAGACCTTGCGCGTAGGCGATGCACTCGTCCCTGAAGATGTCGAGTTCGCCCACCTCGATATAAGCGGCGGGAAGCCCGGAGAAATCCTCCAGGCGAGCAGGCACGGCAACCGGGGAAACTGCATCGGTTCCGAAATCATCCCCCAACACAGCTTTCCAACACGTCCAGTTGTTGTCATAAGTCCATGCGACCACGTTCTCCAATCCCGAATCCGGTTCAGTGGTGCGGTCATCGAGCATCGGGTAAATGAGGATCTGTTTCGCCAGCTGCACTCCTCGGTCGCGCGCAAGGATCGCAATTCCGGCAGCGACACCGCCACCACCGCTGTCACCCATCACAGCCACTCGAGTACCGTCCACCCCAAGGTCACCGGCATGCTCGAGAAGCCATTGAAGACCGGTGAATCCGTCTTCTGCCAAACCAGTTCCCGTACGCTCCGGAGCTAGTCGGTAGCCCACGAGGAGCATCGGGACAGTCGATTCCTGGACGTAATACCGCGCGAGCCCGTCGTAGTAGTCGAGTTTGCCGCCGATCATCCCTCCTCCATGCAAGTACACGACAGCAGGACACCTAGTCGAGGGGTCGGAATCAATGAAGTACCAGCGTAATTCGATGTCACTACCGTCGGGGGCAGAGGTAATGTACGAACTCATGAGGACGTCGGACGACGGCGGCGAGGGAACCCCTGCCATACCCTCATCGAGCAACGCTCGAAGGCCGAGTGCATCGCCACGCTCGGGGAGCGTCGGGATGCCGTTGGCCATCATTTCCTCCGTCAACGCTGCGACTACCGCCGCAAGTTCCGGATCGATCATGTCCATCGATGCCATCTTCTGTCCTCTTCAGGATTCGGCCAGTCTCCGAGAACTGGATAAGCGAAACTAACGAACAGCTGTACGATTGTTTTCGCTAACGGACAACTGTAGGTTTGTCGTCGTGTCACCGAGAATCTAGGAGGCGTCAGTGGGCAAAATCGGGATACCTCCCGTACCAGTTATACGTGAAAGAGACCCGATAAACCCTCGGTCGACTAGAACACGACACCAACTACCTTTCGCACTCGAACCGCACCACCAGCTCGTTCGCCTTCACCCGAGGCAAGAATGTGGCGTAGCTGGATCAACAATCACTGCGCCCCGCTACCGGTCGCGACGTTTCTCGTCGGCAGAACCCCACCTCTCTTGATTGCGCAGACCACCCACCACCCATTACCAGTCCATCGAACGGAGCAACACGCATGAGTACCAGGACCTACGCGATCACCGGTGCAGGATCAGGAATCGGCAAGGCAACCGCAGATCTTCTCGCTGAGTCAGGCCACCGAATCATCGGGATCGATCTTCGTGACGCCGACATCAACATCGATTTGTCCGACCCCACCGACCGCAACGCACTCCCTGATTTGGTGGCCGAGCTAGCCCCAGACGGGCTCGACGCCATCCTTGCAATCGCCGGCGGCCCTCCGAACGTCAACTACTTCGGAGCAATCGCGACTCTGAACGGACTTCGTCCACTCCTCGCGGGTTCAACCGCGCCGCGAGCCGTGGCCGTGACCTCGTTCGCGGCGCTCAATGAGGTCGACGACCGGCTTCTCGCCGCCTATCTCGAAGGAGACGAAGAGAAAACAGCGGTAGAAACCGAACGAATCACCGCGTCAGGAAGAACTGATCTTCTCTATCCTTCCTCGAAACGTGCACTGTCTCAGTGGCTTCGACGTGAGTCGATCACACCCCAATGGGCAGGAAACGGCATTCCCCTCAACGGCGTGGCACCCGGAATCATTCGCACACCGATGACTTTCTCAATCCTGGAGAATGAGGACAGTCGTCAATCACTTCTCGACATGGTGCCGATGCCCCTCAACGGCCCAGCCGATGCCCACGTCCCGGCAAAGCTGGTGGCTTGGCTTGCCAGCGAAGAGAACTCACATGTCACCGGGCAAGTAATCTTCCTCGATGGCGGAGCTGACGCCACTGTCCGCGGCGATGCAATCTTCGCCCGACAGCAGTAGATCGCAGTTCACCCTCCCCATCCAAGGTGGCCACCCAATGCTGCTCTAGTGGTGGAATCGCTCGAACTAGAGCAACTAAGCGTCCTGGCGTGTAGCGGGACCTGCTTCGATGACTTCTTTTCATTCAGACCTCGCGCTCTTCGCATGAGATCAAACCGAAAGACCCCCAACGGATAGCTCGAGGGTCCTCGCAACATCGGCGATTGTTTTGCTGGATGCAGTAACCGCAATGACGCTCGACTGGGGTATCCCAGTCGAGCGTTTTCTGCGAACACTCGCCAAAGCACCGTTCACGGCATTCCCCGACCGCCAACCGAACGAGTCACCTTCGGAAAAGTCTGCCGAATAAACCTATTGGACTGGTGCCCTCTGAATCCGTTGCGGCGGAAGGCCCCCATTCCAGGCGATTCTCGCAGCGGCCGGCGAGGCCTACAGGCCGGGAAGTGACCGCAATGAGGTCAATGTGGCCGTACAGGCTTTGGCCGCCTCGGCCCCCTTCTTCTCGAAGTGCTCAGTAAAATAGGCAGTATGTTCACTGTGCTCATGAAAGTGATGTGGAGTCAACACGATTGAAAATACCGGCACACCAGTATCGAGTTGAACCCGCATAAGCCCGTCAATGACCGCAGTCGATACGAACTCATGCCGGTAGATGCCGCCGTCGACCACCAGTGCCGCGGCAACGACCGCATCGTATCGACCACTGAGCGCCAACCGTTGGGCGTGTAATGGAATCTCGAATGCTCCCGGCACCTCGAAGAACTCCACCCGTTCCTTGCTGTATCCCAGCGTGGTCACCTCATCGGAAAAGCCTTTGCGCGCACGGTCGACAATGTTGCGATGCCAAGTGGCCTGAATGAAAGCGATCTGACCTTGACTGTTTTTCATCATGATTCTCTCCTGTTCATGGGAACTACGACGCGGCAGAATCAGGCCACTGAATGAACCGTCCGAATTACTTTCCGCCACTAAATTTCGACGTAACGATTCTCCAGCGGCGGTCAGACGTCTTGCGCGACGTAGTCGGCACCGACCAAAATCTTGCGGATCGTATCGACATCACTGCCCATCTGCTCTATCAAGCCTTCGATCGAGTCAAAGGACTCCACATCACGCACATGTGCGACAAAGGAGATCTCAACCGCAACTCCGTACAGTTCGAGGTCGGTGCGGTCCAGAACGTAGCTTTCGATACGCCGATCGCGTACACCCTCGAATGTCGGATTCGTGCCGACGCTGATCGCCGCGGGGTAAATGTCCCGCGTATCCATCCGCCTCAACCAGCCGGCGTAAACACCATCCGTGGGTACGTCCTGTTGGTAGTCCACCGGCACGTTGGCGGTAGGGAAACCAAGTTGACGACCACGCTGGTCTCCGTAGACCACGACGCCATGCACAGGAGAGGAAGGGAGCAAACCCTGTGTTGCATTGAAGATTAGGCTGTGCGTGTCCGGCGTTGAGCATGACTCGACAACTCGTTGGGCGAGGAGCTCTCGGGGTGTCGCAGATTCCGTTGCCATTTTCGATTCCTCCGGAAGGTGTGAGTGTGGGTCGGACTTCATGCTTGATTGCCCGGACAAAGTCGGGGCGCCGCCACCGACGCCCTCGTAATCCTGGCAGCTGCTGGATTCAGAGTTGCCTCATTACCGCTGTTGCGTAACGACATCCGGGCTATTCGTGCGTCAGGGCACTTGTCCCGATGCCGTCGCCGGTAGCGAAAGTGCGCTGAGTAGGCGCCCGGCGAGGTATCAGGAAGACGAGAATCATCGCGATGAGAACTCCGATGATCGCAAGACCGATCGCAATGCCGTAGGCGCTGACTTGTGGAAACTGCGTGCCTGGAACGACCGCGCTCGACAACACGACTGCAAACGCCGAGATGCCTACACTCTTGCAAATTGCCCCTACGACGACGACTACCCCCATCCCTTCTCCCATGTTTTCCTGAGGAAGGAATTCTGCGAGCAAGTTGGGAATCGCCGACAGGACAAAGGTGAGACCCGTGCCGCCGAGTATCAACAGCGCAATCATCACTGGCAGGTTTTCTCGTAGGAAATAGAAGCCGGGCAGTGTTACCAACTGGATCGCAATCCCGATCCCGATCGGCGTCCTCGCCCCCGATATTCGGGCGAGCCTGCCGGACAGTGGAGTGAAAAGGAAACCCACGATGGAAAGCACCAGCGCTATTTGGCCGAACTGAGACGGTGTGAGCCCTAGCCCCACAGGCGCAGAGGTGGGCCCCTGGAACAGAATTGGTTGAACCAATTGCATTCCGCCCAGCGCTCCGAATGTCACGAAGGCAAAAATTCCGAGAGTCAGTGCGTACTGCGATTTGGCAAGCAGACGAAGGTTCAGCAGGGGGTTCTCCACGCGCAACTCCCACAGGACCCAGATCGTTCCGACGACGACTCCGAGGCCGATGCCGCAGAGCACGGTCGGACTCCCCCATCCTTTGGTCTGCGAAGACGTTGCGCCGTAAAGAATTAGGGCAAGTGCAGGAACAAAGAGAGCACCGCCGACAAAATCGATACGTTCGCCCTTTACCCGGGTAACGGGCGATCGTTCGATACCGACTGCGCACACCACGGCAGCGAAAGCCGCGAGTGCCGCCGCGACGATGAAGATTGCTTGCCAGCCGACGTGCTCGATCAGTAGACCCGACACGTAGAAGCCGGCCGCACCGGCCAAAGTCTGAACGCCCGCAACAACCGAAAGCGTTACCGGTACACGCCTGGGCAGCACAGCTTCGCGCGCGACGCCGAGAACAAGTGGAAGCACCGCCCCCGAAACGCCTTGAAGTGTGCGACCGACAACAACTGCCGTGAACGTTCCGACAGCTACGCTGACTACCGAGCCGATGATGGACAGCAGCAGGACGATTATCAGAACCTTCTTACGTCCGAAGAGGTCGCCAAGCCTGCCTCCGATCGCGGCGGATGCTCCGACCATCAAGTAGAACCCGGTAAATGCCCATCCGATATCGGCCGTCGTGACATTGAAGTCAGCGATCAGTTTCGGGACTACCGCAATAAGCATGCCTGCCTCGAACGCGCCGGTCGACTCTGCTGCGACCATGGCCATGAGGACCAGCAAGTACGGCTTCCGACGAGTCTCGGACGAAGTAGTTGGCACCGTTGATCCATCCATTTTCTTCTTTATCCCTTTTCAAGTCGAGCACGAAGAGTCTCGAGCATCTGCAAGGAGGAACAGGCTTGAATATGCCTCTTACAGAGCTGATTTGGCGGTTACGGAACGATCTCGAGTTCACCCGGTGGCGACGCAGTCACACGGGATATCTCGGTAGTGATGATTCGAAGTGCCCACTCAGCATCAGGGATATGGATTCGAAGCCGTCGGGGAACTCAGCAGCGTTGATGTGATCGGCTTGCCGTCCTGGAAGTTACCCACGGCGCACTCTAGAAGATTTTCTGCGCGGCAAGATCATTCGAGTGTCCGGTGTTACCGGTCCGTCTTCTACGGAAATCCGGTTCAGGGCCCCGGACGCCGTGCGCCGGGCCCTGAACCGAACAGATCATCCGAAGTCGTGGTAGTCCACGACCACACCGTCACGGAATGTCAGAAATGTGGCCAGATCGAGGCTGATTTTTTCGCCCGCAGCAGCCATACCCGGAACATCCACAGTCGGAGTGACTGTCCAGGTGTGACGAACGACGACTCGATCGGGACCAAGGACGTCCAGTGATTGGCGGTCGACGAAGGTCTTGCCCGGCATCATCTGCCCGGACGCTTCGAACATCGCCATGATCGCCGACCGTCCCGCCAACGTCCCCCCACGATTGTGGTGGGTCAGCTGAGCATCCTTACCGAACACTGACTCGAGGCGGCCAAGATCTCCGCTGTTGTAGGCATCGATGAACTTCTCAGCGTCTGCTGTCGGGTCGATGGTTTGATTGCTCATGTTCACTCCTCATGGGTCAAAAGATGTGCCGACTCTGTCCGTCTGAACAGAGTCGCTCTGGGAAACTACTGCCCAACATCGATGGAAAGTTGTCAGATCCACTGGGGACTAACACTTTACAATCGTTAGCCGACACGTTGATTGCCGGCCATGATCATGCCGTTCGTTCTGGGCGGAACCCCTGAAACGCCTGTGATGCCTGTGTTGCCTGCACCCTCAGCGACCGCGACGGACATCCTTGTACGGAAGGTCACGGTCGGCCGAATACTCACGCGGCATCCCGAGTACTCGCTCCGCGATGATGTTGCGGGCAATCTCGGTGGTGCCGCCACCCATACAGGCTGCCTGTCGCGTGATGAACGTTTCGCCGATCGCGCGGTCGCCGATTGTGCCTGCAAGGGAAACGATCCCGTGCGAGCCACCGATCTCGAGTGCGATCTCGGTTTGGCGAAGGTGCCCCAGCCCACTGAACAGACGAATGATCGAAGCGGACGACGCCGGCAGGCTCTCTGTTCGCATGCCTGTGACAACGCGCTCGACCAGATGCTGCTGCACCTTGCCCATCGCATGCGACTCTGCGATCAGCTCCCGCACGTGACGGTCCTCCGAGCGACCCGTTCGGCGAGCGATATCGATCATTCCCTCGGTTGGCGAACGCCGCTTCGGCCCCATCAACTTTCCGCTTACGTACTGCGAGCCACCGCCTACGGAGTTGCGCTCATGGAACATCTGGCGCGATGCCACTTCCCAACCGCCGTTGATTTCACCAACGACGTTCGCGACAGGAACCTCGACGTTGTCGAAGAATTCCTGACAGAACTCCTCATTTCCGTTCACCTGCCTGATGCGACGGATTTCGATACCAGGCTGGTGCACCTTGAGGAGGAACATTGTCAGCCCTCGGTGCTTGGGGGCATCCCAGTCCGTACGAGCCAGGCATAGTGCGTAATCCGCTGCGTAGGCCCACGAACTCCAGATCTTCGACCCGTTCAGAATAAAGACGTCACCGTCGCGGGTGGCGCGTGTAACCACCCCGGCGAGGTCGGATCCACAACTGGGCTCGGAGAGAAACTGCACCAGCGCTTCCTCGCCGCGGATCATCGCCGACAGATGCTGCTTCTTCTGCTCTTCGGTACCCATATCGAGGATGGTCGGGCCACAAATGCTGAACGTCGGCGAGTTGAGCAACTGCGGCATCTCGTAGCCGACGACCTCTTCGTTAAAGGCATTCTGGTGTGCAGGCGTCAGGCCCTGACCGCCATATTCCTTCGGATAGCACAACCCTGCAAAACCGCCGCTGTACAACAACTTCTGCAGTTCGCTGGCGCGTTCCCACGCGGCTTCGTCGTAATCTTCGCTCTCAGGTTCGTCGCCCGTAACCGGCTTTGCCAGAGGTAGGTTGGCGGCGATCCAGTTCTTGGCTCGCGATCGGAAGGACTCGACATCCTCGATAGCGTCAATCTCGGTCGGTGATCCCATAATGACTCCCCTTTGTGTCAAACGCCGATGATCGTGGCAAGTCGCTCACGATGCTCGGATGGTGTGCCCCAGCTGACCCGATTCACCGTCGCGCGGCGCAGGTATAGGTGGATGTCGTGTTCCCAGGTGATTCCGATCCCGCCATGCAGCTGGACACAGTCCTGGATGATGTCGGTTGCTACCTGTCCGATGTAGGACTTCGCGATGCTCACCATTTCGGCGGCCTCCGGTGATCGGTTTTCTACCGCTCGCGCCGCGGCAGCAGTAGTGCCCTGCGAAGCCTCGAGCCACATCTTCATATCGGCGACGCGATGCTTGAGCGCCTGATAGGACGCGAGCGGGCGACCGAACGAGTATCGGTCGAACATCCACTGAAGCGTGTCTTCGAGCACGCGGCTGATGACGCCAACCAGTTCAGCGCACTGAAGCACGACCGCGATTTGCAATTGTCGCTCGATTGCCTGCCCGGTCTCGTCACCCGAAAAGACCAGTGCCGAACTGGGGATCCGCACACCATCGAAGCTGACCTGCGAGTACTGGCGGACGAGATCAATACCGGTCAGCGGCGTGATCGTCAATCCAGGCAAGTCGGTTGGCACGAGATACTGGGCGAGTCCGTCGTCGCGGCGCGCAGTCACGAGTATGTACTCGGATTGCTCGGCGGACTCGACCCGATCTTTGACGCCGGTCAACACGAGTTCGTCGCCTTCCGAAGCGGCTACCAGCTGAGTACCAGCGGGATCCCAGCCTCGGTCGATCTCACACATGGCGTAGGTAGCGACCGCGTCCCCTGCCATCAGCTGTTCAATTACCTTCACGTGCGCCGACATGTTGCTTGATTCCGACAGAGCGGCAGCTACCACGTTCGCCACGACAAGCGGTCCGGGCGACACAAGTCGACCCATCTCTTCCGCGACGATCGCCATGTCGAGCAGACCAGCCCCCGAAATGCTGTCGCCTCCGGATTTCTCACTCACCAACATCGACATCCAGCCGAGTTCGGCACCTCGCTGCCACCAGTCGCGGTCGAAGCCTTTGCCGCTTTCGGCCAGCTCACGAACCTTTTCCAGCGACGATTCCTTTTCCAGAAATTCCTTTGTCGTCCCGCGGAACAGTTGCTGATCCGGGGTTAGTTCGAACTCCACCGAGTCTCCTCCTAAATGCCTACCCGTCCGGGCTTCGCCGGTACGGCCATCGAGCGCCTGTCACTTGCCGCCGCTAAAGCCCCTGAAAACTGTTGCGACAGAAATCTCTTCGTCTCCACCGTGGGGTCTGTGCCAGTGGCGCAGCCGCACTGTCGGGGGGCTTATCGAGAGCGGCGCGTGGAAGTGACACCGATTCGAGCAATCTCGACACGATGCATCGAATGTTCGAATGTCATCAATATATTGAGGGTGGGTACCGCCGTCAAGACCCAGAAATTGCCACTTGACCAGAGATCGCAAGACCCATAGTTTGATACTTCCTGAATGATTGAAAAAGTATGGACCGAAAAGGGAGAAATGAAGGCACTCGAGGTTGATCCCGACAATGTGTTCAGCACTGCCGAAGAGGTGGGCGATGCACTGCGCACCGTCGGATACCTCGCCGATGATCGGATTGCCCAAGCCGTTCATCTCGGCTACCGGCTACAAAAGCCGGTTCTCGTCGAAGGACCAGCCGGAACAGGAAAGACAGAACTAGCCAAATCTGTTGCTCTGGCAACTAATTCACAACTGATCCGACTCCAGTGCTATGAAGGACTCGACGAGTCCAAGGCACTCTACGAGTGGGACTACCGCAAACAGCTACTGCACCTCCAAGCCCGTGGGCAGAAAGAACCAGGGTCAATCACAACAGAACCCGAACTCGACCTGTTCGACGAATATTTCCTGCTGACTCGACCACTGCTGAAAGCCATCAGGAGCACCGATTCGGTTGTCCTACTTATCGACGAGGTCGATCGCATCGACGTTCAGACCGAGGCTCTTTTACTCGAGGTGCTGTCCGAATACCAGGTGTCGATACCTGAACTGGGCACGGTCACTGCAACGCGCATCCCCGCCGTGTTCTTGACGTCCAACAACAGCCGCGATCTGTCCGACGCCCTCAAGCGCCGGTGCCTGTATTTGAACATCGACTACCCGAGTGCCGAGCGAGAAAGAGACATCATCGCCGCTCGAGTACCGGGAATCTCACTGCAGCTCGCTGAGACCGTTTCCGAGGTGATTCGTTCATTGCGTTCGATGAACCTGTCGAAGAAGCCGTCAATTTCGGAAACTCTCGACTGGGCCCGCACTTTGACGATTCTCAACGTCGACGAGGTCAGCTCGGACGTCCTCCTCGACACCCTGCCGGTACTGCTGAAAAATCAGTCCGACATAGCACTGGCAACGAAAGAACTCGCCGAGACACCTCGATGAACCACCCGCACCGCTCAGTCCGAAAGAAAACGCAGCACACTCTCGATGGCGTAGAAACTCGCCGGCGTGGAAAAATGGTCGGTTCCGGGCAGCGTCACCAGCGTTGCGGTCGGCAGCGCCGCAACCAGACCTGCAGCAGTACCGGCAAAGTCGTTCTCGCCCATAACAACAAGCGTCGGCAATCTGATCTCGGCCAATTCTTCGGCACTGAGCTGCGGACGATCCATCCGCAGGAAGCGTGCTACGGCGAATCGATCATTGCCCACGCCGACAACGAGCCGGCGGATAGTCCGGGCCGTTCCTGCCGAAGGCTCGTCATCTGCTTCGAGGGCATCCACGATCGTCCCCAGCATCGCGTCACCGGCGCCTTCACCTGGATCCCCGACGCCCAGCACAGCGATTCTCCGGAATGCAGCAGGACACCGCGCTGCAGCCCTGAGCAGTGCGTGCCCGCCAGCCGAAAAGCCCACCGCATCAACCTGTTTACCCTCGGATGGACAGCCCCGCAATACAACATCAGCCGGATCCTCCGATGCCGATACGGAATCGACTCCGTGACCGGGAAGCGCTACGCCAATGACGTTGCGGCCCTCCCCTTCCAAAATATCGACCCATCCGGTGGCCTGCCAATTGTGGTCGAAGGACGATCCGACACCGTGGACCATCAAGACAGGTTCATGAGGCATGGAATCAGCGTATCCGAAACATCGACCGTAGTGAGCACCTCATGAGAGCTGCTGTCGAAGGTCTGATCTGGGAGCTACGCGACATTGGCCTACCGATCTCTGTGTCCGAACACATCGACGCGTTGCGCGTACTACGCCACATCGAGTTGGGGAACCGGACAGCCGTAAAATTCGCGCTCGCAAGTGTTCTCGTCAAGAACAATGCTCACGAGTCCGCCTTTTCAACGGTCTTCGATATCTATTTCGGCATGCGCAGTATCGTACCGACCGAGGAATCAGCCACCAGGAGTAGACCGTTCGAAGACGTCGACGAAGCAGAACTCCGACAACTTCTGCTCGGTGCGCTCGAGGAGGAGGGACAGCCTTCGCTGCTTCTCCGCTTGATTGCAGCTGAGATGATTGGTCGGCATGCCGGAATCCAGCCTGGGCGTGCAGTTGCCGGCACGTACTACGTGTTCCGAACCCTGAGGATGGTCGACCCGAATCGCCTGCTGGCCGAGTTGATCGCCCGCGACAGCTCGAGCATCAGCGATCCGCTGCTAAATCGGTTGCGCCGCGACAAGTTCCAACAGAATGTGACAACATTCGAGCAGGAGATCGGGGCAGAGATTCGCCGCTTCCTCGTTGCCGACAGAGGTGCCGAAGCCATCGCCGAGACCTTGCGCCGGCCACTGCCTGAGGACGTCGAGTTTCTCACCGCGTCATTGAAGGTCATCGAAGAATTGCGACCGGTGATCACTCCGATGAGCAGGAAACTCACCGATCGGCTAGCGCGTCACAGTCACCGTAATGGCGCGCTGGACATCCGGCGAACCGTCCGGCGGTCGATGTCGGTTGGGGGACACCGATCGAACCCGTGTTTCGCCGCCCCCGACTCGCCAAGCCCGAGTTATACGTGCTCGCTGACATTTCCGGCTCAGTCGCGACGTTCGCGGCCTTTGCACTTCAACTGACTTACGCCCTCCGCTCCGAGTTCAGTCGGGTGCGAAGCTTCGTCTTCATGGATGGGCTCGATGAAGTAACCTCGATCCTCGCTGAGTCGGACACGATCATGGGCGCGAGCCAGAGAATAAACGAAGAGGGACTCGGCGTTTGGCTCAACGGTCACAGTGACTACGGCAATGCACTCGACACGTTCTGGCAGCGGTTCGGGGAACAGATCAATTCGCGCTCGATCGTGTTGATACTGGGCGATGCGCGAACCAACTATCACGCTACCCGGGCAGGGATCGTCGGTGACATACGTCGCCGGGCCGCCGATGTATTCTGGCTCAACCCAGAATCAAAGACTATGTGGGACACCGGCGATTCAATTATCGGCCGGTATGGTGAGCATTGCAGTGGAGTCTTCGAGTTCCGCAACCTCAAACAACTAGGCGCTTTCGTCGAACAGCTGGCTTGAGGCCTCGGAGAGAAAGAGCCGCCCCGAGAGCCTGCCTGTGAATCACAATCTTCTTACTACACACCAATTTCGGCCAATTTGTAGCTCGGCACCCGATAAATACATTGGGCGCCATTACTAAGGAGTTCGACATGATCATTCGCATCTCAGACCTCGAGGTCACTGTGCACGAGAGCGACGACCTCAACCGCATGCACGTAGAGTCCGACTCCGACCACATCGCAATCGACACCGCACTACGCAGCTCTGGGCTTGGCCACCTGGGCGAAGAGAACAGCGTGGTTCTCGATACGGCAGCGCTACGATCACGCTGCACTGACCCGACGCCGGATTGGGAGCGACGTTGGGCTGCAATGATGGACTACGCAACCAAGAAGGGTTGGACTCGCGATGGCGGCCGAAGCATCGTCGCGCACATCGAGTCTCAGTAACGTCGGAACACACCCACGTGGAGATCCTCGGATTCGCGACGGCTGGTTCAGCGGCGACTCCCGGGATCGCCCGACGACTCCAGCCCTATCCGAACACGACTTGCCATGTTCTCTCCCTCCCCCTGTGAGGAGCAAGAGAACATGGCAAGGGCCAGAACCGAATCAGGCAGGTTCGAACGCCAGCAGCGTCCAATCATCAGTAGCGTGGACGTAGCGCACCCGGACCGGGGCCCCGATCTTTACGTCCTCGGGGTCGACACCGAGCAACCCGCCCACCATCCGGAATCCTTCAGCCATCGTTACGTGCACAATCACATATGGCACATCGGCCTGAAACGCTTCGGTGGGCCCACGACGGATCACCGAATACGTATAGATGGTGCCTTCGCCAACTACCGGCGCCCAGACTGCCGCGACGGACTGGCACGACGGGCACAGCTCTTTGGGCACATAGCGGTAGGTACCGCACGCCTCACACCGTTGCACCGCAACCTTGTTCGACTTGAGTGACTGCCAGAACGGTGTCTGCCAGGCCGGGATATCGTCGGGTAGGAACTTGTCATAAGTGTTCATCGCCGCTACGCCCTTCCTAAGATTGCGGAGAAATTGTTCTGCATTGCGCCGCCGACTCCACTGAGATACGCCAGCTCGGCACCCTGCACCTGTCGCTCTCCCGAATCGCCCCGGAGCTGTTCGACGAGCTCGATCAAGGTAAACAGACTGCAAGAGCCCGCATGGCTGAACGAAAGGAAGCCCCCGGCGGTGTTGGTGGGCAACGAGCCGCCCACGCGCAGTGCTCCAGATTCCGCGAAAGGTCCGCCTTCACCGACAGCGCAAAATCCTGCCGACTCCAGACCGAACACAACGTTGATGGTGAAGTGATCGGCAATTCCGGCCACATCGATATCGGTACGCGCAACCCCGGCTGTCTTGAATGCCGTGTCGGCAGCCAACTTCGCCGCCGGAAAAGTGGCCAGATCCGGGCTGGCATTGGGATCGATGTGACTGTGGCCTTCGCCGTAGCCCATCAGCTGCACAGGACGGTGCTTCAAGTCCCGAGCGCGGTCCAGACTCGTCACCACAATCGCACCGCCGCCTTGGTTGATCGCACAGCAATCCAGTAGGTGCAGCGGATCCGCGATCATCCGAGAACTGAGGACGTCGTCGACTGTGAGATCGCCCCTCGACCCGTACACGGAAAGCGGATGCAAGACGGCGCCTTGACGCTGTGCAACGGCGATCTCTGCGAGTTGCTCAGGCGTCGTGCCGAATTCATACATATGCCGCATCGCCAACACCGCATAGTCGGATACGCGCGTCGTTCCGTAGACGTACTCGTACGGCCCGCTGAGCTTCGCCATGGTCTTGACTGCTTCATCGCGGTTCACACTGGTCAAGCCGGGAGCCTTCCCAGCCGCTGCGGTCGCGATCACCACTACATCAGCCAAACCAGCCGACACGGCGTAGACAGCAAGGTGCACGTTGGCAGCTGCGGACGCCGCACCAATTGCTGCGGTTGCATGAAACCGCAACGGTTTTCCGAGCGTGTCGTAGCCGAGCGCAGCACCGGGAAGTGCGGCACGGATGCCGGTACCCTGCGGGGCTTCCCCCACCAGACCATCAATATCGCCTACCTCGAGGCCTGCGTCCGCGCAGGCTCCCGCTACCGCCTCCCACCATACTTCCGACTGGACTCGGTCGGACAAGTCACCTTGTTCTGTCAGGTGAATGCCAGCTATCACTGCTGGCCGATTCCGCTGAATCACTTGTTGTTTCCTCTCATGACAAATCAAAGGTCGGCCGCGTGCCTACTCACCAAGTGCCAGCACTAGCTCTGCTGAAGTAGTGGGCACGCGGCCGCGAGTTTTGTATCCGTTGACAGATGGAACCCGATTTCTGGAAACGACTATTGTGTCTGCTGCAGCAGGCACAGTCCGTCGACGGCGACGGGTCCGTCGGCCGTGATGATCAGCGGATTGATATCGAGCGAATCGATCGATTCTCGTCCTCGTGCGGCCAGGTCGCCGGCAGCGCAGAGAATTTCCGCGAGACGTTCGCGGTCCCAGGCCGGCGCACCGCGAAATCCGTCCATTATTCCGGTGTCGTCAACTTCGCCGACAAGCTCGTGAGCAACCCTGCGATCGAAGGGTGCCAGGCGCCCGCCGACCTTCTTCATTATCTCCACGAAAACGCCGCCGAGACCGAAAACAGTCAATGGTCCAAGCTCGGACGCCCCTTGCAGGCCGATGAAAATCTCGCCGTGGCCGGAGATCATTTCTTGCACCGCAACGGTTGTCGGCAGATCATCGCGGCGCGCGATCTCCCGCAACTCGGCTGCCACCGTCTGCACGTCATTCTCCGCCACGTTCACCCGCACCGCATCGTGCTCTGTTCGGTGCGCAACATCGGCCAACTTCACGACGTAGGGGCCCGCGAATGGGACGGACTCGATGGCTCCGTCGAAAACGGCCCAGCGTGCAACTGGGATGCCGGCCTCGGTCAGCAGTCGCATGGTGGCACCGAAGGACAACATGCGCCCTTCCGCGACCTCCAGGACTTCTTCATCTCGTATCTGCAGGACAGGCACATCAGTGGCCGATACAGCACGTGGCCCCTGGTGGCGTGACCTGACAAAATTGCCCATGGTTTGCAACCCGCGTAGGCATCCCAACAACCCGTTCCCGACCCCGACACCGTCTCTCCGTAGGTCGCCCAACCACTGGCCCCCGATTCCCGCAAGAGGCGCCAGGAGGAACGGCTTACCCGGCCAAAGCTGCGCACGCTCGGCGAATTCCTCGGCTCGCTGGCGACCATTTGTATCCCAGTCCGCGTGCTGACTTGTGTAGAGCAGCGCGTCGACCTCCGGATCGGCCGCATATCGATCGACAATGGACTCCCACAGGCCTGGAACCGAACCGACGAATCCGGTGGCGTCCAGCGGATTAGCGAGCGGCTTTCCGGGAATGTTCTCATCGATGAAGGGCTGAAGTTGCTCGAGCGCCGGGATATCGATGCCTGTATCTTCTGCCAAATCACTTGCGAGCTGGGCAAACCCGCCGGTGGCCGTAAGTACAGCCAGACCACGGACCTCAGTCCAACGCTGCGGGGCCAGTTGTTCGAGAAACTGGACCCGATCCACGAGCTCGTCGATCTCGTGAGCAAGCTCGATTCCGGCCTGGCGTAGTCCCACCTCGTAGACCCAGGCGTCACCGACAAGACTGCCGGTGTGCGACGCTGCCATCCGCTGGCCTCGCTCCGACCTACCCATCTTGATCGCGACGATCGGCTTACCCGCCTCGTGTGCACGGGCAGCGGCGGCAAAGAATGCTTCTGGTCGGCGGATCTTTTCCAGAGCAAGCGCGATCACCGTGGTTTGCTCGTCGTCGACCAAGAAATCCAGATAGTCAGCCAAATCCGTGACGGCCTCATTGCCCGCCGAAATGAGGAGATTCAGGCCGGCGCCGCCGGGTCGGCTTGCCGCCGCTGCGATGGCCTCGATCATGGCGCCGCTGTGTGTGACAGCGGAAAGTCCGCCCGGCCGGCGCCCGAAGGCTTCGAGCACGGTCAAGTCGACTTGGTCCGGCACGTTGATCATGCCAACTCCGTTGGGGCCCACCACGTGCATCCCCGCGCCGTTCGCGATGGCCGTTATTTGCTGCTGAAGCCTGGCACCGGTATCCCCGGCCTCGGCGAAACCGCCCGCAACAAGTACAACTCCTCCGGCGCCGATGGTCGCAGCCTGCTCGACGATGCCTACGGTGTGAGCGGCTGCCACGGCGCTGAAAACCGCGTCAACGGGGCGCCCGAGTTCGGCAACCGAAGGGACACATGGCTGCCCGAACAAGGTGTCATGTTTTGGATGAACGAAAAGTACTTCTGTCGCACCCTGCATCGTCCGATGCACGCTGTGGGCGAACGGCGAGGTCTCGGAGACCCCGACGAAGGCAACGGAGCGCGGCTTCAGGACCCTGTGAAGCGTCTTGTCTGCCGGGGTCGTGGCCGTAAGGTAATTATCGGTCTGCGTCACCGCTGTGCCTTCCTGATCTGCTATAAATCGCCTAATTGCATTCTGTTGCATGTAATTTCGCTAACCATGCGACGTAACGCCGCAATATTGAGCAGGTGTTCGTTTCGAGAATCGGAGCGCTGTCTGCCAGACGCGCAGCCAAAATGCCCTTGTTCTCGTTTGCCCGCCCGCGTTACACGCTTATCCCAAGCAGTCGTGTCTCCAGGTACTCGAGAAGTCCTTCTTGCGCACCTTCGCGACCGAGTCCGCTGTCGCCCACCCCTCCGAAGGGTGCTGCCGCCGAAGTGGGATTGATGTCGTTGACGCCAACCATGCCGAACTTCAGGCGCTCGGCTGTCCGCAGCACGCGACTGATGTCACGTGAGTAGATGTACGACGCGAGCCCGTAACTGGTGTCGTTGGCCATCGCAATAACGTCGTCTTCGTCGCCGAAGGCGATCACCGGAGCAATCGGACCGAAGGTTTCCTCGCGGTAGATCAGCATGTCGGGTGTCACCCCGGACAGCACTGTCGGCGCGTAGAAGTTGCCCGCGGCCAATTCGCCCTCGGTCAGACGGTGGCCACCGAGTCGCACTTTCGCGCCGTGGTTCACGGCGTCCGACACGTGCCGTTCCATCCGCTCCACGGCAGCTTCGTTGATGAGGGGGCCAACCGAAACGCCTTCTTGCAGACCGTGACCGACGGTCATCCGACCAAGCCTGGACGTCAATACCTCACAGAACTCGTCAACGATGGACGAATGTACGAAGTACCGATTGGGAACGATGCACGCTTGGCCGGTGTTGAGCATCTTGATTGCTGCTGCGCCCTTTGCTGCATGCACAGGATCCGCATCGCCGAACACGATGAACGGTGCGTGCCCGCCAAGCTCGAGCGAAATGCGCTTCAGCGAACGACCGGCGCCCTCGGCCAATGTCCGGCCGACCGCCGTCGAACCGGTGAATGTCACCTTCGCAACTTTGTCGTTGCTCGTGAATTCCTCTCCAACCATTCGCGGGTCGGATGTCGTCACCAGGTTCATCACACCCGGGGGGACGCCGGCTTCTTCCAAGATCCGGAATACCTCCACCGCACAGAGCGGCGTCGCCTCGGCCGGCTTGAGTACAACGGTGCATCCCGCCGCGAGAGCGGGCGCGACTTTGCGGGTGATCATGGAGATCGGATAGTTCCACGGAGTTACAGCGCCCACCACCCCGACGGGCTGGTGCTGCACCACGAAACGCTGATCGGGACGGGCCGACGGGATGGTCCGACCGTAGATTCGCTTGGCTTCCTCGGCAAACCAGATGAGAAAGTCAGCGGCGTACTGGACTTCGGTCCTCGCGGCACGAAGCGGTTTACCCTGCTCCGTTGTCATCAACACCGCCAATTCGTCCGCGCGCTCCAACATCAGATGGTGTGCACGATAGAGAATGGCGGAGCGTTCGTAGGCGGTGCGCGCGCTCCACGCGTCGAGGGCATCATGAGCTGCGTCGATCGCCGAGCGAACTTCGTCAACACTTGCGTCCGCAACATTTGCAATCGACCGTCCGCTAGAGGGGTCGGTCACCGTGAAAGTTCGCTCTGTCCGAGCGGGACTCCACGTTCCGTTGATGAAGATCGACGTGACCACAGGTACTTCGGTCACTATGGGAGCTAATACGGATCCGGCGGCATGTACTTCGGTCACAGTGAACCCCTAGGAGAGCTGATGGATGAATTTTTCGTGGTCGTGAAAGATCAATCTCGCGCACGTGCGTAAGCCAATTGCAGTTTCAATTCGACTGGGCCGCAGCGTGAGTGTCAGTCGCAGTGGACTCGATACAGCTGTGTGCCATTGCAGCGTCCGTTGGTAGCCCGAAACTCTGAGCGGTACGTATTCGTCGAGACACAAAGCTCAGAATAAATTTGATGTTTCGATAATAATCGAACGTATTGCGGTTCTGTCAAGGTGCGGAGCCATATTTTCCGAAAATAGATTGATGATCTTCAAATTAATTACGTCAGACGACGCCGCGTCGCCTCTGCCGCTCGATCACTCCGAGTGCCGTCCTGCACGTCGATGTGTCCCAACGCCCGAAACCCTCAGCCGAGGGTTGCATTTTCGCTCGGAATTCCGATGCTCTCGAAACGCTCCATCCTCAGTTGACACCTCAACCCGTCTTCCAGGGCCATCAATCTCCGAAGCTCCGCCGCTATCGCGGCACCCACCCGCACGCTGAAGAAATCCGGTTCCGTCGCCGCATCCGGATACTCCGGCACGATCACGTCGACCAAGCCGACCTTGCGAAGGTTGCCGGAGTTGATACGTTGGCGCGCTGCCATTTCCGGCGCGTGTGTGACGTCGTGGAACAAAATCGCACTGGCACCCTCCGGAGGTAGAGGAGACAACCATCCGTGTTGGGCGGCTATGACGGCATCAGCCGGTAGCAGCGCCACCGCAGCACCGCCGGTCCCTTGTCCGAGTAGTACCGATACGGTCGGCACATCCAGAGCGATCAAATCGGAGATACAGCGCGCGATTTCGCCAGCAAGGCCGCCCTCTTCGGCTGCCTTGCTCAGCGCTGCGCCTGGCGTATCGATTACCGACACCAGGGGTAGCTGGAGATCTTTGGCGAGTTTCATGCCACGGCGTGCCTCACGTAGGGCGGCCGGACCCAACGGCGTCGACGTAGTTTGACCGCGTCGGTCCTGCCCAAGCAGCACACACGAAACATCACCGAAGCGAACCAGGGCAAGCAACAGCGCCGGGTCCTTCTCGCCTTGACCGGTCCCGTTGAGAGCCAATGACTCCGTAGCGGCGTACTCGAGTAGTTCTCGCACACCGGGTCGCTCAGCCGCTCGCGACGCAACCACCGACTCCCAGGCGTCACCATCGTCATCCGGAACGGGCGCACCGATGTCGTCGCCTGCAGGCTCAATCCGAGCAGTCCTCGGCAACGAGATGATCGACAACGCGCGGGCGATGAGTTGGCTCAACTCCTGCGGCGGAACAACGGCATCGACCAGTCCGTTCCGGAACAAGTTTTCGGCCACCTGCACATCCGCCGGAAAGGACTCACCGTAGAGGGATTCGTACACGCGGGGTCCGAGGAACCCAAGCAGCGCTCCAGGTTCGGCGAACGTGATATGTCCGAGCGAGGCCCAAGAGGCGAAGACCCCACCGGTAGTGGGATGACGTAGATACACCAGATACGGCAGATGTGCGGCCTTGTGTTGGTTGACAGCGGCAGTAATCCGAATCATCTGAAGGAAGGCCGTGGTGCCCTCTTGCATTCGGGTGCCACCTGAGGCCGGCAGCGCGACTAGTGGAAGACGAGCTGCAGTTGCGCGGCGGATTGCCGCGACAATCCGCTCACCCGCCGCAACACCGATCGAGCCGCCCATGAAACCGAACTCACCGAATATCAGTGCAATCTGCTTGCCCTGCACGGTGGCCTGACCAGTCGTGACAGACTCATCCGTTCCCGTTGTTGCACGGGCACGGCCTAATTCGGCCACATAGTCGTCATCCGCGACGGTGTCCCGTGGGGATTCGTCCCAGCACCGCCACGATCCCGGATCGATGACCAGATCCCTCATCTCCGCGGCGCTCCGACGCATCATCGGCCGACCTCGGTTCGCCGATGCTTCGTACTCACAGTGTTGGGATCGCCAGTAGCAGAAGGGCATTGCCAGATATCAGGCGCCGCCCAGGTGATCGCATGCGTCTCGCACATCAGTGCACTCCATTCGTTGGTGGTTGGTTGGCTAGTTGTTCGTCATGAGCAAAGTGTCGAAGACCGACGTTGCACATATTCGGCCGCTGGATTCTCACACCCGCGGCGATTCGGCAATTACCCACTACACGTTGGTATTCGACGGATCGCACTCCCGAGACTCGGCCGGCACGTCCGGCGCCGGCCCGTCCCCGGCAGGCCGAATATTGCGCCTGCTCGACAGCGCGATCATCACGATGGCCGCCGTCAGGGCACAACCACCGAGTACGAACAGACTCGAGGAAAGCTGGGCGGCTCCGCCCACGACACTGATCAGGATCGGCCCGAAGACAAGACCTAGGTTGCCGCAGAAATTGACGAATCCGCTGACAACGCCGGACGAGTTTCGTGAGAAATTGTCGATGACCCACGCCCACCAGGACCCGAGTCCGGCATAGAGCCCTGCCACAGCAACGTAAAGGAGAAGCAACTCCACACTGAATCCTCCGTGGATGTATCCCCCCGCGAGCAGCGCGGCACCACCGATCAGCAGAGGGACAGCAGCATGCCATCCCCGACCCCACGGGGTCTTGTCGGACAGCAAAGAATTCAGCAGCATCGCGATAACGGCAATGACGAACGGTGCGATCGATACAAGTCCGACCGTTGCGACGCTTATGCCTGACGCCTGCGCAATCATACTCGGCATCCAGAGGGCCATGCCGTAGAAGGCAGATTGCCAAAGAAGGAAGATGCCGCCGAGGATCCATGCCATCGGACGCCGAAAAACGCCTCCAACAAACGGTCCAGTCGCCGATTCGGACAGCCGGCCGGCCAGAATATAGTTACGCTCCGCTTCCGAGAGTCGCCGATCCGTCTCGGGAGAATCTGCACCGAAGACTGCGAACAGGATGGCCATCACGAAAGCAGCCAGTCCGAGACTGATGAACATCCAGTACCAGGTAACCGCCTGGGTCAGTATTCCGCTGCACAGGCTCGCGATTACCGCGGCCAGAGGGATCGAGATCATGGTGAAGGTGGCCGCCCGCCCACGCTCCCGCATCGGGTACCAGTTCGCTACGATCACCGCGAAAGTCGGCCACAATGCGCCCCCAACGAGGCCCATAGCGAATCGAATGGATACGAGCGCACCGTAATTCGGAACGATGACACAAAGAATGGCGCACAGGCCCCAGATCGCCAAGGACGCAAGTATTACGCGTTTCGGTCCAAATCTGGTCGCCAGGATGCCGCCGGGAATTTGGGTGATGACGTAGCCCCAGAAGAATGCACTGAGCAGAACACCGGCCGCTGCCGCGGTGATCTGCAAGTCCGTTGAGATCAGCGGAGTCACAATCGGAAAACTGGACTGGTCGACGAACGTGATGAGATAGATCAGGAACAGCATGACGCCAATTCGGTACCAGCGCGCACGCCCGACCTGGGTCTGCGCCCGAGTTGCAGTAGTAGCCATGGAAAGTGCCTCATATTCAGAAGTAAGGAGGATGAATTCGCAACTTTCGGTGTCCGACGCAGACCTGTATCACGTAGTCGCCCGGACAGGACGTTCTTCCACTACCGATTGGCAGATGCGGATGCCCGAGCGATCGGATCCCCAACCGCTTCGAACAGCATCTACCTATTCGTGGATGTTTTAGCTGCGGAACACATTTCAGTAATCCCGCATATGCAATGATGTGCTGGCGTTGCTGAATGCGCCAGGCTCGCGATCATCGTTCACACAACCTCAGAATTCGGGTTCATTCTCAGCTGCGCCCCGCGCAACATCCAGTGACGTGACACCGGCCCGCGAAAGCCGGTCACGGCTGGCGGGCCCGTCGAACAGACTGATCGAAGTGGCCCCGAGACTATGCAGAATTGCTGCGAGCGCGCCGTCGTCGGCCTCTGTCCAAGCGTGTCCAGTCGGCACCGGAGCGCCGCGACCATGGGGGCGTCTCAGGTAGACGAGCAAACCTCCGTCGACCGCGATTCGCTCGGTGGCCTCGGCGAGTTCGCGCCCACAGAAACACGAGTCCGACCCGAAGATATCGCCCATCGTGCACTCCGCATGTACCGACACAACAGGACGCGACGGTGTACCCGGACCGCGCAACACTATGTGCTCGGCGCCGGTGACCGCGTCGACGAAGCCCACGACCTCGAGGGCACTGCGGACGGCGTGCCACGGTAGGCCGAGAGCGCGGGTGACACGGCCGCGAATACCGTCACCGACAAACAGACGGTGCGTGACGAGATCAGCGACATCAACGATCGGATGATCGTGACTGTCACCGAGATCCGCCATGTCGAGCTCACGGACGAGTTCACCGTCGTCACGTACAAGTTGCCCGGTGAGGGCGACCGGCGGAAGGCCGGCCAAGCGGCAAAGGTCCACTGCAGCTTCGACACGCCCCGGATTGACCGTGACGCCCCCGTTGGAAGCGACGACGGGCATGAGATGTCCGGGTCGGGTGAAGTCGGCGGGTGTGGAACCCGGATCAGCAAGCACCCGCGCGGTCCGAGCCCGGTCGAGTGCGCTTATGCCCGTAGTGATCCCAACCGCCGCGTCGATCGAGACAGTGTGCGTCCTGGTTGCGGGGTTGTCTCCACCTCGCACCATCAGAGGCAGGTCGAGGGCCTCGGCCAGATCTGCGGGCAGCGGGGCGTACAAAAAGCCGGACGACCACCGAACTGCCCAGGCTGTCCACGCAGTATCTGCAAGCGCGGCGGGCAGGACAACGTCGTATCCTCCACCGGAACCGGACTCCGCGCGCAAAAGGACGGGTCGGCCGGCCTGCAACGCCGACACAGCCGATTGGATTGCGGATCTGCCTTGCCAGGCATGGCTGCGAGGCAGGGCCGGCGTCAGGGACATCACACTGCCTCAACCGCAAGTGCCCGAAAACTACTGCCGTGGAAGACCAATGGTGCGATGTCCGGATGGTCCTGCATCGCTTCAACCCGAAGCAGAACCACATCATGGTCCCCAGCCCGCACGATCTCGTGGATGGTGCACTCGAGCCACGCAACTGCCCCATGCAGGAGCACCGCGCCACCGTCGGTGACCGTATAGGACGTATCCGCGAACCGGTCGTCCCCAGACTTGGATGCGAGCCGGCGGCAGGTAAGCCCTTGGTCGCTTCCGAGCACGGACAGACCGAGTCGGGGGCGGTCGACAAGTAGCGGCCATGTCGTCGACGTGTCCTGCACACACACCGACACCAGAGGTGGGTCTACCGAGACCGAGACGAAGGAGCTCGCTGCGAAACCCACCGGGGAACCGTCGCGCAGTGCACAGACAGCTGTCACCCCACTCGGGAAGGTGCCGTAGACGGCGCGTAGTGCCATCGGTTCGGAAGGGTTCGGGATGATCAAGGGAAAACCTCCAGCATTTCAGGGATCTCGCCGGCCGCGTAACTGCCTGCGAGCTGGACGCGTCGCTGGGACGGCGACCGCTGCCCATCCGCTCGACGATCGATCAAGACCGGCGAGCGGATGAGCATTGAACGGCGCGGAGTCGGGCCGGCAGTGAATCTCGGTCGGGCCGCAAAATGTCCAAGCCTGCCAGCCTGATCACGGTGGACCTACCTCCGCTTTGGGTCCCAGTGACATCACATTCGCATTCGTAATGAGAACGGTCACAACGGTTCCAGTCAGTTATGAAAAGACGCTCTCGCAACTTTCCTGCCGACCGAAGTCCGCACTAGCTCGTCGGGACAGCCCCGGCCAGCGTGGTGCGCTCCGCGGCATCATCTGCGATTGCCTTGTCCTGCGCCGCGCGGAATTCCGCACCGAACGCTTTTCGACCCGAGTACAGGCGATCCCACGACGACAGCAGCGGCGCCGAGGTGCCTTGAAACTCGGGAATGACGTACTGGGCGAACAGTTCCAACGACTTCTTCGTTGCTGCCTGATTCGCCCAGTCGCTCCCGGCAAGCAGCAGTGTTCCGAATCCGCCCGACTGCTTCTCGAGGCGGCTGACAAGTTCGATGGCCATCTCGGGTGTTCCCACCACTCCCGCGCCGCTCGTATTCAAGTTGTCAACCATTTCTTCATGGGTCGTCGCGGCAAGCACCTGTTCGATATCCATGCCTTCAGCGGCGAAGGGGCCGGTCGAACCGAACTTCGCCATCGGAACCATGCCGTGACGTACATCCTCGTACGCCTGTTCCTTCGTTTCGGCGATGTGAATCGGGGCCATCACGCGCCAGTTGTCCCTACTCACCGACTGTCCGGATTCCTTAGCCCGTTCCTCCATCAGGCGCCAGGTTTCTCCGACAAACGAGAAGCCACCGTTCGGATCGGTCGCGGCAATCGACAGCAGTCCGAATCCGTACCGGCCGGCGAGCTTGACACCCGATGGTGAGCGGACTGAAGCAACTGCAATCTCCACTTCGCGGCCCTTGTACGGCAGGACCTGCAGACGAGCGTCCTGCAGTGTGAACCAATCGGTCTCCATGTCGACGGTCTCGCCTTTGATCAACCTGCTGATCGCGTCCAAGCCTTCTTCCATCATGCGACGCTGATTATTCGGCTCGATACCCATCATGTGCGCGTCGGTTACGAGCGCACCTGGACCGGCACCAAAAATGAAACGTCCACGAGTAATGTTGTCCAACAGTGTAATACGTCCAGCTGCCACCAGAGGATGGTGATAGGGCACAGAGGTGACGCCGGTACCGAAACGGATGTCACTCGTGCGCTGCGCTGCTGCCGCGATGAGGAGGTCCGGAGCAGAAACAATCTCGAACCCGCCGGAATGGTGTTCACCGATCCACGCTTCGTCGTATCCGAGTCGGTCCATATGCTCGATGATGTCGAGGTCGTGTGCGAGCGATACCGATGGGCTCTTCCCCGGAATGTGGTACGGAGACATGAAGATACCGAACTTCATTGCAGTTTTCCTATCCTTGAATGATTGGGTGTCGTTTTCTGAGACTTGAGCCATTGGGCAGTGGCGGCGATGTCAATGCATCGAACGTCCACCGTTGACATGAAGGATTTGCCCTGTGACATAGCGTGCGCGGTCCGAACCGAGGAAAACGATTGCCTCGGCGATCTCCTCGGGACGCCCGAGTCGCGCCATCGGGATCAAGGCCATCATCTGCGGATCGGTGTCCGAGTCGACCTTGCCGTCGGCGAGCGTGCCTCCGGGACCGATACAGTTCACTCGAATCGAAGGAGCGAGTTCTGCCGCAATCACACGGGAGAACGAAATGACCCCACCTTTACTCGCCGAGTAAGCAGAGAGTCCGGGATACGGGATGCGGGCCGCGCCTGAAATAACGTTGACGATCGCCGCACCCTCTTGTTCGCTCAGCACCGGCGCCCAGGCGCGGCACATGAAGAAGGTTCCGTCGAGGTTTACCGCCAGCGTGCGCCGCCAGACATCATCCGGAGTCTCCGTCATCAACGAGTTCGGGTAAATACCAGCGACATTGGCGAGTACATCAACCTTGCCGACGGCCTCCATCACCCGTTCTTTCATGCTCTCGACGCTTGCTGACGACGAAACGTCGACATCGACAGCGAAGTGGGTAACTCCGTGCGACTCCAGGGTTTCGAGAGCCGCCTTGGCTGCGTCACCGTTCAGATCTGCGACGACAACTTGTGCACCGCGCGATGCATAGATTTGCGCAGTCGCCAGGCCGATGCCCTGGGCACCGCCGGTCACGATGACCGTTTTTCCCGCAAGTTCTAGATTCATATGCCCTCCGAGGTAACTGTTGTGATGGCAGGGGATAACAGTGGGCCGCGCAGAACGCGCGACCGAAGACGGTTGCGACGCGCCGGCCCCACTCCCACATCTTCCGAATGAACCAGATGTCAGGTCGGAATTTTCGAAGCAAGTGCCGTCACGGTCGATGCCGTTGGCTGTGCGACGAGATCAACGCAGGGAAGTCGGGTCCTGTCGCGAATGCAAACTGTCGGACTCGGTGGCTTTCTAGCACTAGCACCACCCCCGCTACTCGAAGCTTCGATGATCTTCTAATGATTTGCATCACAAGTCAAGGTTTTAGTTTGATGAAGACCCAAAAAGCGCCGTCCGAGTTCACATTCGCCCCATTTTGTGGCGCACGTCATGCTACAGTTTTGCATCAATCGAACTATTGAGAGGCTGATGCAATGACTGATCTGTTGGTGGACAAACTCAAGGACACGACCGTATTCACGCTGAACCGTCCGGACGCGATGAACGCGTTGAACGGCACGATCATGTCGGAACTCGAGGAGGGCCTGCGAGAGTTCAACGCTGACGACGGCCAACGAGTGGCCATCATTACCGGCGCCGGCACCAGAGCATTCAGCGCTGGCGGAGACCTGAAGGCCATGGCTTCAGGACCGGCGAAGAATGCAGTCCCGCTCTCTCCCCAACCGGACATCGCAGGTGTGGCCGCAAGCGAGAAGCCAGTGATCGCCGCGGTCAACGGCTTGGCCGTCGCGGGCGGGCTCGAGTTAGCGATCTGTGCGGACATCAGAATCGCCGCCGATACGGCATGGTTCGGTGTTTTCGAAGTCAAGCGAGGATTTCTGGCCGGTGTGGCCGCCAACGTCCTGCCGCGGCTAATGCCCTTCGGAGCTGCGATGGATCTGATGTTGACCGGTGAACGTCTTTCCGCCGAGGATGCGCTTCGTCTCGGACTGATACAGAAGGTTGTTCCTTCCGAGAAGCTCATCGACACAGCACTCGAAAAAGCTGCCGCCATCGCATCACATTCTCAGGTTGCAGTCCGGGGCACCAAGCAAGTCCTACGCTACTGGCGTGACGTACAGCTGGCCGAGCAGCAGAAGTACTACGAGTCGGTCATGCAGCGAGTGCTACTCGCCGGCGACTTCGTCGAAGGCGCTCACGCTTTCGCCGAGAAGCGCGAGCCTACTTTCGCGAACGGCTGGCCTGACCCGTTCACGAACCGGTAGTTGGACTGCAGTAAGGACTGACCTCGAACCCCGCGGCAGACGCTTCGCCGCAATCTTATTGCGGCGAAGCGTCTGCTTTGGGCGCGAACAAGATCGGTGCAGCAAGTGTGGGTTCCCGCGTGAGCCATTCTGGCAGCATCGCGGCCAATGTTGCGCCCAAGTCGTCGTCTCGCCCAGCCTCTTGCAGCGATTCCAGCAGAATGGCAAGGATGCCTCCCACCAAGAACGACGCGGCCTTCCCCGCGTCCAGGCTGCCGGGCTTGCCGGGCGACCGATGGATCGCCTCAGTGAGTTGGTCCACCAGCGTTGTCTTCAACTCGGCCAGTGCCGGCAGATGTGTATCGGAGACTAGAACTGCGGAACACAGGCGGCGATGCTGCCCGAGATGGGCAAACAGATCTTCGAAGGTAACCGAGGCAGATGTTCCGTCCTGACGATTCACATCGAGACTCTCCCCCGGCTCGAATTCGTCCAAGATGGACCGGAGCGCTGCGACTCCCACTTCCTCGATACCCGTGAAGTGCGCATAGAACGAACTGCGACTCACCCCGGCCTCACGGACGAGTTCGGCGACCGTCGGCATCTTGTCTGCTTCCAGCGACCGTTCGAAGGCCTCCAAAAGTTGTCGACGAGTTCGCATCGAGCGCGGATCCATCGGATCTCCCCCCGCATGAAAACTGCAGGTGGAATGCCAGTCAAGCCCATGAGGTCACCTCCTTGTCCCATAAACACTAACAGCTGGCACTGGACAGTTGTCCGTTAGCGTTTCTCGAAACCATCGCAGTGCGAAGCGCGTCTCGATGCCAACGACGACGCTCGATCCACCCTTCTCAAAATGAGGACGCACCGGTGGAGAAGCCTGGGCGAGCGAGACCTGCGCCCTCCACTCCCAACATCATTGACCCGATGGACCCTGGAACCTGTTGTCTCCGAGTGCATCAGCCTTCGTCGGGAGTAGTGGGACACGTGACAGCCAATTCGAGCCCTCCAACCTCAGGCATAGACGGGATGCGAAAGTCGTTGACCATCATCGAGTTTCACTCGATTCCCGCGCAGTACATCCCGGGAATGGAGGCTTGCATTTTCCTGAGGCCGGCGCGGTACATGCCCTTGACAGACCTCAAGAATATTTAGATGATTGCAAATGCATCTAAATATGGATGCGGATCCTACTTCACTTCTGGCGGTTCCGCGAAGATCGTGATGGCCGTCATATTCCAAAACCGGAAGGTTTCACATGACTGGAAGAGTTCAGGGCAAAGTCGCATTCATCACGGGCGCTGCTCGAGGGCAAGGACGTAGTCACGCCGTACGTCTAGCCGAAGAAGGTGCAGACATCATCGCAATCGACATCTGCAGCCCCATGGATTCAGTCGACTATCCGCTGGCGACACCCGACGATTTGGCCGAAACAGTGCGGTTGGTCGAGGCCCTCGGCCGGCGCATCGTTGCCACTCAGGCCGACGTGCGCGATTTCAACGCGGTAGAGGCGGCCGTGAACGAGGGGGTTGCGCAACTCGGACGACTCGATATCGTCGCCGCCAACTCCGGAATCTTCAGTGCTGCCCGTATGGAAGACCTCGAGGAAAATGCCTGGCGAGAAATCATCGACGTAAATCTCACGGGGGCATGGCACACAGCCAAAGCTACGATCCCACATCTCCGCGAGTCCGGCGGCGGTGCGATTGTCATTACCAGCTCGGTTGCAGGATTGAGAGGCGCACAAAACGCCGGTGCCTACGTTGCATCGAAGCATGGCGTGGTCGGGCTAATGCGCAGCCTCGCACTCGAACTCGCCCAGGATCATATCCGCGTCAACACTGTTCACCCAGCCATGGTTGACACACCGATCATTCAGAATCCCTACATGTACGAGGTATACGCTCCTGATTTGACCCCAGAGGAACGGACAATGGAGACGATGGCCGACAGGTTTGCCATGTCCCATGCGCTTCCATTGCCGTGGCTGGAATCCGTGGATATCTCCAACGCCGTACTGTTCCTTGCCTCAGATGAAGGGCGCTACGTCACCGGCGTTGCAATGCCAGTCGACGCTGGTTGCATGTTGAAATAGCGCAACCGGTCCGTGAAGATCGGAAGACAAGATTCGCGTATCGAGTCAATAAATTCTCAACCTCTCCGCCACCAGTAGGCCAATAGTCCCCAGGTGAGTGCCGCAGAATGCGCCAGATTTGCGGCACTCACCGGAGCAGAAGCTGATCAACGGAGAGACTGACCTGCTACGTCTGACTGCCATCGCCTTCACGATGAGTCCAGAACATCTCCCGATAGCAAAGCAGGCCGAGTATCGGCACCGCACGCAGACTTGGAAGTTTCTCATGCGAATGCTCATCATTCACGCTGTAATCGCGTGCACCAGACTGATCACACCCCGTCCAACGGCGGCTGTAATTCAACAAGTCTTCACGGATATCGCTATCGCACAAGCAAATTCGAGATGGATGGACATTGTTGCGGGCACAGAAGAAGAGCCGTCACACGCACAGTCGTTCACTGAATGACGAATTAGCCGGGATACGTTGAGGCCCACAGGCCGGGTCTGCACCGTGTGGTGCGCCCGGCGGTGCAGCCATAGCCCACGTACCTGAACTGTACGAACTACCGCTTACCAGGTAGTAACGACCGGAACATGCTCCGCGCCAACGGCTATCGGATGATCCGTGCGATCTGTCTCCGTCTGCCCGTGTACCCTGCCCGAAGCCGCGGGAAACTTCAGTACGCCGTCATCAGCCGGCGAGATATCCGGAGCAAGTACCGAAACTGCCTCGATCAGTGCGTGCAACGCTTCGGGGCGAAGCGTGTAGAAGTTGTTGCGACCTTCTTTACGGAGGTACATGAGACCCGCCTGTATAAGGATCTTCGTGTGGTACGAAATTGTGGGCTTGGATACGTTCAATGTGTGTTCGAGTGTGCTGCACGGAAGCTCGTCAACGGCGCACAGTTGGCGAACGATGCTCCAGCGGACCGGGTCTCCGAGAGCACGGAGCAGGTCCATCGGACCGACCTCAGCCAGTGAGTCGACTGACGCACCCGCATCGGACATGGAATCGGTTCGATCGTGTGACCACTCCATTGCACCCAACATGAGTCAATCATAAACCACAACATGTCGTTAACTATGAAACAGATCAAATTAGTGACGACCGTAACTCGGCGCCACTGTCTCTCCTGCCCTATTCTGCCGGGATCGTCGACCACACATACTCGGCCGACTCCCCCGACTCGCGTCGGGCACTGCCCCCGCTAGTCGCCGGTGAACACCGGGCGTCGTCGTTCTTGACTCGCTGCGATCCCCTCGTGCAGATCCGCCGTGGCCATCGTCACGGGTTGCGCCAGAGACTCCCAGGTCACCGCAGCCGCCAGCCCGGCACGTCCCTGTTCGAGTCCCATCTTGGTCAGCTTGGTCGGAATGGGCGCCGCCGAGGCAATTGTGCGCGCCACATCAATCGAATAGCTGAGTACGTCGTCGTGCACTCCGGTCACCAAACCCCATCCGAGAGCCTCGTCCGCCCCGACATCGCGTCCGCTATAGAGCATTTCCCGCGCTCGCGCGGCACCGATGACCTCCGGCAAAAGCGCCGTAATTCCCATCCCCCCATGCGTGCCCAGATAGTTGAAAGGCGTCTTGAACACTGCACTGTTATTTGCATAACGCAGATCGCAAGCAAGGGCGAGGCAGACTCCGGCGCCGACTGCCGGCCCGTTAACCGCGGCAATCACAGGAAACGGCAGCTCCCGCGGCGCTAGCCACGCGCGGTAGAAGGGTCTCATCTTGCCCTGGAGACGGTCGGGCGTGCGTGCGGTCGCAGGCGCCTCATCGAGCCATGACAAATCCGCCCCCGAGCAGAATGACGTACCACCACCTGTCACCACCAACGCTCGTACGTCGCGATCGCTTTCCATGTCAGAGAGCGCTTCGGACCAGGCCGAAGTCATCTCTTCCGTCATCGCGTTTCGCAGACGAGGCAAATTGAGAGTCAACAGCCGAACATGGGGCGCTGGCTCGCTGAGGAGCACGGTCTGCGATTGATCCGATTGCGTCATCGGTTGCTCCTAGTACATAACTCACAGGGTCGCTCACGAGCCTGAATACGAGACATAGACGTGCGATTGTTCAAAAACTATCACACGATCGCACCGACCCTGCCGGGATGACAAGGCTGAGGAAACGGGTGCCGAACACCAAGAAACTCAGGTCGAGACGACGTGACTTTCCCGCCTACCCGGTACCACCTATCTGGACGATTCTCCGACGAGAGCGTCGAATACCTTGGGATCCACCAGCGTTGAGGTGTCTCCGAGGTCGCGGCCTTCCGCGATATCACGCAGGAGTCGACGCATGATCTTGCCGGACCGGGTCTTCGGAAGCTCGGGAACGATAGTGATCTGACGGGGCTTGGCGATGGGGCTGATGTCCTTGGACACCTGTGCCTTGAGTTCCGCGATCAGGATTTCTCCGGTGTTTTCGACGCCTTCGCGCAGGATCACGTAGGCGACGATGCCCTGGCCGGTGGTCTCGTCGGCTGCTCCGACGACGGCGGCTTCGGCCACACCGTGATGGTTGACCAGTGCCGATTCCACCTCGGAGGTGGAGATGCGGTGGCCGGAGACGTTCATGACGTCGTCGACGCGGCCGAGAACCCAGAGGTCGCCGTCGTCGTCGTACTTGGCGCCGTCACCGGCGAAGTACCAGCCTTCTTCGGCGTAGCGGGACCAGTAGGTGTCCTTGAAGCGTTCCATGTCGCCCCAGATGCCGCGCAGCATCGCCGGCCACGGCTGGTCGAGCACGAGGTAGCCGTTTCCGCCGGCGCCGAGGATCTTTGCGTCGTCGTCGACGATTTTCGCGGAGATACCCGGTAGTGGTGCCATCGCGGATCCGGGCTTGGTGGCGGTGATTCCGGGCAGCGGCGAGATCATGATCGCGCCGGTTTCGGTCTGCCACCAGGTGTCGACGATGGGCGCCTTGCCGCCGCCGATGACGTCGCGGAACCAGCGCCACGCTTCGGGGTTGATGGGTTCGCCGACGGAGCCGAGGAGGCGGATCGAGGTCAGGTCGTGGGCGTCGGGAATCTCGCGCCCCCACTTCATGAATGTGCGCACGAGGGTGGGGGCGGTGTAGTAGATGGAGACGTCGTACTTTTCGATGATCTCGAAGTGGCGGTGCTCGTTCGGGGAGTTCGGGGTGCCTTCGTAGACGACCTGGGTGACGCCGTTCGAGAGTGGGCCGTAGACGATGTAGGAGTGTCCGGTGACCCAGCCGATGTCGGCGGTGCACCAGTAAACGTCTTGTCCGGCTTTGTGATCGAAGACGTTGTGGTGGGTGTACGACGCCTGGGTGAGGTAGCCGCCGGAGGTGTGGATGATGCCCTTGGGCTTACCGGTGGTGCCGGAGGTGTAGAGGATGAACAGGGGATGCTCGGCGTCGAACGGCTGAGCTTCGTGTTCGGGGGAAGCTGTAGCGACGGTTTCGTGCCACCACAGGTCGCGGCCTTGCGTCCAGGCGACGTCGATGCCGGTCCTGTTGACTACCAACACGTTTTGGACGGATTGCGCGCCGTCGACGGATTCGTCGACGGCTTCCTTGATGGGGGCTGCAGATCCGCGGCGCCATTGGCCGTCGACGGTGACGACGAGTTTGGCTTGTGCGTCGTCGATGCGTGAGCGTAGGGCGGTGGCGGAGAATCCGGCGAAGACGACGGAGTGGGTCAGTCCGAGGCGGGCGCAGGCGAGCATCGTGACTATCGCTTCGGGGATCATCGGCATGTAGATGGCAACGCGGTCACCGGCGACGAGTCCGAGGTCGGTGAATGTGTTTGCGGCGCGGCTGACTTCGGCGAGCAGGTCGTTGTAGGTGAGGTCGCGGCTGTCGCCGGGTTCGCCTTCGAAGTGGATTGCGACGCGGTCGCCGTTGCCGGCGAGGACGTGGCGGTCGACGCAGTTGTAGGCGACGTTGAGTTTGCCGCCGACAAACCATTTGGCTACGGGTGCGTCGGTCCAGTCGAGGACGTCGGTCCATTTTTCGTGCCAGTGCAGACGTTCGGCTTGGTCGGCCCAGAAGCCGAGGCGGTCGGTGTCGGCGGCAGCTTGGAGTTCCGGTCCGGCGTTGGCGGCCGCGGCAAATTCTGCGCTGGGCGGGTACGCCTGCGGGACGTCTGATGCATTCGGCGAGACGGTCATGTCAATCTCGTTCCTTCCTACTGGCGTGGAGCAGTACATCGTTGGACCCGACGTCAGCGGATCAGAAGCCGTGCGCAACTGCGCCGTACAAGTGCCGCTACGACTCGAATCCCGCCGGCATCACGACATCACCGGCGGGATTCCCCTGAAAACGGTTACAGGTCCGCGATTACCCGGCAGCGATCCGCCAGAGTGCGGCGGGTCACCCCGATATCGAGACTCATGCGGTCGTGTCCGTGGATTACACCAGGAAGAACCTGCAATTCACATGAGATTCCCACCTCGTACAGACGGCGCGCGTAGGCAATCGATTCTTCCCTGAAGATGTCGAGTTCACCCACTTCGATATAGGTAGGAGGAAGACCGGCAAAGTCCTCGAGACGTGCCGGCGCGGCGATCGGTGAGACCCTGTCGCTTCCGAAGTCCGCTCCGAGTACCGCCCTCCACGAGGTCCAGTTGTTGTCATGGGTCCATGCGACGGCACCCTCGAGGATCGGATCCGGTTCGGTATTGCGGTCATCGAGCATCGGGTAGATGAGGATTTGCTTCGCAATCGGTACGCCTCTGTCGCGAGCAAGAATCACGGTTCCTGCGGCGACGCCGCCGCCGCCGCTATCGCCCATGACTGCAATGCGAGCAGGATCCACTCCTAGTTCATCGGCGTGGTCGACAAGCCACTGAAGACCGGTGAATCCGTCTTCCGCGAGCGCCGTGCCCGTTTGCTCGGGAGCCAGTCGGTAATCGACAAGCAGCAGTGGAACATTCGACTCCTGCACGTAGTAGCGAACGATTCCGTCGTAGTGGTCGAGTTTGCCGGAGATCATCCCTCCGCCGTGCAAGTACACGACTGCTGGACGGTCGGTCGTCGTCCCGGTATCGGTGCTGTAGAAACGTAATTCAATTTCTGAGCCGTCAGGCGTCGGGGCGAAGTGCGAACTTACGGAGACGCCGGTTGAGGGAGGGGAAGGAACGGCCGCCATCCCAGTTTCGAGCACGGCCCGAAGCCCCAACGCGTCGCCCCGCTCGGGGATTGTCATCGCGCCGTTCGCCATGGCTTCCGAAGCAAGTGCAGCGCAGACTGCGGCCAGTTCAGGATCCATCATGTTCATCGTTGACATCGTCGTCCTATCAAGCTCGTGTTGGGTTGGGATCAGCGCCCCTCAACCAGACACTAACGGACAACTGTACGATTGTCACCACTAATGGACAGTTGTTTGACTACGGCAGTTCCTGATCGTTCCCTCGGGACTTCGGTGCGCTGACTTGCAGAGCGGCGCGCGGCTTTTGCATGCACGGAACCTGTAGCGCCCTCCCCGAGCGGTTCCGTAGATTTGCGCCATCGGCACGTAGTCTCACCCCTCCGAGTGCCGAAACTACCGGCAGCCACCGGGCAGAGATATCCTGAGAATATCGTTGACAAGGTGGCATACGTCACACCTGCTTCGATGACACGAAGAGGGTGAAGTGCGCAGAAGCCGATGGCCGATCAGAAATCCGTTCGAGACGCGGGGTGACATGGTCCCCGACGTCAGCATTGAACTAAGTGCCGCGGGATTCGACAACGCCCGCGAGATCGAGCATGACGATTTCAGTGCGGTCTATCGGTGCTATCAAACCTCACTCAATCGCACAGTGGCAGTCACGGTCCTCCTCTCCAACCTGGACGTCGGCGACCAGAAGCGCTTCCTCCGGAAACAACAGGCAATGGGCCGACTCGCCGGGCACCCCCACATCGTCACCGTCCTACAGGCCGACGTCACCGAAAGCGGGCACCCATTCCTTGTGACGCGAGACCTCTTGCATAGCTCCCTTGAGGCTCGACTCCGCCAACAAGGCCCGCTGTCCCTGGAAGACACATTGAGGCTAGGGGTAAAACTGGCCGGCGCACTCGAAGCGGCGCACCGACTCGGGATCGTGCACCGCGATGTAAAGCCCGCGAACGTCCTATTCACGGACTACGACGAGCCTGCACTCGCCGCCTTCGAGATCGCCTACACTGCAAGCAGTTTCGAGACAACGACTGGGGCGCCGATTGCGTCGTCCACATTCACCGCACCCGAGGTCCTCGCGGGCAAATCTCCGAGCCCCGCGTCTGACATCTACGGTCTCGCTGCCACTTTATATTGCGCCGTGACCGGTCACTCAGTATTCGAACGCCCCACCGATGAGCACTTGTCCATGACAATCGCCACGCAGCCCATTCCAGACCCGCGCAGGCAGGGCATCGCCGACGCCTTGTGCGCGGCGATCGAGCGTGCAACGTCCGCAAATCCGGACGACAGACAGCCCACAGCAGCCACACTCGGCGAGGCGATTCGCGATCTCCAACTGCGCCAAGATATCCCGGCCGACGACAGGGCCGTACCTGCACAATCTGAACCACCCTCGGAACCGCAACGAAGTCGCCCGAGAATCCATCCGTACACCCCCCATAACCCCAGCGGGACACTTCCACTCGAACTAACCAGTTTCGTCGGCCGCCGCAACGAACTCTCAGAACTGAAAGTATTGCTGAATTCATCGCGACTGGTGACGTTGACAGGGATCGGCGGCGTCGGGAAAACGCGACTGGCATTGCGGGCAGCGGCAAACGCGAAGCAGAACTTCAGCAACGGCGTCTGGCTCGTAGAACTCGGTGAACTGTCGGACGAGTCACTGCTCGTCGACGTCGTCGTGGCGGCGCTCGGACTGCGGGACCAGTCGGCCCTGTCTCCGAACACTCTCCTCCTCAATTTCCTCGCCAATCGCGAGGTGCTGCTACTCCTCGACAACTGCGAACAGGTGGTGGACGCGGCAGCTTCCCTGTCGGAGACGCTACTTCGGTCCTGCCCCGGCGTGCGTATTCTCGCGACGAGCCGAGAGGCGTTCGGAATCGGCGCCGAATCGGTCATGCGAGTTCCACCCCTCACTGTTCCTGATCCCGACTGTGAACCGTCACTTCGTGGACTTCCCCGATACGACGCGGTGACATTGTTCGTCGAACGCGCTGCCTCTGCGGTCCCCCACTTCGAACTCACCGATGACAACCGCAGTGTGGTCACACAGATCTGCAACCGATTAGACGGATTGCCCCTCCCGATCGAGTTGGCGGCAGCGCAGCTACGCGCCATGTCGCCCGAGCAGATCTTGCAGCGACTCGACGACCGGTACTCCCTGCTCACACGCGGCAACCGGAGTGCGCCGTCGAGGCAGCGAACCCTTCGACTGTGCATCGACTGGAGCCATGACCTGTGCACACCACAAGAACAGTTGGTGTGGGCACGACTGTCGGTGTTCGCCGGCAGTGTCGGACTCGATGCGGCGGAAGGAGTCTGCGGTACAGGGATGAATCCCGACGACGTGCTCGAAACGTTGATTTCCCTGGTCGACAAGTCAATCCTCGTACGGGAGGAATCGAATGGCACGGTTCGATTCCGGCTGCTCGAAACCCTCCGTGACTACGGCCGGGAACAACTGCAGCGGCGCGATGAGTTTCTGGAACTCCGTCGCATGCACCGAGATTGGTATCAGCAACTCGCACTTGACGCCGAATCCGAGTGGATAAGCGCACGGCAGCTCCAGTGGATCGCGCGCCTCGAGCAAGAGCAGCCGAATTTCCGTGAGGCACTGGAGTTCTGCATGTCCGACAGCCCGGACGCCGGGCTACGCATCTCGGCCGCTCTCTTACCGTTTTGGAGTTCGCGTGGGCCGTTCACTGAGGCACGGCACTGGCTGGACCGACTCCTGGCGCGCCAACCAGGGCAGGTAACGGCCGAGCGAGCCATAGCGTTCTACTCGAGCAGTGTGCTTGCCGAGGTTCAAGGCGATATTGATGCGGGCGCCGAACGGGCTGAGGAAGGGCGCGGGCTCGCGGCGCGGATCGCCGACCCACGGGCTCATGCCTACATCGCGCACTCCGACGGGATCTTGGCGGTGTTCGGCGGTGACATCCCCCGGGCATGTGCACGCCTGGAACAAGCCCTTGAATTATTTGGCCCGGGAGACGACGCGCCACAGATTGGCATTTTGCACATGCTCGGAATCGCGTATGAGCAGGGGGGCGAAATACGGAAGGCAATCGAATGCTACGAACGTGTGCTCGCTGTCACCGAGTCACGCGGAGAGTCCGTATACCGGTCATACGTACTGTGGTCGATGGCAGTTGCGATGTGGCGTCAGGGCGACCGGTCCCGGACGATACAGCTGCTCGAGCATTCTCTGCAGCTGTGCCGACAGGTGAAAGACCGCCTCATGGCCCCGACGTGCTTTGAGGCACTGGCCTGGATCGCGGCCAGTGAGAACGACCCACGTCGTGCCGTGATTCTGATGGCCGCGGGCGAGGAGCTTGTGCGAGAAGTCGGCAGTGTCACGATCATGTTTCCCGCCCTCTTCGTCCACCACGAGGAGTCCGACCGGGCATGCCACCAGGCACTTGGTCAGCGCGAATTCGACGCCGCCCGACGGAAGGGCCGGTCGCTGGGCTTCGACGCTGCCATCGCATATGCCCTGCGTGAGGAGCTCCCGGAGGCACCACCCAGTCATGCGTCGGCGACTCCGACGAGACGAGAACAGGAAGTCGCCGAACTGGTGGCCGAGGGCATGACCAATAAGGAGATTGCCGCCCGACTCGTGATCTCGCCGCGAACCGCGCAAGGACATGTCGAGCACCTTCTCACCAAACTCGGATTCACATCCCGCGCCCAGATCGCGGCATGGGTGGTGGAGCAGACGCGAAACGAATCGCTGTGACGATAATAGTCACAATCCACTGCAGGAGAACATGATCCGTCTTCATTCCCGTCCATCTCGGCCTCGGAGCCGGCCACCACTCAGGTCAGCTACCGCTTACAGCTCGCAGGATGACGACCGTTGGGGCGCTCCGTACCCTCAGCGGGCAATGCGGTTGCGTCGCCTCGGGGGCAGGTTGGACCAACTCATGAACGGATCGTTCGCGGGGCTTGCACGCCGGACATCGCTACTACCGTGAGACACGCACCTGCCAATGTAGGATTCTTGCCATGGCGAAGCGAATTGCGGCCGGGAGGTCGGATGGCGCTCCTGCACCAATCGAGCTACTCGAAGGTGGATCAACGAAGAGGTCAACCAAGGCCGCCCCAGCCAATCCTGCGCCAGCCACGACGACGCCGAGTGGACCCGCCCGAGTGTCGCTGCGCGAGGCGCAGCGTGCGATAACCCGGGCTCGGCTGATCGACGGAGCCATGGATGTTTTCGCACATACGACGTACCCCGCGGCGACCGTTGACGAAATCGCAATCGCGGCCGGCGTCGGTCGGGCGACGTTCTATCTTCACTTTCGCAGCAAGCTCGATCTCCTGCAGTCGATCATGACGGACGCGACGCCCGAGATCTTGGCATACTTCGAGCGGGCCGATTCGTCCTTCGCGACTGGCGACACCGCGGGTATCGAAGCTTGGGTCAGCGACGGATTGTCGTACTTCGAGCAGCATCGCACCTTGATGTTCGTGCTCGATGAGGTGCTCGCGACCGAGCGAGCCGAGTACACAACCTTGTTCAACACCACAGTTGAGTTCAGCGACTGCATGCCGTTGCTCATGTCGAGTTGGCCGACAGAACGTCGACCCGAAGCGAGCGCACGGATTCGGTTGATGGCCTTGCTGCTCAATCGGACATGGCTGTCCTCCTCGGGGCTAACCAATGACCAACTCGTGAAAATGCTCGCTGATATCTGCATGAAAGCTGTCAGTCCGCCCACCTAGCCCCAACCCAGGCCGCAGACCAAGACGCCTGATTTCTTCCCGAGGCAACCCAGAACCTAACAACTGGACCAATTTCAGCGGTTGTGGCTGCGGACCTGCCGGAGCGACGGGTGGATCTTTCATGCCCGGGCGCAGCGACGTTGCGCAAAGTGCGATCTCCTCGAATTCGAGTGCGGCTCAGCCCCAAATATCCAGCTGTGGAACAGGATTGCAATTTCACCATCAACCCGACTTTTGTGCAACTACGCACGCAGCGTAATCACCTCCGTCCGAACCCAATCACCCAGATGGCTTGGGAACGGGCGGCGGGCACGCTCCACGCGAACATTCCAATGAGTTGTCAAAACACATTGTCTTCTTGGTAGACAGGTCGTACAGTCTTTCTGATCGGACATAGTCGGTCGGGCGTTGTCTTCATGGCGACCGCCCAGGAAGGGTTGGTCGGAATGCCCAAGTCGAAAGCTCGTTCCACGCTCCCCCGCGGCAGTGCCGCAATTCAAAAGGTGATCAACACAGGCTGCTTCGTCGCTTCCGATGGGCGGCGATTGGACCAGCCCCTCACCGAGGTCCAGCGGAGGATCGCGTGGTGAGCACCGACGAACCCAAATCTGGTGTCGATCTCAAGAGCGCCGAGCTCACGGCCGAGGAACTGGCAATCGCCCAGGAGCTTGTCCGTTCTGCTCATGCCCGCGGCGTCGCGATGACCGGACCACGCGGAATTCTGAAAGCGTTGACCAAGACGGTGATCGAGACCGCGTTGGACGAGGAGATGATCGAGCACCTCGGCTACAGCAAGCATGACCCCACCGGCCGTGACAGCGGAAACTCCCGCAACGGCACCCGAGTCAAGACGGTACTGACCGACAACGTCGGCCCCGTCAAAATCGACGTCCCGCGGGACCGCGACGGCACTTTCGACTCGTCCATCCTGAAGAAAGGGCAGCGGCGTCTAGGCGGAGTCGACACGATCGTGCTCTCGTTGGTCGCCAAGGGTCTGACCGCTGGGGAGGTCTCTGCCCACTTCGAGGAGATCTACGGGGCGTCGCTGTCGAAAGACACCATCTCCAAGATCACCGACCGGGGCCTGACCGAGATGGCGAATTGGGCCGCCCGGCCCCTCGAAAAGGTCTATGCCGCAGTATTTATCGATGCCGTCTACGTCAAAGTTCGCGACGGGCACGTGGTCAACCGCCCCTTCTACGCTGCGATCGGCGTCGACCTGACTGGGCACAAAGACGTCCTCGGACTGTGGGCAGGGACCGGCGGTGGGGAGTCGGCGAAATTTTGGCTTCAGGTTCTGACCGAACTGAGGAACCGCTGCATCGAGGACGTGTTCTTCATTGTCTGCGACGGCCTCAAAGGACTCCCCGACTCCGTCGGGTCGGTGTTCCCCCAAGCGACAGTCCAGACGTGTGTGATCCATCTGATCCGGAACACGTTCAAAAATGTCTCGAAGCAGTTCTGGGGCGCAATCGCCGAAGATCTCAAGCCGATCTATCGGGCCCCGTCGAGGGAGGCCGCATGGGTGGCATTCGAGAACTTCGAGGAGAAGTGGGGCAAGGCCTACCCTGCAATCGGCCAACGGTGGCGCAACGCTTGGGAACAGTTCGTTCCGTTCCTGGACTTCGACGTGGAGATCCGAACAGTGCTCTGCAGCACGAATGCCGTCGAGAGCCTGAACGCGCGCTATCGGCGTGCGGTGACCGTCCGCGGGCACTTCCCGACCGAGCAGGCCGCGTTGAAGTTCCTGTACCTGGTCACCAGATCACTGGATCCCAAGGGCACTGGCCAGCAACGATGGACCACGCGCTGGCAACCAGCGCTCAACGCGTTCGCGATCACCTTCGGCGACCGTATGCCCATCACAGCTTGCCAAGGGCAGATCGAATCCGAAAAACCTGCGATGGGAACTGCCAGTTACACCATTTCTCAGGCAGACCCCCGGTGTCAGGCTCGAAGCAGCTACTGCATCCAGAAGGAGCACAAATATGGCACTGAACGAGTTTGCGGACGCGCGTGAGAAGCGGTCTTGCCGTGCGGTCGAGGCTGCCATCGCCGAGTTGAAGCTTGGTCGTATGGTTCTGGTGGTCGATGATGCCGACCGCGAGAATGAAGGCGATCTGATCATTGCGGCAGAGTTCGCGACGCCGGAGTCAGTAGCCTTCATGATTCGCCACTCGAGTGGCCTGTTGTGTGTCGCGATCACCGAGGAGCATGCCGATCGACTTCGGCTTCCACTGATGGTGTCTGACGCTGACGATCCACGGGGAACCGCTTTCACAGTTTCCATCGACCTGAAGTCCGCAACCAGTACCGGTGTGTCGGCGTCAGATCGCAGTGCAACTATCCGGGCTCTTACAGCGCAGGGTGTCGATGGCGACCACTTCTCACGCCCCGGTCATGTCTTTCCCTTGCGAGCTCACAGAGGTGGCGTTCTGCAGCGTGGTGGCCACACAGAGAGCGCTGTCGACCTCTGTGTACTGGCCGGACTTTTCCCGGCGGGCGTGCTCTGCGAAGTCACCAACGATGACGGAACCATGGCACGCCGCGACGACGCGGCAGCCTTCGCGAAACGTCATCAGTTGGTGACGCTCGAGGTAGCCGACATCGTGCGGTATCGATTACGCACGGAAACGCTCGTCCGCCGCGACGCGCATGGGCGGATACCGAACAAATACGGGCAGTTCACCGCTGTTACCTACCGCTCGTTTGTTGACGACACCGAACACGTCGCGCTCGTGTTGGGCGACGTTGAGCAAATCGACACGAATTCAACATCCGTACTGGTCAGAGTACATTCGGAGTGCCTCACCGGAGACATCTTTTCCTCGCTTCGATGTGACTGTGGTGAACAACTCGAGCTCGCGATGCGGCGCATCGCGAACGAGGGCAAGGGAGTGATTGTCTATCTGCGGGGGCATGAAGGACGAGGCATCGGCCTGAGCCACAAGTTGCGCGCATACAACCTGCAGGACACCGGCTTGGACACGGTCGACGCAAATCTTGCACAGGGGTTGCCTGTGGACAGCCGACACTATGGCATCGGTGCGCACATCCTTCGGGATCTAGGAGTGAAGTCCGTCCGACTGATGACCAACAACCCGTCCAAATTCCGTGGCCTTCTCGGATACGGACTGAACATCGTCGGCCGAGAGCGGTTGACCGTTGAGCCGAACACCGAGAACGAGCACTACCTCCAAACCAAGCGGTTGCGGATGCAGCATCACCTGGATGAAGAGATCAGCAATTCTCTGGCCGAAGGAGTGAAATAACAATGACCACCGACGAGATCGTCGACGGACGTGCCCGCTTTCGTGACGCGATGTCCTCGTTCCCGAGTGGCGTCACCATCGTTACGACTACCGACGACGCGGGCGAATTCTGGGGATTCACCGCGACATCATTCTGTTCGGTATCAATGGACCCAGCACTGGTGCTCGTATGCCTCGCAGACACAGCGCAATGTCATCCGGCATTTGCCGCGGCTAACCGGTGGACGATCCACATCCTGCACAGCGACCACTCCGAGCTCGCGGTTCGGTTTGCGACACGTGGCGAAGACAAGTTTGCAAACGCCGGGTTCGAGGTCAATTGCGACGGCGTGCCGGTCCTGTCTGACGCGTCTATACGCCTGGACTGCGTCGCTCACGAAAAGGTCGTCGCTGGTGACCATACGATCCTGGTCGGCGAGGTTGTCGACACATATCTGGGAGCCGGCAACCCGACGATCTATTTCAAGCGAAAGTTCCACACGCTTCCATAACTCGGGCCGCGAATCCCAAAGCTCCCCGTTCCTGAAGGCCGAGCCGCCCGTCGTTACCAGGCGTGCCGCGGTACAGGACAAAGAGGTAAGGACCAGTAGATCGGGAAACATCCGCGATCTGCTGGTCCTTACCTCGACAACACCGCCTCGGAGGCGATTGACTCGTCCCGGGAATGAAAAGTGCTGACTAACCTGCGAAAATCTCCCGCGGGTTATCCACAAGCATGGTCTCGATGTCTCGAGGTGTGACGCCCGCGTTCAGCAATGCGGGGACGACGTCGTCCACGATGTGTTGAAACTGCCAGTTGGGCCAGTTCTTCGCACGGTACTCGTCCGGAACGTTCTGGGTGTGACATGAAGTGTCGTGGGACAACACCATTCGCGACGCATATCCACGCTGTACTAGTGCGGCGACAGTGGCCACTCGTTTCTCGAACGTCATGATGCCGTCGAGCCCGAATCGGTCCATGCCGAGGTAAGAACCCGCATCGATCAATCGCTGCAGATAGTCCAGATCGTCGGTGTCCCCACTGTGGCCGATGACCACTGCACCCAGATCTACCCCTTCGTCCGCGAAGATCTTCTGCTGGTCCAGACCGCGCTCCGACAATGCATCGGTGTGCGTGGAAATTGGAACCCCGGTAATGAGATGCGCACGGGCTACAGCCCGCAGAATTCTCTCGATATCGGGAGTTACGCCAGGAGAATCGGTCACGCACTTGAGGATTCCCGCTCGGATCCCTGTTCCCGCGATGCCCTCCGTGATGTCCTTGACGAACATACCGACCAGCGGCTCCTCACCCCCGAACAACCTGCCCGGCCCCTGCACACGAAGGTAGGTAGGCAGTTCGGCAAAGGTATAGAACCCTGTCGCAGCGATGATCGTCACTGGTGACTTCTCCGCCACCACCCGCACCCGCCGAATGTCCCTACCCAATCCCAACACCGTCAAGTCGACGATCGTGTCTATACCGGCGTCTTTCAGCGCAATCAGCTTTTTGACCGCGTCGTCCGTGCGTTCGTCGTCGTCCCAGGTCTCGGGGTAATTGACCTGATACTCGTGGTTCATCACGAACACGTGCTCGTGCATGAGCACGCGCCCGAGTTGCCGGCAGTCGATGTCGCCGGTCACGGTCTGAACAGTGGCCATCGGTGTGAATTCCTCCATGTGCACGAACTGTGGAATCTATCTACAAGTGGGCAAGTCTCTACGGCTTCAAGTCAACCGAGGGACAGACCCGAAATTCTTGCGATCGAACCGGGGTCGACCTGCGGCCCCGGTTCGATCGCGACAGCGTCAGAGTTGCGGGCGAACCTTCTCGGCGAATGTGGTCATCGACTGGAGAACCTGCTCCTGCGGCTGGCTCCCGCCGCCGTCGAACCAGAGAACCAAACCTCCGAGGCCCGTGTAGCTGTGGAAAGATGCCACTTCTTCCGCGACGTCATCTGGCGACCCCAGAATGAGCATCTTGCGTTCGACGTATTGTTCGAAAGTGAGATCCTCGATGCTGAGGCCAACCTTGGCACGGTTCTTCTTCTCCCCAACGAACCACATATAGCCCTCGCGGAATTCGCGTCTGGCCTGCTCGGCGGTATCGGCGACATGGGTTGCTTTGAACTGCGAACTGCGAGCGAGGTTTTCATCGATCGCGTCGAACGAGTGTCCTGCCGCACGTGCCTCCTCGCGATAGACCTCGACCAACGACTTCGCCTGGTCACGGGTCGCACCTCCGAGCACGAACGCGAAACCTTGGCGTGCGGCCGACCGGAGTGACTCCTCGCTCGAACTGACCATGACGTAGGTCGGCGGAATGGGCTTTTGGAACACCTCCGGGAAAAGTTCGACTTCGTCGATCGTTTCACCGACACCGGGCACCTGGTAGTACTTGCCCTGGAAATTGACCTTCCCGGTCCGCCATGCCTGCATGACGATTTCGAGGACCTCGTTGTAGCGCTCCTCACGCTCGGTCAGGTCGATGTCGTAAGCCTGGAACTCGACCGGATCGTAACCCTTGCCGATGCCGAAGTTCAGTCGGCCACTACTCAACTGGTCAATGTAGGCGTAGTCCTCGGCCAGGCGCAGTGGGTGGTGCATCGCCAACCGTGAGACCGCGGATCCGACACGAATCCGTGTCGTGGCGGCTGCGGCCGCGGCCAGCAACAGTTGCGCTGAAGCCGTGATTCCGTACTTGCGACCGTTGTGTTCGGCCACCCAGGCATCTTCGAAGCCGAGCTTGTCGGCATGTTTGATCTGCTCGAGTGCTTTGTTCACCGCTACGTTGTGGCTGTGCCACGGCGGAACGGTGGACAATGCGAAGACCCCATAACGGGGAGTAGATGCAGAACTCATTGCGTTCCAATCCGAAGTAGTTGGTGTCCATTTCGACCTCTGACAAGGCCTGCGTTATGAACGATGTGGCGGAAATCCAGGGGTGTCATCCTGTTGGTGCATGACCGTCGGCCGGTCACGTGCCAGTTCTTTCTTGAACGGGCGATATCCGCCGGAACTGCGCGCTCTTCGCCGCGTGCGCGCCGGCCCGGCGTCCCGAGAAAACACCATCCGCAAGTGACAGGCCACTGACATAGCTGTAGGAGCAAATACCGATTGCACACCGACCGACGGCGTAAATCCCGGCGATGGGCTGGTCTTCACTGTTGAGGACATGGCCCGAGGACTCGTCCACCCGCAGACCACCGAGCGTGAACACCGTTGCCGGATACAGCGACGAGTTCTTGATCGAGATCTCGATCGCTCTGAAGGGTCCTTGCTCGATCGGCGCACACAGTCCGGCCGCCTTGCGACCCGGATCGCCTTTCTCACTTGCGATTCCGTCGTTGTAGGCGCGCACTGTCTGGGTAAGGCCAGCCGACGGTACCCCGATCTTGGCAGCAAGCGCGTCCAGGCTGCCCGCCTTTTTGTTCCCGGCTGTGAACAGATACATGGTCTGCGGAAACTGGAAAGCTTGCCGGCACTGCTTGCGGATCTGCCCGCGGGCCTTCTTCCAACTCTTGGCATCGAGGATAAGAAAACCCCGCCCTTGCTGCTCGGCGATCATGACCTCGGCCAGCCTCGCGCCGTACACATCCTCATTGATGATTCGCTCGCCTGTTGGGCCCACTGTCACACCCTCCAGGAAGGCACTGGGCGGCGAAAGGAACCGCCACACCGCCAACCGATCGAGGTTGGTGGCCACACCGCCAGCCGATATCCCGAGCTTGATTCCCGTACCGTCGTCGCCCACCGTGCCCAACGGGAGAAAACCGGGGTCCTCGACGACGCCCGCATGTTTGGCCATCATCTCGGAATTGAGGACGAATCCGCCGGCCGCCAAAATCACGGCACTGGCGCGCACGCTGGTTTCAACAGCGTTTTTCTCCCAAAGCTTTTCTGCCTTGGCATTGAGTCGGGCGCCGACAGGCGGAATCCAGTTCCCCAGTTTGCCCCCGACCTTGCTCAGCTTCCGGTGGCTGTCCCCGCTTTCGGCGTCAGGATCCATGCTCCGATAAACCACACCTACGACGGCGCCATCTTCGATGATGAGCTCGCTGACACGACTCAACGGCTTGAACTCAACGCCCTTGGCGATGGCCGACTGACACAGGCTCATCGTGAGCGTATGACCACTTTTTACGCCCTTGGCGACCTGCCGGTGCCCGCGGGCGGCCGGCACGGCCTCGAGGTTGTAGGGCCACGCTGTTTCGTTACCCGAGTAGTACAGGTAGTGCGTGTCGGGCGTGTAGGACGCCTTGTAGGGCGACAACGTTCCCTGGAACTGCGCACCCTGCTGTTCCAGCCAATCAACCATGGCTGGACTCGTCTCACAGAAATGACGGAGTGTCTCATCCGAGACCACACCGTTCGCTTCCTGACGAAGGTAGTTGAACATGTTCTGCGGGCTGTCTTGCACACCGGCAGCCTGCTGGTACCGCGTTCCGCCGCCGGCGTAGATCACTCCACCTGAGAGTGCAGCCGCACCTCCGCCATAACCGCGATCGAGTACAAGAACCCGCGCACCGGAATCAGCAGCCTCGATAGCTGCTGATGCTCCCGCCACACCGAAGCCCACAATTACAACGTCATAATCGTTTTGCGGCTTCATCGTGACACTCCTTTTGACCATGAGACTCCTTCTGATAACAGACGAATAAATCAAAAGCGCCGAAAACTGAACAAAGGACCAACTCGATGCAGGACCACACCACGGATCCGCATTCATGAAATCGACATTTCATAAAGATTCAGGAACCGATTGACCATGTCAAGGGCGTTGGCCGCTAATTTAGATAATAATCAAGAATTTCAGAAAACGGTGTAATTAAATCGAGGGAGTGCCAGAAAAATGGTGTAACCAGATCGAGGGAGTGCCAGAAAAATGGTGTAACTACTTCCATCAAGATTCTGAGCACCACGGAGAGGAACCACACAGGTCGCAGATCAATTCCGGCGACAAAGCAGCACCCGCGGCCGAGAAGTCCCCTGCGATGGGAACCAGATATATTCGTTAAAGAAGCGAATACCCAGCAGCTGACGCTCGATTGATCCTATCGATTTACCGTCGCTTAGCGAGTCTCCACGACTGAGGATTCCGTCCACTTAGATTCCCGCATGAACCTACCCCGGACACACTTCGTAGCGACAGTTCGCATTCACGCGACTATGGTGCGAAAGAGAATTCTGAACCGATCTTCGAGCGGATTTCCGACTCAAGACATAGGCTCGAGACTTCGTCGTGGATGAAATGCCGGCACCGTCGCCAATGAGACAAACGCGAGTCCCAGCAGAACTGCATATCCGGCGGTGAAGCTTCCCGTGACCTGCGCCAGCACGCCGAGCATCACCGGGCCGGCGGCGCCGACGAGGTAGGCGACGAACATGACCATGGCGCCGAGCCTCGCTGCGTCCGCCTGCGTGTGTGTGACGTCCACCAATACAACCATCGCCAGTGTCGAACTGCCGCCGGCGCCCAGCCCGAACATGACCATTGCGGGTATGGCAAGCTCCAGCGGCGCAATGACCAGGCAAAGCATGCCGGCGGCTGACAGTGCCACGACGAGCGCGAGCAGCGGTCGCCTGTCCGACGTGTAGTCAGCGAGTAAAGGCAGCGTCAACATCGCCAGGAGTCCGGCGAGTTGGAAAATCACGAAGTAACCAGCGGCCTGCTGCTGTGAGCCGCCCACATGGATGTAGAGCGGCGAAACCCAGGCCAGCCCGCTGAATCCGATCATCATCGCGGATGCGGTGAACCAGGTAATCCACCAGGCAGTCGGCGCGCGCCAAGGCAAGCGATGATCGACAACTGGATCTGCCGGCCGGACGCTGTGCAGCCTCCGCACTGTGCCTGCCCAGACCAGCAAAGTCACCGCAGCGACTGCGCCCCAGAGGGCGAGAGCGGGCCGCCAGCCGCCCAGCCAGTGATCTGTGGGCACGGCAATCCATGCAGCGAGCGCCACACCCACCGAAGTTCCGACCGAATACAGACCCAGCGCGAACCCACGCTTCCGCGCAACGTGAGTAATGATCAGGCTCGGGACCAAGGCGGACGCTCCCCCCATTCCTGCCCCGACCACCGCGCATGAGACGAGGAACAGTGGCATACCAACAGGGATAACGCGGGCCAGGCAGCCGATCGACAACACACCGAGCATCACGGTCATCGCGTTGTTCACTCCGATGCGAGCGGCGACCTTCTGCCCCATCGGCGCGCCAATCCCCATGAAGGCCACGGCAACTGATGTCAGCAGCCCTTGGGTAAGGCCGGACAGCTGGAGGTCACGAGTCATTTCCTGAAGCAGCGGCGGTATCGAGCCGAGCGAGGCACGCAGGTTCAGCCCGATGACGGTCATCAACGCGATAAGTGCCCATACTGGGACCGTTACCTGTTGTGAGCGAGCCGCGACGGCGGAGCCAGTCACGGTGTTTCTCGGACGAGTGCCGCAACATCGGCCACTGACAGCGCGACAGTGAAGGGCGGACCGGTGCGGTCGCGGACGTAGTCGAGCGTGACACCCGAGGCCAACTCCCGGAGGACGAGCCCCTGTTCGGTGATATCGAAAACACAGAGGTCGGTGATGATTCGGTCGACCACACCCGTGCCGGTGATCGGCAATGTGCACGAGTCGACGACCTTGAAACTGCCGTCCCTGGCAACGTGCTCCATGAGCACGATAACCTTCTGGGCTCCACCCACGAGATCCATCGCGCCGCCCATGCCTTTGACCATCTTTCCCGGAATCATCCAGTTGGCAATGTCGCCAGTGGCCGAGACCTGCATTGCCCCGAGAATCGCTGCATCAATTTTCCCGCCGCGGATCATGCCGAAGCTCGCCGCCGAATCGAATATCGATGCGCCCCGGCGAAGCGTGACGGTGGCCTTACCTGCGTCGACCAGGTCAGGATCTGTGTCGCCGACGTACGGCGCGGGGCCGGTACCCAAGACACCGTTTTCCGATTGCAGCACGATCTCGACGTCATCGGGAACGTGAGCCGGAACCAACGTCGGCAATCCGATGCCGAGGTTGACGTAGTTGCCATCCGATAATTCCTGCGCAGCCCGGGCCGCCATCTGATCACGACTGAGACCTACACGCGAGCTACCATATTCAATACTGCCAGGGCATGATTCGACTCCAGCGACAGCGTCTACGGCACGATTGCGAGTCACCAGTTTTTCGATCCGCTTGTCGGCCGCTTGTGCTGATGTCATCGCAAGCACGCGATGCACATAAATGCCGGGCAGATGAATCTCGTCGGGGTCTAGCTCGCCAGGTTCAACGAGCACTTCGACCTCGGCAATCGAGATCCGGGCGGCCATGGCTGCTAGCGGGTTGAAGTTTCGGGCCGACCGATGAAATACCAGGTTGCCGTGTCGATCGCCCTTCCATGCCCGCACCAGTCCGAAGTCGCACGTGATTGCGTCTTCGAGCACGAAAGTCCGCTGCTGACCGTTGAAGTCAAATTGCGCAGTGTCCTTGGGCGGGCTCTGCTCGACGACATTGCCGTCTTGATCGAACAACCAAGGCAAGCCCCCTTCAGCGACCTGGCTACCCACGCCGGTCGCGGTATAGAAGGCGGGAATCCCAGCACCGCCGGCGCGCAACTTCTCAGCCAACGTCCCCTGTGGGACGAGCTCGACTTCGAGTTCACCACCCAAGAACTGGCGCTCGAACTCCTTGTTTTCACCGACGTACGAGGACACCATCCGCTTGATCCGACCCTCGCGGAGCAACAACCCGAGACCCCAGTCGTCGACACCGCAGTTGTTCGAAACAGTCACAAGATCGCGCACGCCCTTTTCCAAAAGCCCCGCAATCAGCAGACTCGGAATGCCACACAGACCGAAGCCGCCCACCGACAACTTGGCTCCATCGTCTATTCCGTCGAGGGCTTCGACGACAGTGCCGACAACCTTGTCCATTCCAGACTCCCCTATTTCCGATAACACGGTCTCCGAATCACGCCCTTGCCGGATGATCGGCCAAGGAGCGTTTGCGGCATCAAGACAGCTGAGGCTGAAAGTGCACCAGCGTGTGCGATGCGGAAGCTCAACCAGATCCTTGTGCGGCGGCGAAGCTCCGACGGAGCATCGCCGCCGCACAAGGCCAGCTAGATCAGCTCTCCGACCACGGTGCCGACTGCATACGTTTCGTCAGCCTCGGCCTTGATTCTCAAGACACCGTCGACGGGTGCTTCGATCTCAGTCTCAATCTTGTCTGTTTCAAGGAGGTAGATACCCTCACCGGCGCTGACTGCCGTCCCATCTGCAACAAGCCATTCCGACAACGTGCCCTCAACCATCGTGACCCCCAACTGGGGAATGCTCAGTTCCATCGTTCTTGTGCCTCCTTAAGAAATCCTCGACGGCACGCGGTGGCGTGCCGTCAGTACTACGTTCAGCTCAGCGGAACAATCCCAGGACTGCCTGTTCGATGGCAGAGCGACTCGGCATGAACGCCTGCTCCAACACCGATGCGTAAGGGACCGGAGTGTTGGCGGCCGCGACACGGCGCACCGGGCCATGCAAGTCGCCAAAGAGTTCTTCGCTGATCGTTGCTGCAAGCTCCGCACCAAACCCGTTGCGGCGGACCGCTTCATGCACGATGACAGCGCGGCGCGTCCTACCGACCGATTCGAGAATTCGATCAAGGTCGAGAGGAACGAGCGAACGCAGGTCGAGTACCTCCGCCTCGATACCCGCAGCACTGAGGTCTTGCGCAACAGCCAGGCACTCGTGGACTTGTCGGCCCCAGCTGATGAGGGTGACGTCGGACCCTGCGCGCGCGGTCCTCGCTACGCCGAGCGGTACTCGATAGTCACCTTCCGGTACATGACCGGTAGGCGAAAAGTACAGGTGATGCATCTCGATGAATACGACCGGGTCGTCGTCGAAAATTGACGACAGCAGAAGGCCTTTGGCGTCTGCCGGCGTCGAGGGAATGACGACTTTCAAGCCCGGGGTATGAACCAGCGGTCCTTCAAGCATGTCCGAGTGCTGCGCTCCGAACCCGCCGCCGGCACCGGACACGGTGCGGACCGTCAGCGGGACGTTGGTCTGCCCGCCTGACATATAGCGAAGCTTGGCCGCGTGGTTGATCAGCTGATCCGCACATACCGCCATGAAGTTCATCAGCATGATCTCGGGAACTGGCCGCATCCCGGTAATCGCCGCACCGATCGCCGCACCCATGATCGCCTGTTCGGAGATCGGCGTCGGACGTACCCTCTCGAGGCCGTACTTTGTCGACAAGCCCTTGTGTATCCCGAATCCACCGCCCTTCGGGTCTTGGATGTCCTCACCAAGTTCGAAGACTGTGTCATCGATGTCCATCGCGATATCGAGGGCCTCGGAGATTGCGTCGATCATCTTCAACTGACGTCCAGTCCCCGCGTCGTCGCGGGTCTTGCTCTTCACTGTCATCGAGGTTCCGTTCCGTACACATCGGTGGTCAGATCAGCAATATCAGGCAGCGGTGCTGCCATCGCATACTCGAACGCGTCGTCGATCTCCGCCTGCAGTTGGCGCTCGATCTCTGCGAGCTCAGCTTCCGTGCGGTGCCCGGAGGCGATGATGCGTTCTCGAAGTCGTGGGACCGGGTCCGCCTCGATCGCGGCCTTCAACTCTTCCTTCGGCATGTACTCCATGGCGTCACCCATGAGATGGCCGTTGAACCGATAAGTAACCGCCTCGATGAGCGTCGGGCCTTCGCCGGCGCGCGCCGCATCGATTGCGGTCCGCGCCGCCCGGTACATCGCCTCGGCGTCATTGCCGTCGACATGTATGGAACGCATCGAGTAAGCCGCTCCACGCTTCGCGATCTGATCGACGGACGTTCCCTCGCTGTAGGGCGTGTATTCGGAATAGCGGTTGTTCTGGCACACGAAAATAACCGGAAGGTTCCAGAGTGAAGCCAGGTTCAGTGCCTCGTGGAACGCGCCGATGTTCGCGGCGCCATCGCCAAAGTTGACGACAGCGACTTGACCGCTCCGCCGCATCTGGGCCGACAATCCCACGCCTACTGCGATCGGGATTGCGGAGCCGACAACACCGGTCGTCACGATCAGGCCGGACTTGACGTCCGTGATGTGCATCGGACCGCCTTTGCCTTTACAACTACCACTCGCTCGACCGAAAAATTCCGCCGTCAAGGTGCGCAGGGGAACACCTTTTGAAATTTGGTCATGCACGCCGCGGTACATCGTCAACACGTAGTCATCCGGTACCAGAACCGCATTGATAGCCGCCGGAATGATCTCCTGGCCACGCGCGGAGTAGTACATGCCACTGACCTTCCCGGCACTCATCGTCGCGCGGTATTTCTCGTCGTAAAGTTTGCATTTCGAGGCCGTCGTGAAGATGCGAACGAGGATATCCGCCTCTACCACGTGCTCATCCTCGGCAGCGATTTGAATCGTCATGCTGTCCTCCCTTTGCGCTGCCCCACGTATTTCGGCTGTCCGCTTCGAGAGTGGACGAGTGGGGACTTCATATCGGGTCATCTGGAAGTTATTTATCTCGTTCGGCTTTGCGGACACCGGGCTTTTTCACCACTACATCGCCGCGAATTTTCACCTGACAGGCGAGCCTGATTCTCTGCGGATTTATCCGTCGTCTCCGACCGGCGAGATCCCTGAGCATCTCTCTTTCCTGCTCTGTGTGCGGAGATACCTGATCGAGTCCTTCGACAACCTCGAATTGGCATGCCGTGCACTGTCCGACCCCGAAACACAATGTCGGCCAGTGATACTCCTCGCGCCACGCTGCCTGCATGAGGGATTCACCCGTCCGAACTTCGATGACATGGCCCGCTGGCTGAACGGTCATGTGGCCGGTAACGACGTCGTCCGGTGGCAACTTGCTCATCCGTTTTCCCTCACCACGCGGTCCCGTCATCGCGCTAGGTAGCGGTCGATCTCGTTCTGCATGCCGTAGATCATTTTTTCGAACCGAGGAGACATCGTTGTTTCGTGGAACGCACTGCTCCGATACCCAGCCTGCTGACGTGCAATGTTCTCGACGTCCTGACGCAGAACGAACGGCAGATCCTCCACCTCGAGCGGACCCTCCGCACGTGCCGGAGCCTGCTCCCCTTCAGCCTCTACCGGAATCTGCAGCGCAAAAACCTCGAAACGACACATATTCGGATCGGACCCGATCGGACGCACCCGATACAACAGAAGATTCCCGGTCAAGCCGAGAAACACCATGTTCGGAAAGACAAATCCATACGACGACGCCTCAGGATCGGGTGGAGGCAACGGAATTCCGGCATCCTGCGCGTATGCGAAATACTCCTCGAAAAACGCCGGCACCAATTCCTCATCAGGAAGTCCTTGGTTGCGGACTCGATCGCTGATGAATTCCTCGCGCTCGGTAACGTACGCGCCGGCGGTTCCCTCGAACAGAATTCTATTCTGCTCCAAGAAATATTCACCGAATCGCAAATGCTTTACCGGCGGATTAAGCAAAGACTCCATCGAAGTGCCTACGACGTCAGGCGCACTTTCCTGCGCGCCCACATTGAAATGCCCCATACCCTTAGGGCTGTACGCCAACATGTCCGCGTTGTAGTCGTCACCGACAGCACCGAATGCCAGCTCCGGATGCGCTTGCATGACGTGGTATGCCTCGATAAATGCCTCGGTAGCCACCTTCCAGTTCGCAGGAAGGTCCAGGTACTTCCACCACCGGACCCGCATACGGTCCATCCACATCGGCTCGAGATGCCTATCCATCGAACCGATGAACTCATCGAACGAGGGCGCGTCATCGTCGAAATTGATCCAGACAAATCCGTACCGAATCTCGGAACGAACCTCTTTTAGATTTATCTTTGAAGGCTCAATTGACTCTGGAATGAAGCCGTTCCGGGCATAAAGGTATGACTGCGTACCGTCCAGCTCCCATCGCCACCCATGAAACGGGCACACAATCTGCTTGCCACTGAACGAGCCACAATCGAGCGCGAGTTGTGTGGCACGATGTGGGCAGACGTTATGGAAAACCTTAATGGTCTCCTCATCGACCCGCACAACCATCACAGACTCTTCGGCGACTTTGTACTCCATGTAGTCGCCAGGTAACTGGACGTCCTCCACCCGGACTGCCCACTGCCACGTGTGCATCCACAGCTTACGGTTCTCGAGATTCGTAAATTCTTGGTCGTAATAGCGTTCAGCAGGGATATGTATCCCATCCACCATACGGAACGGAACCTCGGACGTGTCCACATCGGGATCCGGGAGACACGGATTTACCTCCAAATCTGGTAGCGGCAATTCGCCATCTCCGGCCAAATTTGTTTGCTCGATCTGAGTAGTCAAAACATATCCTTCCAGCTATTTTCAACCCACCTGGTAAGCACTGCTTCTAGAGATTTCTTTGCTTCATCGAAGATTCGGCACCGTTTCGAAGCCCACAATCACGGCGCCATAATCGGTTTGTTGCTCCACTATGACATTCCTTCTGACCATGAGACTCCTTCTGATAAGGCCGACAAATCGAAAGCGCCGAAAACCCGTACAAAGAACCAACCTGAAACAAGAACTCCCGACGCCTCACTCTCATGAAGAGTGCGTTTCACAAGCATTCAGGAGCCAATAGGCATTTCACAAACATCCCGGAATCGATAGGACATGTCAAGGGGTATCGACCATCATCTGAACCGTAACGGCAAATTTTGCCAAAAAGGTGTAAGCGGATCGAGGGAGTATCAGAAAAACGGTGTAAATTTCCGATCCGGTTGCTGAATTCTTTTGAGCCCCAGTCAGCTGACGAGGTGATCACGAAGGCGTTGGGCGCAGATATGAAGCTGCAGTTCCGTCGATGCCTACGACAATGCGCTGACAGAGACCGTGGCTGACGCGTACAGACCGAACACACGGGCAGCCGCCCCCCATTAAGGACCGCAAACCCCTCGCGACGTCGAGTTCTCCACTCTTACATCGAAGTTTCAGCTCACGTGGAAACGGTCGAGAACCCAAACGGTTCGATCTGCGCTGTTATGTCTCTTCAGTGTCGCAGAACATGAGGCACCCACTATGCGAACGCCTATTGTACGGCTCTCCGCCGATTCGACGGTCACAGATAGCGAGCATCGCAGCCCGTACCGATTCGTCTGGAACCAGGCCGGCTTGAGTGATGAGAAGATTCGCGAGCCGCGTGAAGTAGATGCACGACGGCACTCCGAAGGTAGTGAAAATATCTTCGTCAGTTCCGCCGCCGTACGGCGCCCAAAGTTCGCCGAACTGGATTAGTTCCGCGGACCGGAGTGCGGCGGCAGACCCGCCGGAAACGCCGCCGAGTTCGACGACATCTGCGGAAGGTATGGACATGGGAATCTCCTTGTACGGGGACGGAAGTGCAGGGACGGAAGTGTGAAATCGTGTGGGGTGGATCTAGCAGGATGAGGTGGCGGCGACAGCCTCCGCATGCAGGCGGCCGGCGCGGTAAGAGGACCGGACCAGCGGGCCGGACATGACGCCTAAGAATCCGATCTCGCGCGCGATCTGTTCGAGGTGGGTGAACTCCCCGGGCTCAGCCCATCGCTCTACCGGATGGTGCCGGGAAGACGGTCGCAGATACTGGGTGATCGTGATCAGCTGACAACCGGCGCCATGCAAGTCGTGCAAGGCCTGGATCGCCTCATCGGTGTTCTCACCCAACCCGAGGATGAGGTTCGACTTGGTTATCAGGTCCTCCTCGCGAGCCCGAGTGATCACCTCGAGCGACCGTTCGTAGGTGAATGCTGGTCTGACCCGCCGAAATACTCGGGGTACGGTTTCCACGTTATGTGCCAACACTTCTGGCCTCGTGTTGAACACCTCTCGCAGTTGGGCGGGATCCGCATTGAAGTCCGGGATAAGCAGTTCGACACCGGTGTCCGGACACAGTTGGTGGATCTGACGCACAGTTTCGGCATAGAGCCAGGATCCGCCGTCCGGGAGGTCGTCGCGGGCAACGCCAGTCACCGTCGCATATCGAAGGCCCATCGAGCGGACGGATTCGGCGACCCGTCGTGGCTCATCGCGGTCCAGATCGACGGGTTTACCAGTATCGATCTGACAGAAGTCGCAGCGCCGCGTGCACTGGTCCCCACCGATAAGGAAGGTTGCCTCACGGTCCTCCCAGCATTCGAAAATGTTGGGGCAGCCTGCTTCCTGACATACGGTATGCAAGTTCTCTCGTTCGACGAGCGCAGTGAGCGCGCGGTACTCCGGTCCCGTACGCACCTTGACCTTCATCCACGGAGGCTTCCTCTCCACCGGGGTCTGGGCATTGCGAACCTCGAGTCGGAGGAGTTTTCGGCCCCCAGCGGATGCTCCGGGGATGCCAGGCACAGTGGGGGATGCGGGGTCGATGCTCATGTGAAACTCCTTCGTTCGCCGGAACCGGCGAGAGTTCGCCCGAAGACTCCGACTGCTGTGCGATGACGTGACGTCACCGGCGATGTGAGACCCGGACAGTCTTGATCGGGAGCCGCACCCACGGCGACACGTTGCGCCGACCGATGGGATCTGACCTCGATAACCTGTGCACGACTTAATATTTGGGAGACAGCTAGTAGACCGCACATGCTCGGATGGATGCGTTCACAGCTGAGCAAGATCCAAACCCGAGGATGTCAAACGTCTCAGCATTTGGCAAGGGAGTGCGGAGACTCATCAAGAAATGCGCTGATTTCCGAGGACCGCCGCCGACAATGACTACGTTATCTACAACCCTTGAGTCCGATGCACTCGTGCACCCGAATTCGCCGATGAGTCAACTAAACCGGCCACTCGTGCGCCTGCAGGTTGAATAGCCGGCACCAACAGACTCCAACCCTTCATCATGAACCTCACCGACGAACTCCTGCCCGCAGTCCTTGTGGCCGCCAGAGCCTTGACCTGCAGGTACGGTCAGTTGCCTCCCCTCCAACTCACGCTCGCGTAGCCCGACCAGTTACACCCTTTTCCCGGCACTCCCCCGAAAACTGTTCACCCGTCATTGATTTCGAAGAATCTGTCATCTAACTTTCAGCCGTATGGAACAAGGAATCCTTTACGTCACCTCCCGCCCGAGCTCTCGCGAGCGAGAAGCCGAGTACAACGAGTGGTACGGCCTACATCTGCGCGAGGTCTGCGCAATACCGGGATTTACAGGAGCCCGGCGATTCGCTCCGGTGCAGGATGACGGCCCGTACGTTGCGGTGTACGACATTGAGGCCGAAGACATAACCGAAGCGCTGGCTGGTCTTTACGCCGCAACCGCCAAGGAGGGACAGATGCAGCTCTCGGATTCCATGCAAATGGATCCACCTCCCACGATTCGACTTCTCAGACTGTGTGGGACCCACGCGGTGAATCGCTGACTGCCTGGTGCGCGGCGGACTGCAGGGCCAAGAATGCAGTTCGCGGCTACCGGCATTCTCCGGGATCGGAATGAATGACATCGCAAGCTAAGCGTTCTGCGGAGTGGTGCGGCGTCGGTCCGCGTTGCCCAGCAGAGTGATCCGACGCCATCCCATCCTCATGGACAGCAGGCGAGTGTGCGGAAGCAAGAACGGCCGAAAGAATACGACGAAGCGACCTAGTTCACCACTGCGACTAGTCCCAATTAAGAACGACGAGGCTTGAGACGCCAAGCGGCCCTGAAGAACCTGCACGCAGCTCCTCGCGAAACCCTGACTTGCCGCGTTCCCTCATACAACGTCACGATCGACAACCACACAGAATCCGTGATCGATCGAGGACTCTTCCAGGACCCTATCCTCCTGATCGATCCGGGCCGTCGTCCCCCAACACCACTGGCCGTCGAACTCAATCTTCTTCATCGACTCGGCACACCTGGATCAGAGGCCACAGGGGCGGCTCAATCCTCAACGAGGACAGTCCGCTCGGACTTCGACCGTGGCATCGGAGGCCACACGGCAAGGGTCGCGGTTCAGTCCGACGTCAATACACCCTTGAGGACTCGGCGCACTACGGGCTCGAACATGTCGCCCGGCTGGTCGGCGCCTGGATCCGAAATATGGAGCGCCGCCGCAAGATACGGATGATCGCCGACCGCGGCCGTCTTGTGCAAGTACATCACCTGAGAGATTCGACGCTCCCGACTTGCCGTTCCGCCACCGACCTCGGCGCGGGCGAACTGCTGGACAAGCGTGTTCAGAACGGCGATCGCCTGCAGCTTCACCGGCCCCGGCACTTCGACCACCGCCATAGCGCGCAGCGCATACTCGAGAAAGTCGATTCCGCGAGGGCCGACGCGCATCGCCTCGACCGGAATATCAAGCAGCCACGGGTATCTCACGTGGACGCTTCTCGCGCGAGCCGCGAGGGCGGTGAGGTCGTCGATCGCCTCGCCGCGCAGCGCCACATCGAGGTCGATCTCGCCGGCAGCGGCATCCACCATGAGGTCGAACACTTCGTCGTGCCCCGCCACGTAACGGTACAGAGCCGACTGACTCACCCCGAGTTTCTGCGCGATCCGGCGGGTGGAGACTGCGGACAATCCCCCCTCGTTTGCAAGTTCGATCGCCGCGTCGGCGACATCGTTGCGACTATGGGCCGGCGCCGGACCGCGTTTGCCGTACGAGCGGTCCCACACTGTCGTGTGCGGTTGCTCCATTCCGGACTGTGTCACTCGACGCCACTCTCCATTCGTTGCTGTCTGTCGTGACCTATACTAAAACTGCGTTCAGTGAACACAGTAAAGGGAGGTTCAAAATGGCACTCGACAACGCATGGGGACCGCGGCGATGGGCACAGAACGAATCGGTACGTCTCGCGTTCGATCAATTCCGGCCGGAACTCAGCGGAGAACCGTTACTGATCGCCACCGGACTGGGCGTCAATCGCCACGCAGTTCCCGACGGGTTCTGTGAGCAACTGGCCGAACACGGTTTCGCTGTCGTGCGGTACGACCAGCGTGACGGCGGAGAGTCGACTCACCTGCCGCCGACGGCCGTACGAAACCCGATCGCCGCGCTGCTGGCCAAACGCGGTGAGGCATACACCGCCGAAGACATGGCGGACGATGCAATTGCGGTGATCGACGAACTCGGCTGGAGCTCGGCGCACGTGCTCGGAGTCTCGCTCGGTGGCGCCCTCGCGCAACGCGTCGCCCTTCGGCATCCCGACCGAGTGCGTTCTCTCACGTCGGTCGCGGCCGTCCCGGGCGACGTCACCGGGTTGCGCACATTCCGCTACATCCGTTTGCGTACTCTCTCGAAGTTTGCGCGCCTCAAGTTTCCTGATACCAGAGAGGGCGCGATCGAGGCCGGCCTCGCGGTCGCACGGTTGCTGGCGTCTCCGCGCCGCGAGTTCGACGAGGCCGCAATGCGAGCACGATTGGAAAGCAGTCCCGACCCTGGGGTTCACGACCAGGAGGCACAGAGCCGACAGATCGGCGCTCAGTGGAGCGGACCACCGATCACCGCAATCACACAGCCCACCCTGGTGGTGCACGGTGAGGACGATCCTCTGATCAAACCCAAAGCCGCGCATGCCATCACGGCCAGGATTCCCGGGTCACACATGCTCATCCTCCCCGAAGTCGGGCACGACCTGCCTGAGCACTCATGGAAACCACTCGCTGCTGCAATCCGCGAACATGTAGGCGGCCTGACGGTGCTGGGCGCGTGATCCACCACATCGATCACGCGCCCATCAGTTTTCAATTCACCTCACACGACCCCGACGGCACCTCAGACGAGTCCGACGAGAAGCTTCAGCTTCAGGTTCGCGATCGTTGCCATGTCAAGCCCGAGCCCGTCAACAAGATAGCGGTCGAATGAACCGTAGGTGCTGTCCAATTCGTCGAACGCTGCCTGCAGATAGCTGGAGTCGACGCCGAGAAGCTGACGGTAGACCTCCGCGTACTCCGGTCCTTTCGCTGCGGCGATCCGAGCTAACTTTGCCTCGATGGCTGCCGCAGAGTACTCATTCGTGAGCAGATAGTCCGCCATGATGGTCTCTCGCGGGACACCGGCGATGCTCAGCAGCAGTGCCGATCCCCATCCGGTGCGGTCTTTGCCGGCGGTGCAGTGAAATACCTGCGGACCCGGGGTGTCGGCGAGTTCGGTCAACAGCTGACCAAATCCGGCGCGGGAGACGGGATCGCTGACGGTGGACCGGTATCCCGACTGGACATACTCGAGGGCTTGCTGCTTCGTGGTGATGGAGGCGACGTCACCGCTCGGATCAGCGGCGAGGACCTGAATCTTCTCGTAGCGAACGCCGTCGGGCAGGGTGTTCGGGTTCGCGGCAATCTCGCCCTCGGTGCGCAGGTCGTATACCGCCGTCAGATGCAGCGTTTCGAGGGTCGCCAGGTCTTCGGCGTTTGGGGTGATCGCGTTTGCGCGGTAGAACACGCCCTGGCGTACATGCAGGCCGCCGGTGCCGACGTAGCCGGATCCTGTGCCTGCGACATCGCGGAAATTGTCTATCGATGCAAGTCGTGGTGCCACAACGGCGGACGGTGCACTCGAGCCGAAGTCCGACGACCCGAATGACGGGAGGGTGCTCGGCTCGGCGGTAGCAACAGTGGTGCCGGCGAGCAGGAATGAACCTGCCGCAGCGAGTGCGACGCACGTCCGGGCTTGTTGACGCAAGGCGAATGGTCGGTGTGGCATCGAGTGAAGCCTTTCCAGTAGCGTAGATAGATTCCGTAGCAAGCCGTGTTTTCTAGACCTCAAGATGTTTCGCGCCCAGTGGATTGCACTCAATCGCACCAGCCTCGGCGGGTTGGATTCGTGCGCACCTAATGGCACCTCCGGTCCTACGCAATAGTGCAGGAAACTCAGTGACCGAAAAGGGCGTTGCCCGTTCACCGAGACGTAGAAAGTCGAATATTCGTCGGATAGAGATCATTGATTCCGACCTCATCCCGATCTCCCACACCACCGCGCCGTCACGTGCCTGCTGTGAACCCAGAACAACCGTGACCCATCGCTGTGACCGAGTCCAGAAGAAACAAGAAAAGTCCCCCGAGCATCGCAGAAATCGGTGAGGTCTGCCGCAGCGGCAGCAATCAAAGGCTACCTGCTACTCTGCGGAGCGCACGTCGAATTCGCTTACATACGTGCATGTTCCATCCCAAGCTCGGCCGACACACCTGATTGCCTTACCACGCCAAGGAGATCCGATGACCGAAATTGCCGCGCTAGTCAACTCACTGCTCGAGCGAGTGCAAATACTCGAAGATGAGATTGCGATCCAGAAGCTCATCACCGCGTACGGTCCCGCCGTCGACGCCGGAGAGGCAGACAAGGTCGGCGCCATGTGGACCGAGGATGCCGTGTACGACATCGATATTCGTAACCTGAACGGCCGCGCCGAGATCATCGAGATGGTCCGCACTAAACCCCACCAGGACTACATCAACACCGGTTGCGGTCATCTCCTGGCCCCGCTCAACATCGTCGTCGACGGAGACAAGGCTACTGCGACAGGCCATTCTCAGTTGCTACGACGAAACGAAGGCGACGATTCGTTCCGCGTCTGGCGTGTCGCAGCGAACCGATTCGATCTTGTGAAGGTCCTGGGCGAGTGGAAAATCAAGCAACGCACCACCCGACTACTCGACGGAAGCTCTCCCGCTCGTGATTTGCTTGCCCGGGCCGACAACTGATCAGGATCTCTGGGCTGTAGCTACGCTCAGTCGGCAAGGATAATGATTTGTGTTGGATCGTCCGAACTTCCCGACCACGTCTCTCCCCAGTTTTGCCGCGATTCACCCAACGCGGGCGATTTACACCCGCGACATTGGATACGGTCGGACAAAGACGGCGTCACCGCGAATATTGACATCGGCACCGCCATCGAAATATCGTCCATCCGGTGACGTCCGAGTTCTCTTCACCACACGGATACCCACTATCTGAGTGCACTGCTCCCCTGCCGTTGGACTGAGAAATCCAGTTCCGAGGGGCTGTTTATAGCTCCTCTAATGAGAGCTATCGGACTCCGTATGAGGCACGGTGGGGTCGGTGGTCGCCGATCCAAGTACCGGGCCGGGAATTCCATCCCCCGACCCAAGGCGGGAGCAGGCTATGAAACGCTTCACATCGGTCGCACACGCGCAACGTTCCCGTCCGCGTACAGCTCGATCTCACCGCATTTCCGGCCCTGCCAGCATCGACTGACCGCGCCCGAGATGGCCAACCGATTCGCGGTCTGGCCGGAAGTCACCGCGAGCGGTGTTGCCTCCTGAAACGTGAACAACCCCAACGGGATTACATCGCCGCTCACTCCAAACGACGACGCCGCCAGTTCTTTCAATCAACGTGACAGTGCTCGCAAGAGGTGCGCCGCCGCGCGCGGCGAAGTATATGAGCGTTCAAGGGTCGAGACTGCTCTGGGCGAGTGCCGCATGTGACTCGAAGGCTTCGTCGAGGATGGTGACCCAGTCGAGAGCCCCCTCGTGCGCGCACCACTCATCGTCGGCGAAGCTGACAATAGCCAACGCGATAGCGGCGGTGAGTCGGACATTACGGTCGCCGGGGGACGCGACCTGCCGTTGAGACAGGCCTGCGGCGACCTCGTGCTGCCATCGTGCGGAGACCTCGTGATACCGACCACGCAACACCGGAGTCGCGGCCACAACACGATGCTGGCGAAGTCGGCGTTGTGGATCGTCGTGGGGATCTTCGCGCACATGGAAAGTGCGCATCACCTGGCGGATCGCCTCGAGATCCGGCTCATCTGCCGGCCGAGCCGTGAGCGCAGCGCAAAAGTCCGGGGTCGCGCTGTCTGCGTCGATGAAGAGGATCTCGTCCTTAGACCGGAAGTATCGGAAGAAGGTCGTCACCGACACCTGGGCGTCGGCAGCGATTTCCTCGACTGTGGTTGCGTCGTAGCCGTTTTCGGCGAATCGGCGTAGCGCGGCATCGACGAGGCGATTGCGCGTTGCAAGCTTCTTACGTTCTCGTAGGCCCATAGTGGCTCCAGACTACGGCTGACCGAGGGGCACCTCGGCGTGAGCCGACGCGGAGCTGACGGCGGCGTCCTCGGCGCACCCGCCACAAAACTGGTAGTTGACTAACATATGTGAGTCAGCTTACTCTTTGGCGGCGGCCCGAAGACCCAGCACCGGAGATGACAGCGCTGGGGCCAACCCGAGGCGTGGTGCTCCATATCGGACGGCTGACCGGCAGGGCAGGACTCGCCCGGCGCCAACCACTGATGGCGAGAAGGCGCCGAGCCCTCGCTAGGGGCGCGCTTGTAGGTGCCACTGGACGTGGATACCGGAGCTCGCTATTGAAGTGATCAATTTCCAAGAAGGAGATAACAATGAATTCGTCTCAACTGGCCAGTGATCCGCAGGTCCTCGATCCTCATCAAGGCAGAAATCTGCGCGTGACGCCGTTGAACGCCAACATTGGGGCGATTATCGAAGGGGTGAGTCTCAGCGACCTGAGCGATGATGAGTTTGCCGATCTTCATCAGGCCTTGCTCAAACACCATGTGGTCTTTCTCCGCAATCAGCACCTCTCCGAGGATGACCACGTCGCCTTGGCGAAACGGTGGGGCACTCCCATGGCAAACCCGGTGGCGCAGCTCATGGGCGACGATACGGTGCTGCATTCTGTCGAGAACACCGCGACGAAGCGGCCAGCCGCAGATGGATTCCACACGGACCTAACCTACTGGCCGGAGCCGCCCAACCTGGCGATCCTCTGTGGCCTGGACATCCCGCCCGTCGGCGGTGACACCCTCTGGGCCAGCCTGTACGCCGTCTACGACAACCTCTCTGACGAGATGAAGCGGATCTGCCAGAGCCTGCGCGCTCTGCATAAGCCCTCCGAGCACTTCATTGAGGCGAGCGTGGAGGTGTACGGCCGGGAAGCAGAGCAGATTATCCGGGAGAAACTCAAGGGCTCCGTAATGCCGTTGGTCCGCACCCATGAGGAGACTGGGGGTCAGGCGCTGTTCCTGAGCTCTTTCATTGATCAGATCGTCGGCATGCGCAAGCCTGAGAGCGACGTGCTGCTCGGATATCTGAGCAATCTCGTGGAAAACCCCAACTACCAAGTCCGCTGGCGTTGGCAAGCCGGTGACGTCGCGATTTGGGATGAGCGCTGCACAAATCATCGTGCACTGTCGGATCACTACCCGCAGTATCGGCTGATGCGCCGTTGCACGGTCGAGGGCGGGCGTCCCTCCTACCGTCCGGACGGAGCGTCGGAGCCCTTGTTTGAAGGAACCTTCGCCTGACAACGGTTCACTCTTTAGGCGAACTGCGCACAATTTCTCAATTGCTGGTGCGAGGTCGGGTCGTGCCGATACGCACGGCCCGACCTCGCACCAAAGAAATCGTCCGAACTTGTAAACCACAGGTCACAGGCAGGCCCGAAAAGCTCGACGTAACACTGTTGATTGAAGGTTGTGAAGCAAACCGCCCAAGGTCACATGCGCCTACGTGCTGGCCTCGCTCGGAAAACTCTCATCCTGGCTAGCTGTCGATCCGCCGCGAATGAATCGAAACCTGACAGTGACTGCGCTGCAACAGATTTAAGTCAGGAATGACATTGGCGACAAAGTCTTTACCGTCTGTGTTGCCAGACACCAGCCGGAAAGAATGGAATTCCAGATGAAACGAATGGAAACATCGATTGACGTCGATTATGTGGGCGCCCTCGCTACCCCAGTTCAACGCGAAGGTGAAGAACTGACCCGAAGGATTCTGGAGACAGACGCCTACCGCAACGCAATTCGACATGTCGAGATGCTCTACGCGGCGGACCCGCAGGGCTCGACACCGGCCGGAAAAGCGACGATCAGCAGGGCTGCCCATTCCCTCGCTACCGCAGTGACCCAATACGCTATTTGCGCAGACCCCGGTGATCCGAGGCTCATGTGGGGCGTAACCGCTCCACACGAGTTTCAAGGACTGAGTTCCCCGAGGTCCGGTTTCGGAATCGAGAACCCAGACAATGTTTACCGGCACGCAGCCATATCGGGCGCCTCGACCTACGAGATTCGCGGGAAGGTCAACTATCCGGGACCGACAGAGCAGCACTTCGAGATGCGCGACGCTGTCCCCGGGACCACCGCCCTCACCACCGAAGGCGGCACACAGCTCGCAGGCCTGCACAGCGATGACATCGTGGCCACGGCAGACGGCTCCTTTGTCATCACACTGGACGCCCAGCCTGCCAACGGGCGGAGTAACCACATCCAGATCCCCGCAGAGCAGGATTCGTTCTTGATCGTCCGGGATCTCTTCAACGACTGGTCAACCGAGAATGTTGTCCGACTCGATCTGGTCAGGACTGCAGGTCCTGCGGCTCGCGAGCCGCAAAGCTTGGAACAGCTCACTACACGTTCGGTGGAGTTGCTGACGCAATTAGCGCCGTTCTGGCTCGACTACTTCAACCAGTACTTCTATACCGAGGCAGCGAACCATGTTCGGTCAGCCCGCCGCCGTCCCGCAGGTCGCGGACTGTCAACGGGGGGATGGTTTGACGTGAACGATGGAGAAGCGTTGGTTGTCACCGTCGATCCTCTGGGTGCTAAGTCCCTCGGTATTCAAATCTCTGACCCGTGGGGCGTAGCGTACGAGTACATCCACCGAACGAGTAGCCTGAATACTGTTCAAGCAGAAGCCAATTCGGATGGAACGTACTCGTTCGTCATCTGCCGTGAGGATCCGGGCGCCTACAATTGGCTCGACCCCGAAGGTCATAATTCGGGGATGGTTGCAGTCCGTTGGCAGTCCCTGCCAGCGGAGGCTGCCATCAACTTGGCCGTCCGCAGCGTCGAGATTGTAAAACTTGAACAGCTTGTCAAGCGAATGCCTGCAGGTACTTCCTTCCTCACAATGCAGCAACGTGAACAACAGCAGTCTTCGAGAGCCAACGACTACGTACGTCGGTACACCGGATAGCGCAACTATCGGTTCCGGATCGAGCCGATTGGGTCGCACGTTGTGATCGACTTGTCGGATCGACCTTGCGGGCAAGACCCACCGCGGGACTCGATTCGTCTCTTCATAATCGAGCGCTGCCAATCTCAAAAGTAGTTCATACCAAAAGCACTTCGATCACCGCGGTACCGGCCGGGATGAATCGCCGCGACCAGTTGTCGTTCGATTCACACGCTGCACACAATCACGAATCACTCTCTCCGCCAATTTGTTCGGTCAGTCTCCCTGCGGGCATCAAGTCAGATGACTGCAGCAGGAACTTGGAACAGTCCCACGGATGATTGTGAGTTCTAACGCGGATGCTGTCCTCAATCGGGTCCGATGTCCGCCACATTCCGATGAGCGAGACAACACGACATTCATCATGATCCACATCACACAATGGGGAATCTTCGCGGAAGATTTCACCGATTATCCTATCTGGAGGCGTCACATGACTCGTAGATCCCCTCGCCGCCGATTGACCGCGGTCACCCTGGCGGTCACCGCAAGCATGTTCCTGGCGTCGTGCGCCGACAACGGGTCGAGCGGCGGCGGTGAAACCGTCGAGTCGGGTTCCGCGCTCGAGATCGGTTTGGTCAACGAGCAGGCTGACCCTGGCACCCCCACCAAGGGTGGCACGTTGACGTTCAGTGGCTTCTCTTCGGTGACGACGCTCGACCCCGCCAAGAGCCAGGTCGCGGGAGCTGCCGGTGGCAGCGAACTCGGCGCGATCTACGACTCGCTGGTGCGCTACGACCCCATCGAGAAGACATTCGCGCCGCAGTTGGCGAAGTCGCTCGAGCCGAGCGTCGACAGCAAGACCTGGACATTGAAGCTTCGTGACGGCGTCAAGTTCAGCGACGGAACACCTTTCGACTCGAAAGCCGTCTCCGACAGCATCACTCGTTACGTCACCAACAAGGGACCGCAGTCCAGCCTCTGGGCTGCCAAGGTCGCCTCGATCGACACCCCGGACGCGACGACGGTTGTCTTCAACCTCGTTGATCCGTGGACCGGCATTCGGTCGATGCTCGCTACCGGACCGGGCATGATCGTCGCCCCCACCGCACAGAAGGGTGACCAGTTCACCCCGATCGGCGCCGGCGCCTTCACCCTCGAGAAGTTCGCCCCCAACGAGGAACTCGTCCTGGCAGCTCGCCCCGACTACTACGGCGGCGCACCGAACGTCGACAAGCTCAAGCTGATCAGCATCGTGGGAGCTCAGCCCACCGCTGAAGCTCTCAAGTCGGGCGGCATCGACGCTGCGTACATGCGTACGCTCGCCCCGATCCTGGATCTGATCGAGAACGGTAACCCGGGCTTCATCGACATCCCGTCGCTCGGTTACATTGCGAACCTGAACATGGCTCCGGGTCGCCCCGGCGCGGATCTGCGCGTTCGGCAGGCGATGGCGCTGGCCATCGACCCGGAGACGCTGAACACCCGCGTCAACAACGGCAAAGGCCTTCCCGGACAGGTCATCTTCCAGGACACCTCGCGCTGGCACAACGACGTCGCACCGATCGGTGTCGACACGGCCAAGGCGAAGGAACTGCTCAATCAGGCCAAGGCTGACGGCTTCGACGGCAAGGTCACGTTCCTCTCCATCCAGGAACCGTCCTCACAGGCAACAGCTCTCGCTGTACAAGCCATGCTCAACGCAATCGGATTCGACGTACAGATCGAATACGTCACCGGAGCAAGCGACGTCACCAAACGCGTGTTGGTCGATCATGACTACGACATGGCTACCGGCGCGCTCAGCCTCTCCGAAGCCGACCCGTTCGAACGGCTGTACGCGAGCCTCAAGACTGGTGGCCGCAACAACGCCACCGGCTACTCGGATGCCCAGATGGACGTTCTGCTCGATCAGCTCGGTGTCGCCACCACCGACGAGGACAAAACGGCCGTCCTCGCCAAGATCCAGCAACGTGCCACCGAGACCGTGCCGTGGCAGATTTGGGGCAACGTTCCGACCTTCGACGTGTGGAACCAGAACGTTCACGGCCTCATGCAGAGCATCGACGGCATCATGCTCTTCGACGAAGCATGGAAGAGCTGAACCTCCTGCCTCACGGACTCCGCGAAGCCAACGGGCATTCCGATGTCGTGGCTGTGAATCGATGCCCGGAAAGTAGGGACACTCCCACCAGTTCAGAATATTCACCTGGCCCGTTGCACCCATTTCGACAGTATTGAGATTTCGACGAAGACGGACACAGAAAAGGGACACACGACCTTGAGACGACTACCCGCAAGCACAACCCGGTCTGTCACCGTCCTTGCCGTTCGAGTGCTCGGCAGTTGCGCCTCGCCGGAGATTCCCTCATGATTTCGCCGGAGCGCGTTCACCTGCCGGTCGAGGCATTCACCTTTCTTGCCGACACGATCAGGGATTTCCCCGAGAAATTCGCGCAACTGCCGATGCCGGAGCATGCCATCGATGCCGCCGAAGGAAGTCGACTGTTCCTACGATACCTATCGATCGGGATCGATCAATTTATCGAGTATGCCGACCCCGCCTACCCCGACTTCTATCAGAAGACGCGTGCAGGTGTGCGAAAGTTTGCGGGCGACAGCCCTGCACAGTTATACGACGCGTGCCCCGTGTCGTCGGAGTACCAGTACATCGTCACCGGAAACATGCTCGAGACGAAGCTCATCGAGTTCACCGTCTACTCCGGCGATTTGAGCGGCGCGAACAAAACACCCCGCCGTCTCATCGATGCGATCACAGAAGAAGACATCGATACCGGACCGGACGGCAACTTCACCCTCACAATTGCCGCCGGACATGTCGGAGGCAACGGGCTGAGGCTCGACGACGATGCCAGCTCCCTTTCCGTTAGGCGCTATCTCCGTGATCCACGCCTCGACAAGCCGCGGCCGTTGTCGATTCGCAGAGTCGGTGGTCCGGTGAACCCGCCGCCTGTCACCGCCGATACCCTGGCAGTAGGTCTCGAGCGCGCCGCACAGTTCGCCTGGTTCAACACTCGGATCTGGGCGGAGTGGGTTAGCAAAGACAAAGCAGAGAAGCTGAATCAGCTCACTCTCATGCACGACTCGGGCGACATCTTCACCCCAGCCGGTCACAAGTACCTGAACGGCTATTGGTCGATTCCGGAGGGACACGCGCTACGCATCTCGTTCACGCCACCAGGTGGCGCGTACTGGAGCTTCGTCCCGATGAACTACTGGATGGAGTCCCTCGAGTGGCGCTTCGGAAACCGCGTATACGCGACCAGCTTCGACACCAAAGCGGACAAAACCGGACGCATCGAATTGGTTCTGGCGCACAGGGACCCGAAGATTCCGGGCGCAACCTGGTTGGAGACGTTGGGACACAGCGAGGGAGCAATGGCGTTCCGATTCGCGCGCTGCGACAACGAGTTACCGGACACGACGGTGGAACTCTTTCGCCTCGAAACAGATTCAGGAAAGGGGCGTAATCGCTGAAGTTGGGGCGATACCGACGAATCAGCGTGGTCGGCTCGCTGGGCGGACCGTAGTTAACACGGGTACCCGGCGGCAGTCCCGGTTCAGCTCGGGAACTGATGTCGATGGAAAGTCTTGCGCCAACACGACTTTCCATCAGCACGGCAAACTCCTCGATGTGACGACACAGTAATCGAGGAGTTGTCATGACTCGGGCGTAGAAGTGGTGGAGTTCTGCATCCCACCGTGGCCGGCGCGACGGCCCCTGAATGGTCCGACAAAGTCACCGGCCCGGCCACGGAACAATCACCTTCGGTCAGCCCGAGTACCCCGGTCATCGCGCCCGATACTGTGGACTCCCCGCACCGATGGCCGAATCGATGAAAGCCGTTGCTACAAACCATACATACTCAAAGTGTCCGGCAAACCCCCTGTCGATCACGCCGGGATACCCGGCAGTCGCCTGTATCCGAAAGCTATCGTCGGTAGCGGGAATGCGCCGGGCCGGCTCATAGCCTCCGGCGAACATCCCACCGCCATGGATCGTGCGGCAGATGCAAATCGTGGAATCGGCCCAGCGCCGATAGACAACACACCCAATGTCTGCAGAGACAGCGTGCCGAATCCTCTTTCAATGAGGACTGTCAGAACTCCCCCACGACCGTGACTACCTGCTCCACCGCTACACCATCGGAGTGGACGCAGATCTCCTCAATCTTCATTAGCTTCAACAGCATTGACCGAAGCAGAACCTCCTTGAAACCCGCGTGTATCAATCACAGGTAATAATTCCAGTAGTGTCAGCTCCGACGAAGCAGGTAACGGGTGGTGACAGGCGACCTCATGATCTGCCGACACGTCTTCCAAAACCGGCTCCCTCTCCGTACACAGTGCATCCACGCGAGGGCAGCGGGTGTTGAACCGACAACCGCTGGGTGGATTGATCGGCGAGGGAAGTTCTCCCTTCAACCGGACGGTTGCCAGTGATGCACCTGGGTCTGAATGAGGAACGGAGTCCATGAGCGCTTTGGTGTACGGGTGCCGCGGATTGAGGGCGACCAAAAATGGTTGCCCCACAAGTATTTGCGAATATGTTCCGGAAACTCTTGCCGTAGGTATCGGGCAGAGACGCCTTTGAGACTGTTGACCAACGTGGAGAGCTGAACGGTCGGCGGATAGTGAATCAGAAGGTGCACGTGATCGGATTCGCCGTCAAATTCGGTGAGCGTAGCGCCGAACTTGTCGCACACCTCTGCCATGATCGATTCGCACCGTGTCAGCATCGGGTCAGTGAAAGCTCCCCGACGATATTTGGTGACTAGACCACATGGGCGTGAGTGGTGGAGAGGGGGTGGGTGCGAGGTGAAACGGATTGTCGTGGTCAAGCTCGTACCCACGCCCGAGCAGTTCGCTGCACTGGAATCGACGCTGGTGTTGTGCAACGACGTTGCCAACGAGGTAGCAGGGTTGGCGCAGTCGATGAAGCTGCGGTCACGTCGGGCTTTGCAGGTTGCGATGTACCCGATGGTGAAGGCGCGGGGATTGTCGGCGCAGCCGTCGTTGCATGTTCTGCGGAAAGTTGCCGACGCGTACGTCGCCCGAGCTGCGAACCTGACCAACGGGAACTACGGGCGTCCGGGGTCGAAACGGTATGTGTCAGTGGCTGATACTGCGATCGGATTCCGGTCGAATGCTGCGCAGCCGTTCGACGACTGGTGCCTGTCCTGGAAGATCGATTCCTCGACCGTCTCCATCTGGACGAGCTCGGGCCGGATGCAGGGTGTGCGGTTCGTGTGCGCGCTGTGGCAACACAAACTCCTCGCAGACCGCCAGGGTGAGTCCGATCTGGTGTACCGCGACGGCGCGTTCTACATGTATGCCACCGTCGATCAACCGGCGCCGACACCGGGTGTGCCGGTGAAAGATCCGATAGATGGTTGGTTGGGAGTGGATCTGGGGATCGTGAACCTGGCGGTCACCACCGACGACGATCCGAAGGCTCTCGATGTCCGGTGGTCCGGCGGTGCCGTCACCGCCCGCCGGAAAAAGAACCAGGTCATGCGGACAGCCTTACAGAAGGTGGGTACCAAGTCCGCGAAACGGAAGTTGAAGACACGGCGACGGAAGGAACAACGGTTCGCCACCGACATCAACCACCAACTGTCGAAAACAATTGTCGCTGCGGCACAACGCACCGACCGGGGTATCGCGATAGAAGATCTATCGGGGATCCGCGATCGGGTACGGCTGGCCAAGAAACAACGAGCACAGGTGCATTCGTGGGCCTACGCCCAGTTGCGGGACTTCGTCACCTACAAGGCGGAGATGACGGGAGTCCCAGTGCAGGTAATCAACCCGCGCAACACCTCCCGCACCTGCTCTCAGTGTGGGTTCTGCGATGAGAAAAACCGCCGCAGTCAAGCTAGGTTCGAGTGCCGAGAATGTGGGTGGACCGCACATGCGGATCACAATGCTGCCCGCAATATTGCCGCGCTCGGGCATGAAAAGCATTGGGCCGCTCAATCAACCGTGCCTATAGCAGCCACCGCTCTAGCATCCAGCTAGGTTGGTGAGCAGCAAACCCGGCCCTTTAGGGCCAGGTAGTTGATTAACATGACAAAGCCACACTGCCCGGTCAGCAGCGGTTCGCATTCTTTCGATTCGCCTCTGCCGAGTGGACTTCCGGTTCCCACTTGCCTGCGCGACGGCGTGAGCACGTTCGCTTACCGAATCACCGAACCGGGCACAGTCCTCCGAAATCAACACGGTCGTCGCAACCCCTCATGTGAGAATGTCGCGACCACCGTGTTAACCACAATTCACGCTGTGGGGCCTTCATCGTTCTCGTCCGACTAGTTCTGAGTCCGACTAATCAAGTTCGGAAATCGCGACCAGTCCGCCGAGATACCCAGCATCGGAATACGCCTTGGCGAGAAGGATTCCGAGCTCACTGAGCGCTTCGTGGTCGCCGCCGTATGCAACAAACATCCCGGCTTCGGGATCGGTGCTGAATCGGCCTTCCAGATTCGGCGCATCGCGTCCGACCACTGCGTGAGCCACCGAAGCCCAGTCGTATCCACCCCCCTCGAACCCTTCAACTTGCTCGAATACAGCTGCGACTCTGCCGAAGTGCTGGTCCGTGAGCATCAGTGACCATTTTCCCGGTGACGTCTCGAAAAGCTGCAGAGGTTCGATCGAAGGTGATGTCATGCGTGCATTGAATCAGATCCGACTGACAGTGTGTTTCGATTGCCCACGGATTGAGCGAATGCAACGGCGACGAGGGAGAGCCGTTCTCGGGTATAGGTTTCCGGATCATTGACAGTCAACCCGCCCGAGCGTTGCCACGAAGGCAACATGGTGTGATGCGCTCAAACTCGCCCCAACTACCGCGCCGCGATCTGCCTCGCAGCGACCCTGACCTGGATCAACTCTTCTACTTGATCGCGGAACCACGTAGGTGATGCGTCAAGGTACGCCTCACCATCAGGTGCCACTACCGATATCCAGTCGGGGCCATGCACATATGAGATCACCTGACCGACCTCACCCCCAGAACCCGGGTTCGTCGCGACCATGAGCGTTTTCAGCACGGCAGAAGTCGATCCCCCGTCGAGACGAACCGACGGTTCGATACCCAGACAGCGATGATGGAGCCGAGGTTGAGTCGCCGTCCGGCGAATAACACTTCAGCGTGCTGGGCTTGCGTCAGCGAGGGGAGCAGTTCACCGCTCACAAGAAGCGTCCGGTGTAGCCAATGTTGCCGTCGCCAGAGAGATGACGGGGTGGCGTTGACGGCTGGCGATTGTCGACGACATGCTCTACGAGTTGCCTTTCCCCTCGATTTCAGTCGGCAGACGCGGTGGCGGTGTAACGGTAACGCGAGGAACGATCCGCGAAACAACTATGGCAACAACAGAATTCGTAATCGAAATCAATATGGCACCGACCCTAGAGCAGCAGCGCCGTTCCTGCCGAACAATCGTCCTGCGGTAACCGACGTATGCCGCCCTGACGGCCTGTCGCGAACATCCACGCCAGTGAGCGTGCCGCCCGCAGCCCGGCGTGCAGACGGCAGTCGGGAGCCAACCCGGCTCCTCAGCCCTCGCGCCTCGCCACCTCAGTCAGTTGGTCGAAAGTTCGCACGAGCACCTCGCGTCGTTGCACCTTGTGGTCAGGCTTAGGCTCCAACCCGTCGATCGCCCCGTCCCACACTGCCAGGAACCGGTCTTTCCAGCCGACGATGGTCTCCGGGTCGGGCAGGCAGACCCCGACATAACGCTGCTGCGCGATCAAGTGGAGTAACTCCAGGTTGCACGGCACTGCAACGCCCCAGTACTCGTCCGGCTCGATATCGACCAGGTCGCCGGACATAGCCGTGGTTACCTCGTCGACGAGCCTGCCGGTCAGGTCCGAAAGATGATCGGCGGCGGTGTCGTCGTCGAAGTTACCGCTGCCCCAGGTCCCCATGGTGTCCGTACCCTCCCGCGTCCGATTCTGGCGATATTAAACCAGACGGCCCCGACGTTCCGCTGATCGGCGGGCCCCGCCCCGGGGGAATCGCACGCAATCGCGTACTACCCGTTCGCGCGTGCCGTCTGGACCACTCATCAGTCCGCGAGGACGGAGACGGTCATCGACGCCGGACGCCACCGTGCGCGGCACGGTCGATCTCGGTAGTTAGGCGGGAAATGTGGTCATCGACTGGCCGCCCCGGCGCTGGACCCAAGAACGTATAATCACCCCAGTTCAGGACGCCGACTAGGATCTCCGCGTGACAGAGAAACGATTCGACGCCAACGTAACGTACCGCGTCACCGGCGTCGACCTCACTGATACCGCCATCGTCCTGACCCTTGCCGATATGCAAACACTCACGGAGCCGTTCCGGCGCCATGTTCGACTGGAAAAGGCGACACCCGCAGAGCGAGAGCAGTGGCGGCTGACCGATGACGGGCACGGCGTGAACTGGCCGAAGCTGTGGGAGCCGAGCTCTGAGGGAATGGTGAGTGTGTGGGCGATCCTGCAGGATCGCCTCTACGACGCCGCACTGGCCCGACTCAAGACCGCCGATTGGAACATGGATGCAATCTCGCCGCGTGACTGCGATCTGGTCGCTCTGTGGCGAGCGGAGGCCGACATCAACAACGGAGGGTTTCTGCAGTTCCTCGGAAACTGGGGTATCTGCAATCATGACACCGCAGTCGCCGCACTGGAGGCCATCGGCGCCACGGTGGCCGCCAGCATCCTGCGGAGGATGTTCAATGTCGTTGAACTGCACTTCGCCGTCGGCGGGATCGAGTCGATCTCGGACATCCACGACCGTCTTACCGAGGTCGACAAGGAACATCTGGAGAAGTTGGACGAGGCATTCTGGGAATTCCCCGACCCGCTCACCCGCCTCGTTGTGCAGCACTACGGCCGTGAGCAAGCGTCGGGTGAAGGGACGCGCATGATCACGACCACTGAGATCACGAGCCGGACGGACAGCCACCGGTTGCCGCAGCTGCCAGCAGGGTAGGTCCGAGCACATAAAACAGGCCCCACGACCAGGGGGTGCAGGGCCGCGAGCAACTCCTCGCCCCAAAGTTCGCCGTGGGCAACGCCACATGCTTCGCACTGAGGGGTGTGGGTACTGGGCGGTGCTGTGTCCAAGACGAAAGAGCGGCGCGGTTCCGGTCAACGCGAGTCCTCCTCAATCCCTGTGGGGTGGTGCGCAGTTCGGCGTCGACCTCAGGCCGGCAGGCGGGAAACTCGGACGGGCCTGGTCCGCGACGTGTCCTCGGCAAGTGCCACTGTCGGAGTGGGGGGCATAGCGAACGCGACGGCCGCGCGTCCGGCTCGAACTCGCTTTCGGCGGCCAAGCGGGGCGCCGCCAAGCATGGAGGACAAACCAAAGCCCAGCGCGAGGGCTACAGAAACTTGGATAGCTCCCGTTCGCCGATTCTGCCGCTGTAACCGCGCGGCGACGGGGTCGACTGTACTCATGCGCTCATCTCAGCACGACTCATGCGCTCATCTCAGCACGCCGAGCGAACCTTCATCCGCTAGTTGCCTTCCCTGCACTTTGCAAAATGGGCGCGGACGTTCGTCGTGGGCAGTGTGCTGAGCTCTGCGAGAAACGTCGGCAAGATTGGTGATCCATCCGCCAAAAAGCTGTAACGTGTTACGTTTTTACTATTCGAGTGGATGAACTGAAAAGGAAGCCGGCAACGATGGTCAGTTTCTTCACTAAGCACGGGGACCTACTCACAGCGGAAGCGTTGGCGGTCAGCGCCTGGGCGCCGACCCAAGTGGGCGGTCACGCCGTGTGTGGTCTCCTTGCTCGCGAGCTCGAGACTCACTGTCCGCCCGGGTTCGTCCCGGCCCGGCTGACGGTGGACCTCTTCAAGCCGGTCTCGAACGCCCCGATCGAGGTGCGCAGCGAGGTCGTCCGCCAAGGCACGAGAATCACCGCCGCGGATGCTTTCATCGTCCAAGACGAGCAGGTGCGGGCACGAGCCTCGGTGGTGTTCTTGACAACCGGAGCCGAGCCGGCGGGGCAGGTGTGGAGTCCGGAGGTGGACCTTCCTGTGCCTCCGGAAGGATGCGTCTCTCCACTGGGATCTCCGCCGCTGTTCAAGAGCAGCGACCGCGAGTGGACACACGATTTTGCGGCGAATCAGAACGCCGACCGCAAAATCTCGTGGTACAGCCTGCCCGCGCTCGTCGACGGTGAACCGATTTCGCCGTTCCAGCGCGCGGCGGTGCTCGGCGACACCACGAACCTCGTATGTCACTGGGGATCCGAGGGTGCCGGGTACATCAACGCGGACATGACCCTCACGTTGTCGCGACTGCCTCTCGGTTACGAACTGGGCCTGCGCGCGGACAACACTATTGCCACCGAAGGCATCTCGATCGGCACTGCAACGCTCTACGACAGGACCGGCCCGCTCGGCACCTGCGTGGTCACCGCAGTGTCTAACGCCCGTCGGCAGATCGACTTCGCTTCCTCTCAGCTCTGAGCAAGCGGCCCTCGTCCTGATATCAGGAAGGCGAATCATGGGACCGGGTTCACCAGACAAGGTCAGTGCGTCCAGGCAGAAGCACCGTTACTGAAGACAACCCCGGGAGCCGGCTTCAGCTCTCCCAGCTAACGCTTCTCACCGTCCGATCCGGCATGAACTTGACTGTCAAAACTTGGTCCGACTCGAACGGCGGAAGGATGAAGTCGATCCAGCAGGCCAATTGGTTTGAATCATCACGCATCACGACGAACGCGTGCGGAGTGAACTGTGTGATGAGTTGCCTTGCGCCGATGCTGCCGGTACGGAACTTCTGCAGGACAGAGTCCAGATAGGGGCGGGGAAGTTCCTCGGTGTGGAACTCGACGAAGGGAAGTGCTTGGCCACCATCGGCGATATCGCCCTCGAGAGCTCCCCTACCGGCTTGCAGTAGTTCGGGAAAAGCATCCAGAACACCGCTGACCCGGCTAAGAAGGGTGTCGTCTTCGCTGGCATTTTCGAAGATATGCACCCAAACCTGCACAGGACCGTGATCGGTGTGGAAGGTGACGTCACCTGCATACCCCTCGAAAGTATCGAAAGTGAGTTGTCCGGCTCGTCGCGTAGTGATGGTCGTTTCCATGCCTCACTATCCCATTGAGCCTGGGCGACGCCCGCTGCGGCAAAGTCGGGGCGACGGGTTTGCCGGAGTGCCTGAGTGCCGGTGTGTCTGGGTATGGGTAGAGACCAGAGTGTTGACACGGAATCGCTGGATGGTGCCATGCCGAGGGTTCCCTGTCCGATTGTCAGATGACCGTAGGAGGTTCATTCGTCGCTCTGCACTCCATTGCCGTGCATCGTTCAGTCATCCAACGTTTCCTCGATGATCGGTTCGAGAGCGCGATTGGCTTCGGGTGAAAGGTTTTTCGGTCAGAGCGTCGACGGCGTCGAAGAGTTCTTCGCGTTCCAGGGTATAGAGAAATTGGTGCTTACGGTTGATGCAGCGCATTCTGTTCATCATCTCCGGTTGAGTGCTGAGCTTGGCCCTCAGTGCCGTCGCCGTGCGCCTCGGCTTGCACTGGGCAGACACTTTCCCTTACAGCAGCGCGTCCGAGTGGCGCTACTTCGGCATTGCAATCGCCGCCGTGATCGTGGCGATCGGAGGGTCGGCCACGACGGTGTTCGTGTGCGGGTTTTCACACCAGGGTTCAGCAAAATGCGTTGCACAACAGGGCAATGCCGGATTCGCAGTTGCCGATCCCCCGCTCGCATTCCTCGAGCGTGGGGCCGAGACGATCACGCCTGGGGTCCGCTCGAGCAGCAAATCAATTGTCTCGGCAACCGAGTCCCCGGCATCAGCGGTCACCTCCGGAGTCACCCCTGCCGCACGTATGCCCGTAGAGCTGACAACCGCTCCCCGCCCGAATGTGATCGCGTAGGTCCGAAGTCGGAATGCCTTCAGCTGTTCGAAGAGCAGCCCAAGCCGGTCATCGCCACCAGTGGTGCCACAGTGCGACAACCTCAGCCGCACGATCGGGCGTCGTCGTTGGCGAGGCCACTCAGGCGGAAGATCCATGCGTAGAACGTGCCAGCATCTCCGGAAAATCGCTATTACACCATCTCCTGAAAACCACTCTCAGGCAAGGATGTTCGCTCGACCTCCGCAGTGACACCGTTGCCCGCTTCATCCGAGGCGCCGGTGTGGATATCGCAACTGGTTTCGGACGAGCCCAGCGGAAGGATTAGCTGGAATGTAACAATTCGTCACTGAGACTCGATCTCTTTTCCTGTGACTAGCCTTCCCCATCGCAACCGCCTCTGCGAGATCCCCATTCGTTCATCGGCCCTCTGCGCGGTAATGACGGCCGCCCTGCTGGCATCCGCCCCTGCCGCAATCGCCGCTCCCGCAGCCGACGCTCCCGCGGCCTGCGTGCCATTCGGCACCGCGCAGTTACCGCCTGGGCTTCCGTCCTTCGGCAGTCGTGATGGACTTACCAACCTCCCGGTGTTCAATGATCAAACCGCCCCGACCAGCATCGAACTGCGAACGCAGACAACACAGTTCAACAGGTTCTGGGACTACGCACTCGTCGACCACGCGTTGCTGACGCGGCCCCGGGTGTGGAACGGACCCAACCTCGAGCCGTGGCGTTACGCGCCGCTGCCGGAATGCATGCGGGATCGCCTCGTTGGGATCTCGGTGGACGATGACGAGCTGATCGCCGTCGACGAGTCCGGCTGGATCTACACCATGGACAATGCGTCACAGCAACCAACTGTGTGGAACTGGACGTCGGCGTTCGGCGCCCCCATGTGGACCGGTAAAGGCAAGCAGCTACCCGGCGGCGATCCAGGCACATGGGCGCTGAGCGTCGGCTCCCCGTGGGACAACCAGACCTACGCCGACGTCGCGGGTCGACTCCACTACTTCGGGCTGGCGAAGATGACGATGATTCCCGCGCTCACCGGCGACGGCAGCCGCATCACCTACGCGGACCCGTGGCTGCCCGACGACTCCAGCTATGAAATCGGCGGGCCCGTAGGGGGCCGGTTCCAGTCGATGGCGCTTTCCTCATCGGCCTCGACGACCTTCGTCACGAATAAATACGGCGACATGTACACCCGCAACTTCGACATCGACTCCTCCGGAGGCGACTCGGTATTCTTCCGCTACAGCTGGGACGACCAGACGGGCAAGCCCACCGCTCCCAACTCCGCCTTCGAAGCGTGGTTCAAGAACTACGCCGCAATCCAATTGCCGGCGCAGGACTGGGTCCACCAGCCCAAGATCCCGGGCGAGATCACCTCGGCGATCAGCGTGCACTCCACCGGGGTCGGCCCGAATCGTCGGGAGCTGCGCGTGGCCGGGAAGCAGGACGGACGCACCGGGTTCTGGCACAAGGATCTGACCGCCCCGGTGTGGGAGTTCACGCCCACCGACGCTCCGCTGCCCGGCACCGAGCTGGCGAACTCACCGGCCGACCGATCCTCGGACACGCTCGCGCCCGCAGTGCCGTGGAACCTGTCTGCAACCCTGCCTGCCCGCGACACCCTCGTCGACGGGCAGTTGCTCGTCGACTGGCAGGTTCCGTATTCGATTCTCGATCCACGCCTGCTGGACGAGGCCGGACTGAAGGCGGGGCCCTCCGGGTACCGACTCTCGGTGGAGCACTTCGATCCCGTGGCCACCACCCGTCCTGGGACAGTGACGACGCCGGACGGAAAGACTCTGCCGGTGCTGATACACACCGCGGACGGGCTCCGGGTCGCTCCACGCGGTGCTGGTCTGGACGATCAGCCGCGGCAGCTGGTGGGCGCCATCGAGATTCCCCGTGCGGCCTTCGATTCGCGGAGCACCGATCCGGCCCTCGACACGTTCATCCGCGACTGGGGTCGGGGTAAACGGATCGTGCCGATCACCCTCAGCGCTACGGATCACGACCTGGTAGTGCGGTGAATTCACACCAGACGATCTGAGACGGTTTGCGTCGCCCCGGCTCGAACTGGTTAGCCTCATACGTGCTCGCCTGGAGTTGCGGGTGGCGGGTATGGCCCAGGTCTCCTTGCCGCGTTGGACGGCTCGAGGGGAATGGCCGCCCGCTACCCGCCGATAACTCGACCGCTGATACGAAAACCGGGGTGAGGTGCGCCCGCGCGGTTATCGACACGGCCAACGAAAATGGCCACGGAGCGGAGGGAAGGACACCTCGGAACGGGCCGCCGCCCTGTGCGGGGCCGCACCAGTCACCGCTCATGAGAGCGTCAAGAGACAGGCCCCGCGGAGGTGTCTTCTGCAGTTGTCGGAGGCACCTCACCGCCGCGGCAGGGTTTCGGTAAGGGCACACTCGACCAGGACACTGCCACGCCCGGTGCCGCGACCGATGACCAGGTCCAAATCCTGAAAGAAGCGGTCGGGGTCGATTACGGTTTCGGGCGCGTGAACACCGGGACGGGCGGCTGTACCGTCGACGAGCTGAGACAGGCCGAGCGCCAATGGGATTCCGGTTGCCTCGGCCATGTTCGCCATCAACGACGAGGTCGGCGAGTTCACCTCCGAGCCGCCCGCCAGGTGAGCGAGGACCGTGAGGTGCGCGTTCCCCTTCGCGCCGGTAGCCGCCGCGAAGAAGAGCGGCAGCGAACCGGGCGAGGCAGACTTGGTGGCACCTGCCATCGAGCGGAGCGCGCGTCGCAGTGTCGGCTTGGCCAGATCGGCAGCAGCGGACTCGTTGGTGAGTCGGCCCCTGTCGATATCGGAGCGAAGCACGTCGAGATAGGCGACAGTTCCCGGCGTGATGACCATCAGATTCGCAGCGTTGCCGCTCGGCGAATGGCTTCGGTGCAGAGTGACGGGCTCGAGATGGCCGACCGTGTAGGCGGTGCCGCGGCGCCTGCCCGGCAACGAAAGGGTAACCGGACGAAGCGGGGCCTGCTGAATGAGGGTGCCGCCGTGCACGACTGCTACCGTTCCGCTGATCTGCTGCATCCAGTGCACCGCCGCCGCTGTCGGGCCAGCCGGACCGGCCAGCTGCGCATCGGCGTCTACCTGGTCGCCGGTGCCGGGAACGTCGACGGGCCAGGCCCACCCAGAGCCAGCACCTTCATCGGTTTCCTCTTTCTCTAGGGACGGTTCTGGAGAGCCTCGACGAAGTGGCGCTGGTCGGTCAGGAAGCCGTCGGCGAATAGGGAGCGGGGCGCGACGGTCGCGACAACCACGGTCTTCACGTCGCTGTCCTCGATGTCCTTACGCACCAGCGAATGCGTCGCGTCCGGATAGTGTTTGACAGACAACTGCCCCGGCTCTCGCAACAGTGCCCGGTACGTCGCCTCGGTATCGACTACGTCGACGTTCTGATCGTGGCCCGCCACGATCAGCAGTACCGGGATCCGCACCGCGACAAGGTCGGCCGACGCGTCCGAGGTGTAGTTCTCGGCAATGAACCGCCACCGGTCGGCCGTCAGTCCGTCGGTGGCGCCGCCGGCCGCCGCAAACTCCTCGAACGTCGCGCCCGTGCGCAGTTGGTTCAAGGTGGCCTCGCTCCTCGACAGCGCCGCCTCGACTTCCGTCGACGAGGCTCCCGCGGCGCGGCTTTCCGCGAGGGTGTTGTAGCGGCCCTGCTGCAGCCAGTTGACAGCGGGTGAGACGGCAATCATGAACTGCAGGCTCGGATCCTGCGCGGCCACCTTGGGGAGGACCCAGCCGGCCTGACTGGCTCCCCAGAGTCCGATGCGGTGCGGATCGATCTCCGGCCGCGACCTGGACCAGGCGATGGCCGCGAGAGCCTCGGCCGCGCGGTCGTCCATACTCTGGTCCAGCCAATTGCCGGGAGCGCCGTTGACACCGGGCTTGTCCCAGGACAAAGACGCGTAGCCGGCTCGTGCGAGCGACTCCCAGATCGGCCGGTAGAAGGTCTCATGAGTCGCGTCGATCGGCCCGTCGCCGTGCACGAATACTACGAGTCCGTATGGCCCCGCGCCGGTTTGGGGCAGCGCCAGCACTCCCTGCAGCGGCTGCGGACCGCCGGTGATGGTGACAGTTTCTTCGCGTATCTCGTAGCTGTTCTGGTCGAGAATCCATCCCGCCGCGCCGACGACGAGCAGCACCACGCCCAGCAGGGCGCCCAGCAACCAGGTGAGCCGCCGCCGCGGCGGGCCGTCTGTTTCCGGGCGTTCAGATCGGGACACGTCAGGATTCACGGAAACTTCCACCTCGTTGAACTATCAGATCATAAACGGTCGTATTGATAGTGAACGTACTATAGTTGAACGAATTGCGGTCGGGAGGAATCCCGCAGGACAGGCAGGAGTGACGAGTGGACGAGTGGTCCCACGACAAGGTTGAGGTGCCGACCCGCGTTCTCGTGGAGAGCATGGTCCGGGCGGACGCCACGGTCGATGCGGGTGAGCTCTACTCGGTCGCGGCAGCGCTCGGAATGACCGATCAGCAGGTCCGACTGTGCATCAAACGGATGGTCGCCGACGGGCAGTTCACGCAGGAAGGCCGTGGGCGCAGGGCGATCCTGCAACCGACCGAGGATACGCGCCGTTCGATCGAACCCGATGTCGAGTTCCTGCGTTACATGTACCAGCAGGACCGCGGCGCGGCGCCGTGGGATGGCAACTGGCACCTGGTTGCATTCGCAGTTCCCGAAAAAGCCAGAATCGCACGAGATTCATTGCGCGACACCATTGTCCACCTCGGCGGGGCACCGATCCAAGGCGGCCTGTATGTCTCGGCAAACCACTGGGAACCCCGAATCGAGGACGCGGCGATCCAGCTCGACGTACTCGACCACCTCACATTCTTCACCACCTCCGAACTCCGCACCGGCCGAACCGACACACCCACAGAGGTGGCCGCACGACTGTGGCCGCTGGACGCGATCGCAGCAGGCCATCAACGCCTCACCGACGTCGCACAACGCCGCCTCGACCGCCTACGCGGCGGAGGACTGACGCATACCGAGTTGCTCACCATCACAATCGAACTGGCTGCAGAGTTCACCCGAGCCATGAGCCCGGACCCCCTACTGCCTGCCGAGTTGCTCCCACAGCCCTGGAGCGGAACACAAGCCCGCACCCTGGTCGCCGACTGCTGGTCACACCTGCTGCGCACCAACACCCCTGCTGCATCGCCGCGGTTGTTCCGCACCTACTCCGACGTGATCCGAGAAGTGACGGACGGATGATTCGACGGGCAGACTGGGCTCATAGCCACCCGCGAGTACAGACACGGCGAACAACGCAGCTCCCGCCCTGAGTGCCTCGGAGTCATGGACCATCGCAGCTCCCCTTATGGCGGCTCGCTCGACAGTGCGCACGCCAAGTGGCCACGCAAAGTTCAGCAGAACCAGGATCGTTCGAAGGAGCGTTCGGGAAGCTCTCCCGACGACAGCCAAACGCGCGTACTCATCACTGGTCGCGCTGGCATAGCTATGCGGAAAATCAGAGCGACTGTTCCAACCAATCTCGGAGATACCGACCCCGGTCGCTGCCGCCATATGAAAACTCCCCGGACCGCGTAAACGATAGAAGATCAAAATCATTCTGCAGCAATGCTTCTCGGGCCTGTCACGTTGCCCGAGTGTGGCAGTAACGGTTCCAGGATCACCCACTGGGCGTCGGCCCACAACGACGACGGATGCACCGCACAGCAAAGCCTGCACGACGGATCGGGCAGGACGGGCACATCATGCTCGGCAATGATGGCATTCGTGGCCTCCTGGACGCGGGTCAGCGACATTGGTAATCACTGTTCAACGCAGGAGAGGAGCCCACCAATCGTTCTGGCCCACAGCACCGGCTACGATCACGAGTTCTCAACACGTTCTTAGCCTTCACTACCCGACCGACAAAGTGCTGACATCGCTCATTCCCTGAACGGAATCTCGCAGGCTTCCTGATGATTTCGCAGACCTGAAGAACGAAAGTTCACGCTATGTGGTCTTCATGACGCGTGAGACGCCGTTATCCCGTTCGACAACGATTTGGAGATATCACCAGGATTCTCGGGATCAAACCAGACGGTGACCTCGTCGTCGATATTGATCGGCTGGGCAGGAATCTGGTAGGCGGTCGGCGTGAGCCATCGCTCCACGCCTGAGTTGTCGATGAACCGCACCGTGATGTTTGCAAGTTTCGGGTTCGGAGTCTTCGGAAAACCGGCCAGTCCATCGTCAGTGACGACTCCGATCGATCGCATGCCTCGATTGCGTTGCTTTTCAATCGAATTCCGACTCACTCGGCGTGCCACAAACGCGACGACCGCGAGAAAGGCCAGCAAGCACGTAAACGCGATCAGCACTCTGCCAACCAGTTTCGGTGCTTCGCTCATATCTTCGGCTACCAAGATCGCCCCGGCTACAACGGAAGCGCACCCGAGATACCCCAGTGGCCCGATTACTGTGCGTACACGTCCACTCACGGAGGAATTTAGCCGCCACGAAGCAGTGGCGATGAATCCGAGAAAGAACAAAGGTAGTGGTGGGATCAGCCCGATCAGCCAAACTGGTTCGACGATTCGAGTGCCTGAGAACGCCATAATGGTAGCGCAAGCAGTGCCCATCGCCAGAATTAGGAACTGCTTGGTCGTCGACGGGCCTCTTTGTGTCGCTTTGTGAAACCTCTCGTGACGATTCATCGTCGGGGGCATTGTGCTCACCGACTCATCCTGCCAAATTCGGTGCTCATTGGAGAAGCGAAATCGCAAGAGTGGTCTATGTTCCTCTGTGGGCACCGTATGACCGCCACCGATCACCGTGCCGAAATGCGCACCCGATTTCAGGTGTTTGGTCAGGTCGCCGAGCCATTCCCAGCAGCATGAACTCCGGTCCAAGAATTCCCCATTGCACCCGAAACCCGCTACATCCCAACAACTTGACAGTGCCTGCCGCCGCCCATCACGCTTCGTTTCCATTTGCGGAGAATGAGAAGAATTCGTGGTCAAGCACGTCTCTCGACGCACACCGAGATCAGTTCGACCCGATCTACCGAAAATATCGACGCATTCGACACCGCGCACTGCACCTACCCACTGCACCTACCCACTGCAGCTTCCCCTTCTCAAGGATTCCGGATGACCTATCGACATTGAATCCTGTTCTGTAGCAACGAAACTGCGGTACGCAAATCGGCCGTTCCCACAGAGCCACTGAGGCAATCCCCCGCCATCTCACAGTAACCTGCAACGAATTCACAATTCGTCGCTTCACCAATTACAGCCACGAACACTAGGACCATCACCAAGGCCACGTCCCAACCGAGCAGAGCCATTTCAGATGGCGAGTGCCAGATTTTCCAAGGCAACCCAAGACATTGACCATTGCCGGAACTGGCTCGCGTTTCCGCAGTTCAGACCCGGTTCAACGGGCAGGATCTTTATCTGCGATTTCTGCTCCGCATCGGTTGGGGTTTGTTATCGTGGCACACATGGTCGCATCTGATCGCGGAGTGCCACAGCCGGGCCTGAGTGTCGGTCCGACCAGCGAGTTCAGTCTGTTCTTTCGCCTCAAGCCGGGCCAGGGGCCGTCATTGCGCGCTGCCCTCGTCGACTTGCAGGACACGCCTGGGTACCGGCCCGGTGACTACGGGATGGCGGTCCAGACAATCCACGAGGCGCGGTTCGTCATGTTCGACGACGACACACGGCTGGCGTTCGTGACCAGCTTCGATGGGCCGTGGGACGCCTACATGGAGGACTTCTTCACCTCTGGGCCCACACTGGCGCTGTTCGACGTCATCTTTCGTCACGTCGAGGGATACGACGGGCTTCCCGATCTGGCCGCCCTGCGCGCCTTTATCCTCGACGCCGAGCAGTCGGCAGTCGCATACGCCCGGAACTACGGCGGCACCGTCAAAGAAATTCGGAAGGCTCAGCGAGTAAACGAGCGCTTCCAACAGGTTCTCGACCACCCCCAGGCCGCAGAGATTCTCCAGCACCCGGCGCTAAAGCCGCTGGTGGACGAGGCCGGCGACTAACCGCTTCAGAGACGGGAACCCTATGTCGGACCACATCTCCGGGCCGCGCGCCCTGTCCAACCCGATCGCGGACATCACGGACGTGTACACATTCCCGAGCCCCGAGAAGCCGGGTTGTCTCGTGCTGGTCTTGAATACCATGCCGATGGCCAAGCCCTCCGACTTGTTCTCCGATGGTCTGCTGTACCGCTTCCGGCTGCGGCCACTCCACCCGCCGAGTCCGAACGATGCCGGGTGGGGGTTCGTCCCAGGCGAGGAGGAGATCGTCGTGGATTGCGTCTTCGTCGCCCCGGGTGCCGGCGACCGGCAGCAGCAGGGCACCTGCGTCAGTCCGTCGGGAGAATCGATCCCCTTCTTCGTCAACGATTTGGAGGGCGGCTCTGGCCGCGGCGTGCGAGTCTTCGCTGGCACACGCTGGGATCCGTTCATCATGGATGCCCGCGCCGCCTTGGCGACGATCGCGAACCGCGAGCTCGCTTTCACCGATCCCGGGTCGATCTTCCTGGACGGCAAGAACGTGCTCAGCATCGTCGTTGAGATCGACACCAGCTTCTTGTGGGGTCGGGATCTCGTGGGCGTCGTCGCCGAGACCCTCACCCGGGGAACTTTCAACGTCAGGATCGAACGGGTGGGCCGCCCCGAGGTGAAGAACATGATGCTCGCCCCGAAAGAGTTCGACCCCGTGAACCGGGATCTGGAGATCCGCGACCTGTACAACATGGAGGACGCGTTCCACCTCGGCGACTCTTACCAAGGCGCCTACCGCGCGCGACTGGACGCCAACCTCGCCTTCTGGGATGGCTTGGACGGAAAGGTGGACTGGCATGCCGAAGCGAACGGCAGCCACCCGCTCACGGACCTCATCCTCGCCGACTACCTGATCGTCGACGTCACGAAGCCCTATGTCGAGCACGGCACGTTCCTCGAGATCGAGCTCGCCGCGCGGCGCGGCGAGGCTCACCAGACGTGCGGGGGGCGGACGTTGAACGACGACGTGATGGACACGATCTTCACCCAGCTGGTCAACGCCGGCCATGGCCCCACCATCCGCGACGGCGTCGACTCCGCCACCCGACCGGCCACCCGGAACTTCCCCTACCTGGCGACGCCGAACCCGAACCCGCCCGAACCCCCTGAGCACCACTGAGAACTAAGAGCGGATGGGACGGTGACCGACATGACAGGCGTAACCCTCGAACTCGACGACATCCAGGCCGGCGTGTTGTCCGAACGTCCCTCCCCGTACGTCGGAACCTACCTCCTGCTACGCATCGACGACCGCGCCGACGGCCGTGAGCTCGTCCGACGGCTGCACGGGATCGTCAACCTCGCCGGAGCCGCCGACACCCCGGACAACACCTCACTCACTGTCGCCTTCACGTACCACGGACTGAAAGCCCTCGGGGTACCGCAAGGGTCACTGGATAGCTTCGCACCGGAGTTCAGGCAGGGGATGGCTGCCCGCGCAGCGGTGTTGGGCGACGTCGGCGAGAGCGCCCCCCACCACTGGGAGAAACCCCTCGGCTCCGCCGATGTGCACGTTGCAATCGCTGTTCTCTCATCCGACAAGGAGCAGCTCGCCGCAGCTGCCGAGAAGGCCCGCCGCGCCCAGATCGAGCTTCCAGGCGTTCAGCTGATCTGGCGTCAGGACTGCTACCAGCTCGCTACGGGCCGAACCTCCTTCGGCTTCAAGGACGGGATCGGCCAACCCTCCGTCGAGGGAAGCGGTCGCCCTCCCACCAATCCCCGTGAGCGACCACTCAACGCCGGCGAGATCGTCTTGGGCTATCCCGACGAGACGGGCGAGCTGCCACCGATGCCCACCCCCGAGGTGTTGGGCCGCAACGGCACCTATGTCGTGTTCCGAAAGCTGCACACGAAGGTAGCGGCCTACCGGACCTACCTCCACGCCAAGGCGGCCAGCCGTGAAGAGGAGAACCTCCTCGGCGCCAAGATGGTCGGGCGCTGGCAGAGCGGCGCCCCGCTCGCACTCTCCCCCGACCAGGACGACCCCGAGCTGGGGAGCGACCCACAGCGCAACAACGACTTCCTCTTCGGCGATGACCCACGCGGCTTCAAGTGCCCGGTGGGAGCCCACGCACGCAGGGCAAACCCACGTGACGCGCTGGACCAGGACGGCAGCGTGGACGTCCGGCGCCACCGGATGATCCGACGCGGCACCAGCTATGGACCGATGCTCCCCGACGGCGTGGTCGAGGACGACGGGAGCGACCGCGGGATCGTTTTCGTCTTCGCGGGCGCCAATCTCAAACGCCAGTTCGAGTTCGTCAAGACCCAGTGGCTCAACGACGGCATCTTCATCGGCGCTCCGCTCGAGTCCGACCCCCTGGTCGGACCGCACGACGGGTCCAGTGGTTTCACCATCCCTCAACGGCCGATCCGGCGCAGGCTGCAGAACCTGCCACCGTTCGTGGTCACTCGCGGCGGCGAGTACTGCTTCGCCCCCAGCCTGCGGGCGCTGCGCTGGCTCGCCGAACTGGACACATGACAAGTCCATACCCCGAGAGGAAGCATGATGAGCACATCAAGCACAGACCGTTGGGCAGCGCTCGACTTCGGCCCGCCGGCGCCCGACGTCGAGGAGACCGAGGCGCCGGTGCTGCTGGACTACCTCTCCGACGGCCGAGTAGCCCTGATCACCCTTAACCGACCCCACGCCGACAACGCGATCACAACCGAGATGGGCGCCCTGCTGACCGACGTCGTCGAGGAGATCGCCGTTCGCACCGCGGTACGCGTCGTCATCTTGACCGGCGCCGGAGACCGCGCCTTCTCAGTCGGCAGCGACCTGCGCCAACGCAAAGCCATGACCAAGGAGGACTGGCTGCGGCAACGCCAAGCCTTCGACCGCACCCTCTACACAGTTCGCCAGCTCCGCAAGCCGATCTTCGCCGCAGTCAACGGGATTGCCTACGGCGGAGGGTGCGAGCTCGCCCAGAGCACCGACTTCGTCATCGCCTCCGTCAACGCGACCTTCGGCCAACCCGAAGCCATGCTCGGCCTAGCAGCCGGCGGCGGATCACCGGCACTGCTGCCCCGCCTCCTGCCACGCGGCAAGGCACTGCAGATGCTCATGACCGGGGACGCAGTATCTGCACAGGAGGCATACCGACTCGGCATGGTCAACGAGCTGCACGATCCCACCCAGCTGATGTCCGCAGCCAAGCAGGTCGCCGACAAGATCGCCAGCAACTCCCCGACCGCTGTCCAGGCCGTGAAGCGCGCGGTGCACCTGGGCGAGGGCCAGCCGATCGAGGAGGCGATCGCGATCATGATGGACGCCCACTGGCGCTCCGCTGTCCATCCCGACCGCGTCGAAGGCATCGGAGCCTTCAACGACGGCCGCGAGCCCACCTTCAAGGACTCCGACTTCTAAGGAACCAACTCTGTTCTTGACCTGCCCAAGGAGGCTGAGCCATGACCGTCGCCCATAATCTCGATGCGGCACGCGCCGCGTTAGTGATGATCAACCCCGCGCCCTACAACGCCGAGGCGCCGCCCGAGGCGCTCGCCGGCAATATCACGCCGACCGAGCTCCACTATGTGCGGAGCAACTTCGCGGTGCCCGCTCACGACGGCACCCTGGAGATCGGTGGCGCGGTGGGCCATCCGACCGTCCTGACTCTCGACGACCTGCGCGCGATGCCGGCCCACGAACACACTGTCACCCTGGAATGCGCAGGCAATGGCCGCCTGGACATGCGGCCGCTGCCGACCGGTGAGCCCTGGGGTGACTACGCCGTCTCCACTGCACGATGGAAGGGCGCGCTCCTCCACGAGGTACTGGCGAAGGTCGAGCCATCGGCGCAGGGGGTGGAAATCCTCACCCAGGGGGCCGACCACGGGCCCTACCACCTCCAGGCGATCCTCCCCGACACTGACCAGGAGAACCTCACCTTCATCCGTTCCCTGCCACTCTCGCTCGCCACGGACCCGGCGTCGGGAATCCTCATCGCCTATGAAATGAACGGGGAGCCTGTGGGTTCCGACCACGGCGCGCCTTTCCGATTGATCGTGCCCCATTGGTACGCCGTGGCGTCGGTGAAATGGTTGAAGCGGATCGATGTGCTCACCGAGCCCTACACCGGAGAGTTCCAGACCGGCCATTACATGTACGAGTGGCCGGACCGACCCCACGAAGCTGTGACCCTGATGCGGGTACGCGCCCGCATCACCGACCCAGCGCCGGGCTCGATCATCGGCTCCGGGGCATACACAGTCCGGGGGAAGGCATGGTCAGGAACCGGCCCCATCACGCGCGTCGACGTCAGCGTCACCGGAGAAGGCGACTGGCAGCCGGCCCAGCTGGAACCATCCCGAAGCGGATACCACTGGCAGGCCTGGACGTTCGACTGGGAGCCGAGCCACGTCGGGAGGCACACCCTGAGAGTCAGAGCGACCGACGCCGCGGGGAACGTACAACCCGACGTTCCGCAGTGGAACCGGCTGGGCTACGGAAACAACGCCATCGAAGTCATCTATGTCGATCGTCGATGACCTACGGAGGAGAGGATCCAGCGCTGTCGTTGCAGCCCTCGGCTCGATGCTTTCGTTGATACTCGGTGTCCCACGAACATCGTTCGCCGGCCCGAGACGGCGCATCTTCCCCACACCTTGACTGAGGTACATCCGAGATTCGGAGTCCGCATAGCGCCGAGTTAGTTGTCGGGATAGTCGTAGCGATTCTGGCGGCCACCACCAGCATGAGAACTCGCCTGCGGCTGGTGTAGGCGCAGCAGTCGGGCACCGTGTGCGGTCCGGCGACGCCCCCGCTGGACGAGTGGGAAGGACCCGCCCTCCGGCGAGTGACAGCCGGAGAGCGGGTCAGGCGCGGCGGAATCTGCCCACAGATTCGCCGCAGCAAGCCTTAGGTGCCCAGCAGACTGACTGTGTAAACCCGTTGCACGACAGAAGCCCCCAACCTTTCGAGGCTGAGACATTTGCCGCTTCCAGGAAAAGGTAGGCCAGCCGGTACGTTCTATGCTCGCAGATTGCCCCGGGTGGCCTAACATTCTGGCGACGAACGCACGCGGCGAGTTCGCGCAACCACTGTCGAAAACCTACACCGGAACTCTGGCACCGCTTTCGCGGTGAACTCCTCCGAGCGCCAACCGGGCGGTGATTGTCATCAGCCCGAGTACCGCGAACAGCACTCCGGCCCAAACCAATTGACGCGTTCCCAGGTGTCCGAGAAACCATCCGCCGACCATCGTCCCCACCGTGATCCCCAGATTGGAGAACGAGATGAACAAGCTGTTGCCGAATTCAGGTGCATCTACGGCATCCCTTCCCATCCAACTCTGCGAGACGACCAGCCCGCCCGAATGCACCACTCCCCAGATCAACACACCGACAATCATCGGGACGGAGTGCGGACCCACGAGATAAATCAGCACGTACACCACGACGTACAGAACCGGAAAGGCTACAACCGTTCGTACAACGCTCTTCCCGAGCATCGCTCCGAACACGAAGTTCCCGAAGATCATCACAACACCGAAAGCCAAGAGCATCGCGCTGATCCACGATCCACTCATCCCCGTCACGTCACCGAGATACTCGGCGAAATAGCCGTACACCGAGAACATGGCAGAAAAGACGAACATAACCGAGATAACCGTCAACCACACTCGCGGCCGTCGTAGGATCCCGACCTGCGCACCGTACGACATCTGTTGCGTCACCGGCGACGAGGGCAGGAGTGCCATGATTCCCACGAACGCGAGAACGTTGATTCCGGCACCGAAGACAAACGCCGTCGACACCGAGAAGTTCTCGGCCAGATACGACGTCAACGGCACACCGAAGGCGAATCCGACTGTGACACCGGCAAACACCTTCGTCGTCGCAGCGGCGGCCTTCTCCGGCGGCACCGAACGAACCGCACTCGCAAGTGCGACCGCGAAGAAGACCGGATGCGCGACGGCGGGAATGATTCGGAAAGCGAACATCACCTCGAAACTCGATGTCGTCGCGTAAACCAGATTGGATACCGCGAACACCGCAATCGCCACCAGCAGAACGGTTTTCCTGTTGATTCCCGATGCGACGAGCGTCATGAACGGACCCGTCACTGCCACGACAAGTGCGAATACACCGACCAACCATCCCGCACTGGATGTGCTGATGCCGAACTTCTCGGAGATCTGGGGCAGAACCCCGATGATCCCCATCTCGGTCGTGATGATTCCGAAGACGCCCAATGCCAGGACCGGAATCAACAATTTCGACTTCACGACAATTTCCTCCCACCGTGCCACACCGGGCACTTCAAAGATAAATATCTAGATATGTAGATATGTTTGCTCCAAAACTTGTCAACATAAAGACCGCCGACGGAAACGAACTGTCACAGTTCGTCGCGAACAAATTTCCGAAACTCGTCGATCATGGCTTCGTTTCGCCGGTAGTACGTCCACTTCCCGACACGGTCGGACTCGAGCAGGCCCACGTCCTTCATGGCCTGCAGATACCCAGAGATCACCGACTGCGCAAGGCCGGATCGAGCCTGGATATCACCGACGCAGACGCCAATATGGAATCCGAGATCCTGCTGGGTGTACGAATCCTCGTCGAAGTACTTTGCTGGATACTTCAGCCACTCCATGATCTGCAGGCGGGTGGGGTTGGACAGCGCCTTGAAGATCGCCAAAGCATCCACTGACCACACCTCCCCGCCACCAACCGGAACGCATCTACTTTCATAGATATGTCTGACGAAGTCAAGCCTGAAAGGTGCAATGAGGGATGTGCGTCACGCGACAGGTAATGAAGTGGGCTACGACACTCGCACTTCGGCAAACCTACGAGAAAAAAGTCGTGGCCCTTCGCTGGCGCCGGGGAAGACCGGCCTCGGTCGTGCGCGATGCGCGTGTGCCGGTCGACCAAGGCCACCGCCGACCGCCGACTGCCGACTGCCGGCTGCAGTAACACTGGGATATCACGTCGCCTGACGGGGATTGGATGAGATCGCCTGGTCGCCAAGTAAGCCAACGCGATTGACAGGCGACTACGGAGACGCCGACACCTCGAGGGACACGACGCGCAGCAGTGCACGGAGATCACTCTCGATCCGTCGAAACAGTTGGTATACAACGATGAATCCAGCGATCCCGCCCAGACATAACACACGGACGGTTGCGTTGAGTTCCTCGCCGGCACCCGAACCGACAAAACTTAGCCCCGCGATTCCCACCAGAGGAACCGACGCCGCCACCGCGAGGTACCGTGTACTGCTCCGACCCAGCGATCGAATATCGCGTCCGTCGTCGCTTCGTAACTCGCCGTGTGACAACAAGATCGGATACAGACAGCGAACCGAGTAGTAAGTCAGGATGAAGAACGGATACGCGACTGCGACGGCGCCGCAGACGGCCAGCGACGACATCAGGTGCACGTAGGCGCGCTGCGGAATACCTCCGGCAGCAATCTGCAGTGCTACTGGATATGCGATGCCGGCCAGGACCCACAGACCGAAAGCGATCACCACCGCACGGTGGCCGACATTCAGCGTCGCGGTACGCGCCTTGTTCAAGACCTCCGCGCTGTACGTCTGCCCGCTACGCAGTCCATGAGGCACGGTGAGCGCGAGCCGGCACCAATACAGGATCGCCGCGGCGCCGAGAGAGAACGCAGCCACCCCGATGACGAGATGAACCTGCTCGAGGTGCTGCTGAGCCTCAGGCGAAAGCCCCGAGATGATCAGCATCTTGTTGTAGTAGTAGTTGTAGCCCGCCGCCATGAGATTCGGAATTCCGATCGCGGCGAGCAGGATCGGCAGCGCCCACTTCCACAATGTGGAACGTGGGCTCCCTTCCGGTGGGTCGACCAGATTGCGGGCAGATCGGTCCAGACACAGCGCGAACTGACGGGCCAGCTTTCGTCCACCAGACCACCTTCCGTCTCTCTCGGGAGAGAGAGACTTCACCAGAACTCGACGCAGCGCCGGCGGACAGTCATCAGGTAACCGGGCCTCGGGATCAACTCTGCGGCGGCGGGCCTCGAGTGCCATCTGGGGCGACGGCGGCTTCTCCCCCGTTCCGTCGTCCGTGAAAGGCCTACTCCCAGTGAGGAGTTCCCAGAGCATCACGCCGAGTGCATAGATGTCACTGCGGGTGTCGAGCGTGCCAGGCGCCCCGACCGCACAGGCCTCCAACTGCTCCGGAGACATGTAGGCAAGCGAGCCTCCGACAAAACATGCAGCGTCCTCGGTCGAGACCTCCTCGCTCGAGCTGACGTTGAAGTCGGCGAGTTTGGGGATGCCTTCGACGCTGAGAAGTACGTTCGCCGGCTTGATGTCCCGATGCAGTACGCCGTGCTCACGCGCGTACTCCAGGGCATCCGCCAGTCTCATTCCCATCCAGGCCACAGTCTCCGGCCACGACATCGCCGCGACCTCGCTCCGTAAACTCGTCTCGCTCGGCTTCATCTCTCCCTTCGTCGCCAAAGTCTGATCGATGGCATCGAGAAGAAGTTGTCCGGATCGCTGCGCTGGCGGTGTCAGGCGGACAAGTTTGACCACATCGAGCAGGGTCCCACCTGGCACGTATTCCATGAACAGGACTCGCAGTGCGCGTTCCTCGAGCAGTCGTTGATCGAAGACGCGAACGATGTTGGGATGGTCGAGTTGGGCGAGAGTCTGCGGCTCGACTCCGACGTTGCGCGAGATCTTCAACGCAACCCATCGCTGCATCGAGAGTTGCCGCGCGAGGAACACTCGGGCGAACGCGCCGTGCCCGAGTTCCAACACCAGTTCGAAATCGTCCAGGTGCTGTCCGATCTCGAACTCGCCGAAACCCGAGAGTCCCAACATCATGACGTCTTCCCGACCAGCCATCGAATCACGGTCGAACAGTTTCTCGAAACTCTCTGCCTGCAAAGGGAACTCGGTGAGATACTCAGCCGCCACGACACCCTCGCCGCCCTGCTTCCGTAGCCGGAACTCCTCGTACAGGAGCTCGGCCGGTAGTGGTACTTCAAGCAATTCCGGATACTCGGCGCAATATTCCGTTAGCCGTTTCGGGCGATCACTTTTCAGCCAGCGGTATTCCAGATCGATACCGACCAGAGCGATCAGCGCGGCCCGACGAATCTTGGCGGGATCGGGCAGATAGTCGCTCAGGTCGGACGGAGTTCGTCCTGCCTCCCAGTCCCCGACCAGCCGACCCAGTCCGTCAGATCCGTTGAGCCCGTCAGTATCGACAAGTCCCGAACTCACCGCTGTCGGTGTGGACGGACGCAACTCGGTGACGGTGCCCCGTTCGGTCAGGGGCCCGCTTGCGACTGTCGCGTCACTGGCCTGCGCACCACGTTCATTCATGACACTTCTGCTCCGCACCTCGAGCACGATGAATCGAGGCAATTCACTTCAGCGTAACCCCGGCGGTACCGTGACCCCAGCGAATCTATTCGGCGTAATCCGGCGGATTCGTGCCGATCAGCCCGACGGCGCCTCTCTTCATCCATCCGGTCGCGAACAGGCCACGATCACGATTCCGAGGATTTGCGCGTCGATGGGACCGTTCTCGGCAGTGGCGGCATCGTAGCGCCGTACTGATTCCATTTGTGCGGTCGAGCGCGTGCCCACTCGGGGCGCTAGTTCGTCATCGCGCCGATGGCCCCGGTGAAGTAGGGAACCAGCCAGATCGCCCAGACGACCAGGCTGAACTTGTGGAACTTCGCCTTCTCGGAGGGTCGATCCCGGAGCAGGACAATGACAGCCCACACCAGGTGAATGGCCATAAGCGCGATGGCTATTGCCCCGGTGACGATCATGATGTTGTTGAAAGTGGACGTTCCGGTATCCGGCGACTCATCGGAGATTCGGCTCATCAGGACGGTGCCGGTTGCGTCGCAAATCAGGCCGAGCGCGAATGCACCGGCATGCCACCACTTCAGGGTCTTCTGGATGCGTTCAGACCAAACACCGATCGAGTAGAAAACCAGGGCAAACGTAATGACGATGATCGCTGCGGCCAACATGTCCTGAGACTAACTCGCGCCAATGTGCGATGCGCGGATGCACTCGGGTCTGCGTGTCGAATGGGACAAATCCCCTCCGACAAAAAAGTCAACGCTGGACTAGAGCGCATGAAGGTTGTTCACCGCGCCCTAGTCCAGCATCGAATTCTCTACTGCTACAGATTGATTACGTCGCCCACGAAGATGCTGTCGGGGTGATCGATCTGCGGGTTCATGGCCCAAACTTCCTGCCAAGTGAGCCCTCGTGCTGAACCGAGGTCGAACAACGTGTCTCCGGCTGAAACGACGACCGCTTCGCCCGACACAACAGTCTCCGCTTCCGGAATGCTCTCCACCGGTGAGGCCTCAGTCGGACCAGGCTCAAAAACGGGAGCAATTTCAGTTGCTATTGCAGGCTCAGGTGCGACTGCAATTTCAGGCGCGGATTCAGGTATTACTGCAGGTGCAGGCTCAGACACTGCTTCAGGCTCAGGTACCACTGCAGGTGCGGGTTCAACCACTGCCACAGGTTCAGGTGCTGCCACAGGTTCAGGTGCAACGACACTACTCGAACCGGTGTTGCATGCGCCGACCGATTTCAGGAAGGACATGGGATCGACCGCCCCGGCACCGTGAATGCGGAGATGCAAATGTGGTCCGGTAGAGCTGCCGGTGTTACCCGTGGCCCCGATCTGCGCGCCGACCTCCACGTGCTGCCCTACATTGACCCAGGTTTCGGAGAGGTGACCCATCTGGATCTGCTCGCCTGAATCGGCTTCCAGCTGGATGTAGGTTCCATATCCGCCGGGATCATTCGGTCCGGCAACAGAAATTGTGCCCGAGGTCGGCGCATTGAGCACGGTTCCGACGTTGACGGCGAAGTCAACGCCGTCATGTCCTCCGTGGTAGCCCTGCGACAGCGATCCCTCAACAGGCCACTCCCAGCTGCAACTTTGCGACCAGCCTTGTGCGGAGGCCGTACCAGCGCTCACTACCACGCCGGCGCCTACGAGCGAGCCCAATCCTGCAGTGACTGCGATAAATCGTTTCGTGTTGGAAGCCTTGCTATTGCTGTGTTTACTCATGTTTCCTTGACTGATTCGACCGGGGCAGTTGCAGTCTTGATCACGCTGACACAACTGAGTACGTGCTCCGCCGCATGGGCGTACAGCACGGAACCCCGTGGGATGAACACTGAGAACGCGCCGTCGCAACGACGGCTCTCGCGTGCCACTGACACTTGGATATCTGCGATGCCCGACACACAGCCCGAATCAATTACGGGCCGGTGCCTACCGGGATGTCTGGAACGACGGGTTGGAACATGCAGATCCTTGCGTTGCGAATGGCAAATTACCTACACACCATCTCGCGTCGCGACCCCTGCACGCGACGGCCGAATTACCCGAAAACATACCTAGATCGGGTTCCCACCCGACCGATCGATATCCAAATTGCGGCATCCGCAACTATTGCGGCGGACGCAGTTCACCCAGTTGCCCGGTGAGGGCTGCCAATCCCACTCCGAGTAGGCCGACGGCCATGAACCCGCAGATCAGTGCCAGCACACTGACGATCAGAAACTGAGCGACGACTCCACGCGAACGTGTTGTGCCGAGCGGACCCATCTCGCCTTTGCAGAATCCCTGGGCCGGCGCCGAATACTCCACTATCCGAGCGGGCCCGGGAGAAATGACGTCGGTGCAGCGTCCGATAGTCGATTTCAGCGATTTCGACCTTCGCTCATTGACATAGACATCGATCGACAGAGGCTGTGTGTCCGGAATCGCCAGACGGTGCTCGCCCCAGGGAAGTACTTCGGTTTTGCCGTTGATCGTGACTATCGGATGATGTGAGGCGCCCCACAAGAGAGCAATCTTCGACCGCTTCAAAACAATCAGAACAGTCCCGGGAACCGGCCCCGTCAGGGGATGAGACTCGATCACGTCAGCGTTCCGTTCCGTTCTGTTCTCGGGTGGTCTCGACTGGGAGGATCCGCGCCATCAACCATATCCGCGACACACGTCGGGTCGGCAACTCCCACAATAGGGAATTACCGACCCGAGTTGTCTCTACCGACTACAGATACTGACCCGTGTTCGACTCCGTGTCGATTGCGCGGCTGGCACTGGCATTCTTGCCGGTGACGAGGGTGCGAATGTAGACGATCCGCTCCCCCTTCTTTCCTGAAATACGTGCCCAGTCATCAGGATTGGTGGTGTTAGGCAGATCTTCATTCTCGGCGAACTCGTCGACAATCGAATCGAAGAGATGCTGAACCCGCAACCCGGGTGCACCGGTGTCGAGGACCGACTTGATTGCGTACTTCTTGGCACGGTCGACGATGTTCTGGATCATGGCACCCGAGTTGAAGTCCTTGAAGAAAAGAACTTCCTTGTCACCGTTGGCGTAGGTGACTTCGAGGAACCGATTCTCCTCACTCTCCGCGTACATCCGATCGACGACGCGCACGATCATTGCCTTGAGGCACGCCGTACGGTCTCCACCGAACTCGGCGAGGTCGTCGGCGTTGATCGGCAATTTGTCCACCAGGTACTTCGAGAAAATATCCTGAGCGGATTCGGCGTCGGGACGCTCGATCTTGATCTTCACGTCGAGTCGGCCCGGACGCAGGATGGCAGGGTCGATCATGTCTTCGCGGTTGGACGCACCGATCACGATGACATTCTCGAGACCTTCGACGCCATCGATCTCACTGAGCAACTGCGGAACGACCGTCGTCTCCACGTCGGAGGAAACACCCGAACCGCGGGTCCGGAAGATCGAGTCCATCTCGTCGAAGAACACGATGACGGGGGTACCTTCGGAAGCCTTCTCGCGCGCACGCTGAAAGATCATCCGAATGTGACGCTCGGTTTCACCGACGAACTTGTTGAGAAGTTCCGGTCCCTTGATGTTCAGGAAGTAGGACTTGGCGTCCTTGCTGTCCTGTCCGCGGGCTTCGGCGATCTTCTTAGCCAACGAGTTGGCAACGGCCTTCGCGATGAGCGTCTTTCCACAACCGGGCGGTCCGTAGAGCAGTACTCCCTTCGGCGGCCGGAGCGAGTACTCGTGGAACAGATCCTTGTGCAGGAAGGGCAATTCGACGGCGTCGCGAATCTGCTCGATCTGACGACCGAGACCACCGATGTCGTCGTAGTGAACGTCCGGAACTTCTTCGAGGACCAAGTCCTCGACCTCCGCCTTGGGGATGCGTTCGAAGGCATACCCGGCCTTGGAGTCGACAAGGAGCGAGTCGCCGGGTCGGAGTTTGCGGGTTGGAGAATCCGCGTCGTAGGCGATGATGTCGGCCTGGGGATCCGCGAAGACAGCGGCCAGCGGCGCCGCGAGCCACACGATCCGCTCCTCGTCCGCGTGTCCGACGACCAGTGCACGCAGGCCGTCGTCGAGCACTTCACGCAACGTGCTGATCTCACCGACCTGCTCGTACGTTCCGGCCTCGACGATGGTGAGCGCCTCGTTGAGTCGCACCGTCTGCCCGAGCGCGAGGGTTTCAGTGTCAATGTTCGGTGAGCACGTCAGCCGCATCTTGCGGCCAGAGGTGAACACGTCGACAGTCTTATCCTCGTGGACCGCGAGGAGTACTCCGTAGCCGCTGGGCGGCTGCCCGAGTCTGTCGACTTCTTCGCGCAGCGCGATGAGCTGCTGGCGAGCTTCTTTCAGCGTGTCCATCAACTTGCCGTTGCGGATGGCGAGCGAGTCAAGTTTCGACTCCAACTCCCGCACCTGCTCCGGTGACTGTGCAAGCTGACGGCGCAGAACCTGAAGTTCCACTCGTAACGCGTGAAGCTCTTCTGCTGCCGCAACCGAATCCGGGTTCTCTGTCGAGCTCATGTGCGTCTCCTCCCAGTGCGATGCATCAACGCTACCGGCATCAGGGCCCAAGTGTCGCCAGACACGGTGTGGGAGTGAGATTTCACTGCTGCACATTTGTCCCGGTTGCCAGTACTGACCCTCAAGTAGGTCATGTTAGCCTTGCCTACAAGATGGAGACAGCGCCTGTCTCTACTACAACGAAAGGTCACGCTGTGATCATCCGCAAGACTCTTGTCAGCGCTTGTGCCGTCGCTGCAGTTCTCGCCCTCGGCGCCTGTGGCTCCGACGACTCGAAGGACACGGCTGCTGCCACCTCGACTTCTGTAGCTGCCGCCACCTCCGCGAAGTCGACGTCCGCATCGACTGCTGCCGCACCGACCGCCGACGAGCTGAACGCCGCACTGATCACGCTCATCGATCCGGCAAAGCCGATCGCCGAGAAGACCGCACTCGTTGTCGACGGCTCCGCACGCCAGGCCAACATCGACACCATGGGCACGGCACTTGGCGCCAACCCCGCGTACAAGATCACGTTCACCGTCGAGAACGTCAAGGTCGACGGTGAGACTGCAACTGCTGACGTCGCTATCGTCAGCCCGCACGGAACCATGCCCGGCACTCAGTGGACATGGGAGCTCGAAGACGGTTCCTGGAAGCTCGCCGATACCTCCGCGTGCACGCTGTTCGAAATGGGTCGCGCGCCCTGCGCATAAGCCTTTGAAACAAAAAGAACGGCGATCCGGAATCTCGGATCGCCGTTCTTTTGTTCTGCCAGTGACTATTTGGCTGCTGCCGTGTTGGAACCCTTGCCCGCGCGACGCTGCGGCTTCGGGGTCACAGTTCCCTCGGCGAGACGACGCGCACTGATCAGGAACGCGGTATGCCCCTGCATGCGGTGCTCGGGTCGCACGGCCAAGCCGACCACATGCCAGCCGCGGACGATGGACTCCCACGAGCGCGGTTCCGTCCAGCATTCCTGCTCACGCATTGCCTCGACGACCTTCGACAGCTGAGTCACGGTCGCCACGTAGACGATCAGAACGCCGCCGGGAACCAGAGCATTCGCCACGGCCGGCAGAACATCCCACGGTGCAAGCATGTCGAGAACAACTCGATCGACCTTGCCGCCGTGGTTATCCGGGTCGAAGTCCGCGAGATCCGCGATGGTCAATTCCCAGTTCGGGGGACGCTCACCGAAGAATGTCTCGACATTGCGAACCGCGTGTTCGGCGTGATCGTCGCGGACCTCGTAGGACATGACCTTGCCCTCGGGTCCGACTGCACGAAGCAACGAACATGTCAGCGCGCCGGAACCGGCACCAGCTTCGAGCACACGAGCGCCGGGGAAGACGTCGCCCTCATGGACGATCTGAGCCGCGTCCTTCGGGTAGATCACCTGAGCGCCGCGGGGCATCGACAGCACGTAGTCGACGAGCAACGGGCGCAATGCCAGGTACGGGGTGCCGTTGACCGACTTGACGACGCTACCCTCGTCGGCACCGATCAAATCGTTGTGCACGATTCCACCCTTGTGGGTGTGGTACTCGCGGTTGGCCTCGAGCACGATCGTGTAGTGACGACCCTTGCCGTCCGTCAGCTGGACGCGGTCGCCGACACGGAACGGTCCGGACGGACGCTTTCCGGGGGCGGTGAGCTCGGGCTCAGCCAACTCAACGACCTCGAGGTCAGTTGCAATTTCTGATGTTTCAGAGACATCTGTTTCAGGGACATCTGTTTCAGGGACATCGGCGACAGCGGACTGCGTAACCTCATCCACTTCGGTTGTGATTTCTTCCGGTTGCAGCTCGTTCGCCATGCGTGAGTAATCCCTGTTCGTTTGTTCCGGCGTCCTCGCCACCGGCTCCGACGGAGTTGTCGGACCAGTCCTCTAGCCTGCCAGGTGTGAGCTCTGCAGAACTGCCAGCCCCCTCCCAAACGGGTGCAACGTCACAGGAGCGCCCGCGCAGCCGGCCCGCACTGTCTCCTTCGCGTGCAGGTGACTACAAACAATGCCCGTTGCTCTACCGGTTCCGGGCCGTCGACCGAATCCCCGAAGCTCCCACACGAGCGCAGGTCAGAGGCACTGTTGTTCATGCTGCCCTCGAAGCACTGTTCGGATTACCCACGGGCGAGCGTGTTCCGGATCGTGCAGCCGAATTGGTAAAGCCTGCGTGGGAGCGCGTGAGCACCGAATCTCCCGAGGTAGCAGAGTTGATTTCCGCCGACAATCTTGACGAGTTTCTCGCCGAAGTAGGCAAGTTGGTCCAGACGTATTACACCCTCGAAGATCCGACGCGTTTCGACGCCGAAGCCTGCGAGGTCTACGTAGAAACCGAACTCGACAACGGTGTACCGCTGCGCGGATTCGTCGATCGGATCGACGTCGCATCCACCGGAGAGGTCCGGGTGGTCGACTACAAGACCGGCAAGGCGCCCCGCGAGTTCACGGAGTCCAAAGCGATGTTCCAGATGAAGTTCTATGCGCTGGTTCTCCTACGGACCCGCGGAATCGTCCCGGCTCAATTGCGCCTGATCTACCTGGCCTCGGGATCGATCCTCACGTACGCGCCTGATCACGACGAACTCGTTCGGTTCGAACGCACACTGTCGGCAATCTGGAAGGCGATCCTGGAGGCAGGTGCGAGCGGAGACTTCCGCCCCAAGCCTGGCAAACTGTGCGATTGGTGCAATCACAAGGCCCTGTGCCCCGCCTTTGGCGGCACCCCACCGCCGTACCCGGGTTGGCCCGATCTACTCAGCACCGAAGTTGTTGCTGCAAAGGAGAATACGTAGATGATCGACAGTTCGTACTACCGCTTTCTGGGCGCTACCGAGGAAGGCCACGAGCGGTTTGCGAGTACGCAGGCCACGGTAAGCAACTGGGGACCAACGCTCCAGCACGGCGCTCCCCCGTCGGCACTTCTGGTGCGCGCGCTCGAGCGTTGCGGTGCCCGCGAGGGAACCCGCCTGACGCGGGTTGTCGTGGAGATTCTCGGACCGATCCCCATTGCGGAGATCGAGGTTCGCTCCTGGATCGAACGTCCCGGCCGCAAAGTCGAATTGATCGTTGCCGAACTGTGGGCGAGCGCTCCGGACGGGTCCTCACGCGCAGTGGCCCGCGGTACGGCGTGGCGCATGGAAACCACGGACACTGCCGACGTCGTACACGTGGTGGATCCGCCACTGGAACCACGCGAGAGCGGAAAATCCGTCGACCTCACCGGCATGTGGAAGGGTGGCTACCTGGACACCCTCGACTGGTCCTGGATCGCCGAAATCGGTTGCGCGGGAACCGGAAAGGTCTGGGCAAAGCCCAATCCTGCGCTAGTCGAAGGCGAGGAGTTGACGGCTCTCGAACGCCTCTTCGTCATCGCCGACATCTCCAACGGCGTCGGAGCAAAACTCGATCCCGACCACTGGACCTTCCTCAACACCGATCTGACCGTCCATATTTTCCGGGTACCGGAAGGTGAATGGATCGGAGTATCCGCTGAAACAACCACCGGGCCCGACGGCGTCGGTATGTGCGCCGGAGTGCTCTACGACGAGCTGGGCGCAGTCGGCCGCATCGCCCAGACATTGCTGATTCGCGCCCGTTCCTGAGAACTGTCGCATCACGTCCGCGAGGCCTGGCGCAACCATCGGTCTCTGCAGGCATGAGGAAACCTGCTCATGCCTGCAGAGACGATTGGGTTCGCGGGCGTCAGCGCCAGAATTCGGCGAGCTGCTCGGCAACGGCGCTGCCTTGCTCGTAACCCGCTCGAGCGGCGGGCGGACGCAGCGACAGATCCATCGCATTTGCGCCGAACAGGTGCTTGGAGCTGCTGTCCGGGAAGATCGTCTCGACTCTGCTGCCGCGTGCGCGTAGTTCGTCGACCTGCGCCGCGAGCTGCATGCCCCAGTCCACCGGTTGCAGTGCCCTGCCACCAAAGGGTGACAACACCAGGACCCGCCCGTATCCGCCTGCGAGATCAGCATTCTCATTACGTCGGTAGCCGCCGTCAATGTATCGGTTGTCCCCGATTCCGTAGGGAAGGCCACTGGCACAGCTGGCGGCGACGGCGTCCGCCAGGTCGACTCCGCTGTGGCGGTCGAACACGGCTGGTTCACCGGTATGCGCATCGACCGCCGTGATGAGCACCGTTCGTTTCGGCCAGCGCTGACTGGGCAGCCGGGAAGCGACGGTGGCGCGCCACTGCGTTTGCCAGGAGCCGTCTGACGCCGCATCCATGGCGAGTGCCGACGCACCCATTCTGCGGCGCATGTCGGCCGCATCCTCAGCGGCGGCGATGATCTTGCCTATCCGCTCCAGGTGGTCCGACACCGGCCTGATCGGAACGCGTCCTCCGCCGGATCCGACCGCACCGGGCCCTTGTTGAGGGGCGGCGGCAAGTATGGCGGCAAGCAGCTCGGTCGGGGTCGCGCCGGCTAATTGAGCTGCGGCCGTCGAGCCGGCGGACGTCCCGATGGTCAGGTCGGCCGTGGTCACGTCCAGCCCGGCATCGAACAGGCCGGCAATGACGCCGATCAACCAGGCGTTGCCTGTCGATCCGCCGCCACCGAGGACCAACGCTCGCTCGCCAACGGCGCGTACTCGTCTTGTGGTGTCGACTTGCGACTGATTCTGTTCGGACCTCGGCAGGCCGGAGGCCGTCGTCGAAATGGTGTGCAGAGACGAAGTAGATGTGGTGTTCATGGGAGTCGCCTTTCGCGAATTGCCTGGCGGGCGCTCCCAGCGGCGACTAACTCAGTCGCGCAATCGTGGACTGCAGGGAGCACCCAGTGCGGATACTGCGTTCATGGGTTTCACCTCCTGCCAATGGATTACGATCGCCAACACGTTAGCATGCCGGCGACGTAAAACGCTCGGCAGGGATCCCTGCCGAGCGTTTTACGTGATAGCTAATTCGGTTGTGTAACAACGACTCTTCGAATTCGAGTCAGTCACACAATCAGAAAGCGCGTACCGAGCGGATGTTCGACGCGAGGATGGCCCGGGCACCGAGTTCGGCCAGGGCATCCATCACCTGATTGTGATCCTTGATGGCAACCATGGCGCGTACCGCGACCCAGTCCGGATCAGCCAGCGGCGAGAGCGTCGGCGATTCCATGCCCGGCGTCATCTTGATGGCTTCGTCGAGGATGCTGCGCGGGCAGTCGTAATCGATCATCAGGTTCTGCTGCGCGAAGACGATTCCGCGGACACGCTCGATCAGCAAGTTGCGGGCGGCGTCGTCCTGCGGAGAGCCAATGCGTTCGATCAGGACGCCTTCCGAATCGCACAGCGAATCGCCGAAGGCGACAAGGTTGTGCTGACGGAGCGTACGACCGGAACCGACAACGTCGGCGATGGCGTCGGCGACACCGAGCTGGATGGAGATCTCGACGGCACCGTCGAGGCGAATAACCGTCGCCTCGATGCCGCGAGCAGCGAGGTCCTGACGAACGAGGTTCGGGTACGACGTGGCGATGCGCAGGCCCGCCAGATCTTCGACAGTCCAGTCCTTGCCGGCGGGTGCGGCGTAGCGGAACGACGAACGGCCGAAGCCGAGTGACAGCCGCTCGGAAACCTGAGCACCCGAGTCGCCGGCCAGATCGCGACCGGTAATACCCAGATCGAGTTCACCCGATCCGACGTAGATGGCAATGTCCTTGGGACGCAAGAAGAAGAACTCGACCTGATTAGCCGGATCGAGAACCGTCAGGTCACGGGAATCGGTGCGACGACGGTAGCCGGCTTCGCTGAGGATTTCGGCGGCAGACTCGGACAGCGAGCCTTTGTTGGGAACTGCGACGCGCAACATCAGTGAACGTCCTTTCGGAAGGTGATGGGTCAGACGTGGGAAATGTGAACTCGGAACCGTCGGGTCAGATCCGATTCACAGATGTCGGTACACGTCTTCGAGGGTCAGCCCACGGCCGACCATCAACACCTGCGTCCAGTACAAAAGCTGGGAAATTTCTTCGGCTAGCTGTTCATCGCTCTGGTACTCCGCAGCGATCCACACTTCACCGGCTTCCTCGATGACCTTTTTGCCCTGTGCGTGAACACCAGCATCGAGGGCGGCGACAGTGCCGGACCCCTCGGGACGGGTGGCAGCACGCTCGGTCAACTCGGCGAACAAGGATTCGAAGGTCTTCACAGGTAGCCATTCTTTCACGAGAGGGGAACTGGTTTTCACAGGGCCACGCACGAGTCCGTCACAAGCCCATGTCGAGCGCGCGGGAGCTGACGAACCGGCGTGTGTGCCCGGTGATCGGGTCCGGGTACTCCAGCGCCCGAGCCAGGAGCCGCAGAGGCGTAGTGAAGTCACCCGGTGCCGACGGGCGGTAATGCGGGTAGTAGTTGTCGCCGACGATGGGGACCCCGAGCGAATTCAAATGCAGCCGAAGTTGGTGGGTGCGCCCGGTCCGCGGGAACAACCGGTATCGGCCAAACGTCGCACCTGCGGAATCAGTGCCGGTCGAGGTCAGCTCGATGCGGGTTTCACTGTTCGGTTCACCCTCCACCTCGGTAGCCGTCATCTCGCCGTGCACCTTGTTGATCCGGCTGCGGACCGTCCGGGGAAATGTCAGCTCCGGATCAAAACCGGCGATCGCTTCGTATTCCTTGACGATCCGCTGCTGCGCAAACAATTCCTGGTACGGCCGACGCAGATCTGGCGTCACGGTGAACACGATGACTCCGGCGGTCATGCGGTCCAGCCGATGGACCGGGGCGAGGTCAGGTAGGTCGAGGTCGCGCCGCAGCCGCACGACCGCACTTTCCACGATGTGCGCCCCACGCGGAATGGTCGCGAGGAAATGCGGCTTGTCGATCACCAGGATCTGCTCGTCGCGATGCAGGATCTCGATCTCGTGCGGAACCGGAATCTCGGGTGCCGGCTCGCGGTAGAAGTACACGAAACGCGTGGGCTGATACCGGGTGTCCGACGAGATGGTTCGGCCGTGCTCGTCTACTACGCCGCCGGTGTCGACAAGATCGGTCCACAGCGCCCGTTCGTCCGGAAACTCACCGGTGAGGTACTCCAGAACTGTGCGCGCCTCGGATTCCCGGGGCATCCGCAACCGATCCGGCCCGAGCCCGTTTCGGATCGGCAGCGGCGCCTTAGGCACTTCTCAGGCCTGTTCGAGGTCGGGTGAGCAACTCTCGCACAGCAATTCGAGGGTGCGACCGTCGCCGTCGATTCTGTTGCGGAATCTAGGTGTCGGCGTTCCACAATCAACACACACGCCGATAGTTTTTGCCTCCGACGAGAATTCGATGTTCATGCGCTTGTCGAAGACGTAGAGCGAACCGTCCCACAAGCCCTTGTCACCGAACGTCTCGCCGTAGCGGACGATCCCGCCGGCAAGCTGGTATACCTCGCCGAATCCACGTGACCGCATCATCGACGAGAGCACCTCGCAGCGCACTCCCCCGGTGCAGTACGTGACAACTGCTTTCCCCTTGAGGTGGTCGTACTTGCCGCTGTCGAGTTCATCGACAAAATCCCGCGTGGTCGTCACGTCCGGAACTACAGCGTCGCGAAAACGGCCGATCTCGGCTTCGAACGCGTTGCGGCCGTCGAAGAAGACGACGTCGTCGCCGCGACTGTCGACCAGCTCGTGAAGTTCCTTCGGCGCCAGATGAACTCCGCCGCCGACAACACCGTCCACGTCGACCTCGAGTTCGTCGGGCGCACCGAACGTCACGATCTCGCTGCGCACCTTGACGGACAGCCGCGGAAAATCATTGCCGAGACCGTCGGACCACTTGATGTCGGCCATTTTGAAGGGCGCATAACTGCGGGTGCCTTTTACGTACCGTTTGACGCCTTCGATGTCGCCACCGACAGTGGCATTGATCCCGTGCTTCGAGATCAAGATTCGTCCGGTCAGATTGTTGGACTCGGCCAAGCTGTGCTGCCACAGCTTGATCGCTTCCGGATCAGCCAATGGCGTGAACTGGTAGAACAGAACAATTTTCGGAATAGACACCAGTCACACCAACCTAACGCGACACAGACGAGTGAACGTCGTGAAGATCATGAACAGACAAACCCGCCAAGGACTCTCGGAACACCCGGCCGGGTCCGGTAGCGACATCGACCTCACACGGAACTACCAACACGGCACATCCCGCAGCAGTCGCCGACGCCGTTCCGGTCGGTGAATCCTCGATGGCCAAACACTGCGCCGGATCGAGCCCGAGAAGGTGAGCGCCCCGCAGATACGGATCGGGAGCGGGCTTTCCCGCCGGCACCTCGTCGCCGCACACGGAATGGTCGAAGAATTCACGGCCGAGCATCCCGAGCGCGCGTTCCACCAGTACCCGCTCGGTGTTGGTCACCAGTGCCGACCGAAGACCGCCGTCCCGAACGGTTGCGAGAGCCTCCTGTGCACCGGGCCGCCACGTCACGCCGTCCTCGAAGAGGTCGCCGACGCGGGTGTACATCCAGTCCTTCGCCTCGGCAACAGCCTCCGGATGCTGCTCGAGGTCGAGCGAATCGAAGAGCGTCGCCAGCGCGAACGGGCTGGATGCGCCGATGACGGCAACACGAGTCGCCTCCGTCATCGGCCCACCCAGACGCAGCGACAACTCACGAAGCGCGATGTCCCACAGCTTCTCCGAATCGAGCAGGGTGCCGTCCATATCCCACAGGACACCACCGAGCGTCGATCCGGGGACCTCGGTCAACACATCAGACATTGAAGTACTTGGCTTCCGGGTGGTGCAGGACAAATGCGTCCGTGGACTGCTCCGGGTGCAGCTGCAGTTCCTCGGACAGTTTGACGCCGATCCGCTCGGGTTCGAGTAGGGCGACCATCTTTGCCCGATCCTCGAGTTCCGGGCACGCACCGTAACCGAACGAGTAACGCGCGCCGCGATATTCGAGGTCGAAGAAGCCGGCTACGTCCGTCGGATCCTGCTCGGCGACTGTGTGCCCACCGGGCAGTACCAGTTCTTCACGAACACGACGATGCCAGTACTCGGCCAGCGACTCGGTGAGCTGAACGCCGATACCGTGAACTTCGAGGTAATCGCGGTACGAGTTGGAGGCAAACAGTTCGTTGGCGAAGTCTGCGATCGGCTGACCCATCGTCACCAACTGGAACGGCAGGACGTCCACCTGACCCGTTGCTTCCGCATCCTTGCGCGAGCGCACGAAGTCCGCGATGCACAAGAAACGGTCCCGGTGCTGACGCGGGTACGTGAACCGGAATCGTTCCGGCGCATCCGGCCTCGGTTCGGTGAGCACGATGACGTCGTCGCCTTCGGACACAGCCGGGAAGTAGCCGTACACCACGGCCGCATGCGCAAGAATGCCCTCGGCTGTCAATCGGTCAAGCCAGTAGCGCAGGCGCGGCTTTCCTTCGGTCTCGACCAACTGTTCGTACGTCGGGCCGTCACCCTTACGTTGGCCACGAAGTCCCCACTGCCCCAGGAACAACGCACGCTCGTCGAGCAAACCGGCGTACTCGGACAGTGCGACGCCCTTGACGATACGGCTGCCCCAGAACGGCGGGGTCGGGACCGCGACGTCGGCGGCAACGTCGGAGCGTTCCGGCACAACTACCGGAACTTCCTCAGCCTTACGCTTTTCCGCAATCCGCTTGGAACGCTCGTGGCGAGCCTTGCGCTCAGCTGCCTTCTCACGAGCCGCCATTGCCTCGGGGCTGTCCGGAGCCGGACCGCCGCCGCGCTTGGCGGTCATGATCTGGTCCATCAGATTCAGACCCTCGAAGGCGTCACGGGCGTAGTTGACCTCGCCGTCGTAAACCTCCTGAAGATCATTCTCGACGTACGAGCGAGTCAGCGCGGCGCCGCCGAGCATGACCGGGAACTGCTCCGAAACTCCGCGAGCGTTCAGTTCCTTGAGATTGTCCTTCATGACGACTGTCGACTTCACGAGCAGACCGGACATACCGATGACGTCGGCCTTGTGCTCGATAGCAGCATCCAGAATGGTCGCGATGGGCTGCTTGATTCCGAGGTTCACGACGTCGTATCCGTTGTTGCTCAGGATGATGTCGACGAGGTTCTTGCCGATGTCGTGGACGTCGCCCTTGACTGTCGCGATCACGAGACGGCCCTTGCCGTCGTCGTCGGTGGCTTCCATGTGCGGTTCGAGGAACGCCACGGCAGCCTTCATGACCTCAGCGGACTGAAGCACGAACGGCAACTGCATCTGACCGGAACCGAACAGCTCGCCGACGGTCTTCATGCCGGAAAGCAGTGTCTCGTTGATGATTTCGATCGGCGACTTTTCCTTCATCGCCTCGAGGAGATCGTCGTCGAGGCCATTGCGCTCACCGTCGACGATGCGAGATTCCAGACGCTTGAACAGCGGAAGGCCGGCGAGTTCCTGCGCGCGAGATTCGCGTGCCGACGCAGCCGAGACGCCCTCGAAGAGTGCCATCAGCTTCTGCAGCGGGTCGTAGCCTTCGCGGCGACGGTCGTAAACCAAGTCGAGTGCCGTCTCGCGATGCTCGTCCGGAATACGCGCCATCGGCAGGATCTTGGACGCGTGGACGATCGCCGTATCCAGACCGGCTTCGGTGCATTCGTGCAGGAACACCGAGTTCAGAACCTGACGAGCCGCCGGGTTCAGGCCGAACGAGATGTTGGAGATACCGAGCGTGAAATGCAGTTCGGGGTACAGCGCCTTGAGCTGACGGATGGCTTCGATGGTCTCGATGCCGTCGCGGCGCACCTCTTCCTGGCCCGTGGAAATCGGGAAGGTCAAAGCGTCGACGATGATGTCGGACTCGGCAAGACCCCAGTTGCCCTTGATGTCTTCGATCAGGCGCGTCGCGATCGCGACCTTGGTCTCGGCGGTACGAGCCTGGCCCTCTTCGTCGATGGTCAGAGCAACAACGGCAGCGCCGTGCTCCTTGACCAGCTGCATGATCTTGTGGAAGCGCGACTCGGGGCCGGCGCCGTCTTCGTAGTTGACGGAGTTGACCGCGCAACGCCCACCGAGGTGTTCGAGACCGGCCTGCAGGACAGCAGGTTCGGTGGAGTCGAGCATGATCGGCAGCGTCGACGCCGTCGCCAAGCGGCTGGCGAGTGCTGACATGTCGGCGGCACCGTCGCGGCCCACGTAGTCGACGTTGAGGTCGAGCATGTGTGCGCCGTCGCGGGTCTGATCCTTCGCGATATCGAGGCACTTCTGGTAGTCCTCGGAAAGCATCGCGTCGCGGAATGCCTTGGAGCCGTTGGAGTTGGTGCGCTCACCGATCATCAGGATGCTGGCGTCCTGCTCGAACGGAACAGCCGAGTACAGCGACGACGTGCTGGCTTCGTGAATCGGGGTGCGCTGCGCCTTCTCGACCTTGCGGACGGCCTCGGCGACAGCGCTGATGTGCTCGGGAGTCGTTCCACAGCAACCGCCGACCAGACCGAGACCGAACTCGGCGACAAAACCGCTCAAGGCTTCGGCCAACTCGTCGGCACCCAACGGGTACTCGGCGCCATTGGGGCCGAGCTGCGGCAATCCGGCGTTGGGCATGACCGACACCGGCAAGGTCGAGTACTTGGACAGGTGACGCAGATGCTCACTCATCTCTGCCGGACCGGTCGCGCAGTTGAGGCCGATCATGTCGATACCGAGCGGCTCGAGCGCGGTCAGCGCTGCGCCGATCTCACTGCCGAGGAGCATGGTTCCGGTGGTCTCGACCGTCACGTGCGTGATGATCGGCAGACGCAGGCCCAACTGTTCCATCGCGCGCTGGCTACCGATGATCGCGGCCTTCACCTGAAGAAGGTCCTGGCAGGTCTCGACCAGAATGGCGTCGGCGCCGCCGTCGATCATGCCGAGGGCAGCCTCGGTGTATGCGTCACGCAACACCGCGAAAGGCGCATGGCCGAGGCTGGGCAGCTTGGTTCCCGGCCCCATCGAGCCGAGAACGAAGCGGGCCATGCCGTCACGGCCCGGTCCCATCTCGTCAGCGACCTCACGAGCAAGAGCGGTGCCCTTCAGAGAGAGTTCACGAATTCGATGCGAGATGTCGTAGTCGGCGAGGTTGGGCAGGTTGCAACCGAAAGTGTTGGTCTCGACAGCATCTGCACCGGCGGCAAAGTATGCGCGGTGGATGTCTTTGAGCACGTCGGGGCGGGTGTCGTTGAGGATCTCATTGCACCCCTCGAGTCCGAGGAAATCATCTAGTGTGAGATCCGCGGCCTGCAACATGGTGCCCATCGCTCCGTCGCCGATGACAACGCGCTGTTTCAACGCATCAAGCAGGGCAGAGTTAAATGAGGCAGACATGCCGTCCAGAGTAGTGGGCGTACCGACATGCTCTGGCCGTAGGCTAGGTGGGTGAGTCCAAGTGAGTTCCCCGTCACTCCCGACGGCCCGGTCGATTTCGACGATTCCGCGGCCTTCGAGAGTCCTGATCGCCCTGAGGGCGACATCCCCGTGCTGCGCGATCCCATTCTTGTTGCGGCATTCGAAGGCTGGAACGACGCCGGTGACGCCGCCAGTGGTGCGGTCGAGCACCTCGGACTGATCTGGGACGCGCAACCGCTGGCCGAGCTCGATTCCGAGGACTACTACGACTACCAGGTCAACCGCCCCACGGTACGTCAGATTGACGGCGTCACCCGCGAAATCGTCTGGCCTGCTACACGTTTGTCGGTCTGCTCGCCTCCCGGCAGTCAGAGCGACATCGTTCTGCTTCACGGCATCGAACCGAATATGCGCTGGCGAAGCTTCTGCGAGGACCTGCTCGAACTGATCGACCAGCTCAACGTCAAAACTGTCGTCATCCTCGGTGCACTACTCGCGGACACCCCGCACACTCGGCCGGTTCCGGTCACCGGAACGGCCTACAGCAGCGAATCCGCGGCTCGATTCAACCTCGAACAAACCCGATACGAGGGCCCGACCGGAATCACCGGAGTTCTCCAGGACGAGTGCGTCCGCGCCGGTGTACCGGCCATTTCCTTCTGGGCGGCAGTGCCGCACTACGTGTCTCAGCCTCCTAACCCCAAAGCTACGGTGGCACTGCTGCAACGAGTCGAGGACGTTCTCGACATCGAGGTTCCGCTCGGCGGACTTCCGGCCCAGTCCGAGGACTGGGAGGAGGCAGTCAACGAAATGACCTCCGACGACGAAGAAATCGGCGAGTACGTCCGCACTCTCGAGGAGCGCGGCGACGCCGAAACCGACATCACGGAAGCTATCGCAAAGATCGACGGCGACGCGATCGCAGCCGAATTCGAGCGGTACCTGCGTCGACGGGGCCCGGGCAGCTTCGGGCTGTGAGCAAGAACACAACCAATGGCAACGCGAACCATCCCCGGTCGATCCGCCTTCGCCTGCAACTGATCGCGCTGTACGCCGGCGGGTTTCTCGGCCCGTTCGGCGGCGGCGTCGTCGTATCCACGCTCCCCGAGATCGGCGACGATCTCGGGGTCGGACCGTCAGCGGCCGCGTCGTCGCTCACCGCGTATCTGTTGCCGTTCGCGGCACTGATGTTGGTGTCGGGAACGCTCGGTTCCCGGTGGGGCAAGGTTCGGACCGTCCGCATCGCCTACGGGGTGTACGTCATCGCGTCCGTGGCATGCTTCCTTGCTCCGACGCTGGAAATATTCCTCGCAGCCCGCGTTCTACAGGGCTCCGCAAATGCGTTCACCACTCCCCTGTTGCTCGCATCATTGGCGGCCGCCACACCGCAGGCGCGCCTCGGTCGCGCACTCGGAGCCTTCGGCGCATTTCAGGCCGCCGGCCAATCATCAGCACCGCTGATCGGCGGCTTGGCTGCCGAATTCGATTGGCGTTTGGCATTTCTCATCATCGCCGTCGTTGCCGGCCTACTCGGGGCCATCGGGTTACCGACCGCCGACAAGGCAACCGCCACCACCCCTGCACGGCTACGCGACGCTCTCCGCCCCGAAGTTCTCCGCATCGGCATCGCCGCCCTACTGGGCTGGGGCGCACTCGGCGGACTGAGCTTCCTGATCGCCTTCCGCTTCGAGGATGAATTCGCACTCACACCGACCGTCCGAGGCCTCCTGCTGACGCTCTTCGGTCTCGCAGGCATCCTGTGCGCGCGGCCGATCGGAATATTGATCGACCGCATCGGTGCCCGATCCTCGGTGCTCATCGGTGCGATCGGCGGTTCGATCCTCGTGACCATCGTCGGGTTGGCCACCGTCATCCCTGCCATCGCGATCGCCTGGTTTGTTGCCGGCATAGCCAGCCAGTTCGTCCTCGTCGGAGTCAATGCGGCAGTACTGGGTTCACAAGGCCCCAACCGAGGCGGCGCCGTGTCTGTCGTCCAAGCAATGCGCTTCGGCGGCGCCGCGTTGGCACCCATCGCCTTGACCCCCGTCTACGACGTGTCACCCGTCGCCAGCTTCTTGATCCCCGCGGCGCTCCTTGCGCTGGTGACTCCCCTGGTGATGCCGAAACCACGCTCGAAGGCGAAATGAACCCCGGACCTCTGTGCTTGTTCGGAAATTTTGAGTTGCAGGTCGTGAGTTTCTCGAATTGGTGAGGGCTGTTGGTTGATGCTCGACGGATTAACCAATATTCGGAAAATCTGTGGTTTCCGTCAACGACAGATATTGATACCATTGGAACATGAGCGAAGCTGAGTCGGAACCGGAACGCCCCATCGACATTTTTCGTCGATCCGTCGAGATCATCGAAGAAAACTTGCCCGCCACCTGGTCTTTGTCCACGAAGCGCTCCCCCGACCTCTCCGAAGCGCCCCTTCGTCTCGATCTCCGCTCCCCAGACGGCTCGGTCGCACAGTTCGGCGTCTACGCCGCACACGGAGTCCTGAGCAGCGACGTTCCCGGAATCGCCGACCGCTTCCCCGCCGGCCAGTCCGGCTTCGTCTGCGCCAAATACCTGTCCGAACCCGTGCGCCGCCAACTCGACGCCCACGCTCTCTCCTACGCCGATGCCACCGGAAACGTCTCCCTGACGGCCGACCGTCCCGCAGTGTGGGTGCGCGGCCGGGGCGCCGACGCAGATCCGTGGCGCGGCCCCGGCCGTCCGTCGGGCCAGCTCAGCGGCGATCCGTCGGCTCGCGTCGTACGAGCCCTGGCCGATTTCGCCCCACCGTTGGCGATCACTGCCCTGGTGCGCTTGGCCGGCGCGTCGACCGGCGCAACATATCGAGTTGCGCAGACACTGGCAGATCGTGAATTGGTGACCAGACTCCCCCGCGGCGGAATCGCTGACGTCAACTGGCCGAAAATGCTGCGTGCGTGGGCTCAGGAATCGGTAGCCAAAGCTCCCACACCCCACGGCTTTCATGCCCCCGACGGCCTCGAGGCTCTCTTCGGGCAACTACGCCAACTCAGTGGACACATCTATGCCGGCACCGCGTCGGTCGCCGCCGCACCCTTCGCACGGTACGCACCCACACAGCGCGCGCATTTTCACGCGGACAACGTCGACCAATTTGCCGACGCTCTGGGCCTGCGACGCGTCGAGAGTGGCGCCGACGTCTGGGTCACCGCTCCGCTCTCTCCATCGGTGTTCGACAGAATCCTCACCCGGGACGGCATCCGGATCGTCGCACCGAGCCAGGCGTACGCCGACCTCCTCGCGGGCCCGGATGCCAACGAAGAGGCTGCCGAGTACCTGTTGTCCTGGATGATTGCCAACGAATCGCAGTGGCGACGCGCCGCCTCCCCTGCTACGGACAGACCGTAGGAAAATTCGCGGGGCACTCTCGCCTACCCTGTCATGGTGAACGAAACGCCTACTCGTGATGCAACAGCGTCGACACGTGCACCGGCGTACGCCGATACAAACCGATTGAAACTGTTTTCGTTCACCGTCGCGGAGAAGCGGGCGGAGTACCTCTGGGTGCTTCGGGCTTTCGACCACGCGCGTGCCAACTACACCGTCCTGCTCCATTCCGGGACTGTGGCGCAGATTCTCGAGAAGATCGGCGGCGGGGATCCCGCCGCACAGTTGTCGTCGGCCGAGGTCGCTCCACTGTTGGATCAGCTGCACGTGTGGGAAATCCTCGAACGCAGCTACGACGGCACCCGCGCCGCGTCGCTGGCCGAGTACCGCAACCGGCATTTCGTTTACCAGTTCGGCCAGGCCGGCTACCAGGTGTATCGATCCGTCGAAGACGTCCTGGCTGCCCGCCTCGACAATTCGTCGCTGTCACGATTGGCGCTGGCCGATCTGCTCGCCGACATGTCGGAATTGGCCGAGGCCAATCGGACGTCGGACGGCGACCTCATCTTCCGCAAATTGAAGCGCCTGGACTCGACGCTGTCCGACATGGCCGATCGCGCTGCACACTTCTATCTGACGCTCGGCGATCTTGTCCGAACCACCGAAGTCACGCCGCAGGCGTTCTTGAGTCACAAGGACGCGCTGTTGACGCACATGCGCGAGTTCAGCTCTGACCTTGCGCGTTATGCACCCAAGCTCAAAGAAGCGATCGAGCATGTCGAGTCGACCGGTGTCGATCGGATGATCCGCCTCGCGGCGGCCAGTGACGAGCGGGTGTTCGTTCCGATGGCCGAACGCGAAGACGACTGGATGGCCCGCTGGCGCGGTTTGACCGCGTGGTTCGTATCAGCTGAATCGGGGATCAGCGAGTCGGAGCGTCTGCGCGAAGGAACCATGAGCGCCATCGCCGCAGTCCTCGCATTGTTGCGCCGGGTGACGGAAACCCGCAAAGGCGGGGTCAGTCGCGAAAGCCAGTTACGCCATCTTGCAGGGTGGTTCGCGGCGACGCCGTCGGAGGATGCTGCTCACGCGCTCTTCCAGGCGGTGTTCGATCTCGGACGTCCCCGGCATCTGTCGATGGTGCATCCGGATGCCGACATCATCTCGCACAACCGTTCCTGGTGGGACGCGCCGCCGGTCGAGATTGCCCGCACTCTCGCCGAAACGGGCCGTCCGCCGTCACCGGGCCTGCCCGGCAAGGTCGCGCGCAACGACGGCAGTATCCGTCGACTCCGCGAAGAGCAGTTGGCTACCCAGCGAACCCGCAGTGCCGCAGCACAATCGCTGGCATCGAACGGCGTCTACGAACGTGAACTCAACGAGCAGGAGACCGAAGTTTTGCTGAGTCTGCTCAACGCAGCACTGACAGCCCGCGTGCCCGTCGTCGGCCGCGTCAAGAGTTCCACCGGCAGCGAGAACGGGGTCAAGCTGACGCTGAGCCCCTCCGATGGTTCCACCACCATCAAGACTGCCCGCGGACGCATGCACCTCGACGGCATCGAGGTCAGCGTCCGATGAGAGCTCGCGAGATCACTCCCCTGGCCCTCGATTCGTATCAGCGTGCGGCGCGAATCATCCTGTCCAATCACTTGGTCACCACGTCGTATCCGGATCGCGCGGCGTTGCCACTCCTGCGTCGGTGGGCTACCGAACTGCGCGACGACCTCCTCGAACTGTTCGGCTACCGCCTCGAAGTCACCGAGACGACGGCCCGGTTGTTCACGGTCTCGGACCGCCTCAACCCGTCGGCACCCGCTCGCACCGCGACCGAGCGCACGTTCGACCGCACCCGGTACTCGTACCTGGCACTGTGCCTGGCTGCTCTCGGCCGCGCCGGCAACCAGATCACGTTGTCGGAGTTGGCCGATCACGTTGCCGCCGATGCCGCTCAGGTGGACGGCGTCGAATTGTCCACCGATCGGGCGTCGGACCGAGACGCGTTTGTCGACGCGGTCGGCTGGCTCGGTGTTCGCGGCGCCATCGCTCTCGCCGACGGCGACGCCAATGGCTGGGCGTCCAATCCCGAAGCGGGAGAGGCTCTTTACGACATCGACCGATCCGTCGTCGTTGCGCTGTTCCGCCCACCCCGCGCCCTGCAGCACCTGCATTCCATTCGAGGTCTTCTCGCCGCCGAGACATCCACGGCATCCGAAGAAGACGGAGTTCCCGTGGACGCCAAGGAGATCGGGCGACGGGTACGTCGGGCGCTCGTCGAACGGCCCGTCGTGCTGGCCGGCGAACTCGACGAACATGAACTGATCGCGCTCGCCCAGCCCAAAACCGCTGTGGAAGTAGAACTGCTGACCGGACTGATCGCCGAGCGTCGGGCCGAGGGTATCGCGATGATCGATCCCACCGGACGTTTGTCGGACGTGCGCTTTCCCAGCACCGGCACCATCGCTCAGGTCGCGTTACTGTTGGCGGGCGAAATTTCCGATCGAATTCTCGACGTCGACGCCCCGGAACTGGCGAAGCTTCCCATCCCCCATGAATCCGATGAGTACCTGATCGAACAACTCGATGCAGCGATCCCTGAAGCCGGAATCTTCGAAGACCTCGCCGACGAAGAAGTTCCCACACTCGGGCCCGCGCCGGAACCCGTGGATCCCCCGGAACCGGTGACGTACCCGTTGATCGAGGACGACTGGCTCACCGACAAGATCGCCGAGTTGGTGGACCGGTTCGGCCGAACATTTGCCGCGCAGTGGCAAGCCGACCACAAGGGACTGCGTACGCAATCGCTCGGCCTGCTGCAACGATTGCGACTGACCCACGCCGTTCCCGGCGGAGTGCTGGTCCTCCCCGTCCTCGCACGCTATCGAGACGTAGTGGTCAGCGTCCGCGAGCGCGATCCTCTGATCGATTTCGCGGTCGACAACTCAGCACCAGATACTGCTAGCGAATTTTCCGGCACGACAGAAGAACCAGAGGTAGAGAACGCATGAACAGCGCCCGCTTCCGACCTACTCGGGCCGGCATCATCAACCTCTGGGACTACCGCGACCAGGAATTTTCCTTCGCTGACGGCCGCCTCGTTCTGCGCGGACCCAACGGTTCCGGCAAGACCAAGGCCCTCGAGGTTCTGTTCCCGTTCGTCTTCGACGGTCGTATCGAACCGCGGCGTCTCAACCCGTTTGCCGGCGAAGAACGCACCATGAAGTCCAACCTGCTCTACCGCGGGCAGGACAGCGCGCACTCGTACGTGTGGATGGAATTCTGTCGCGGGTCGATGGAAGAGCCCGAAGCCGTCACCGTCGGCATCGGTATGCGCGCCACCCGTACCAACGACAAGGTCACTCGTTGGTACTTCGTTGCCGACGGCCGGGTAGGCGTCGACTTCTCGTTGATCGGCAACGACGATCGTCCGCTGACCAAGAAGCAGTTGGCCGAACAGCTCGGCAGTGACGCGATCACGGACCGCCCCCTCGACTACCGCACTGCGATCGATGCGCGCATGTTCGGACTCGGTGTGCAGCGCTATGACCAGCTCATCAACCTGATCCTGACGCTGCGTCGTCCGCAGCTCGCGAAAAATCTTGATCCGAAGGGACTTTCGCAGGCACTGACCGACGGTCTGCGTCCCCTCGACGATCAGTTGGTTCTCGAAGCCGCGCGTTCGTTCAGTGACATGGAAGAGGTCGGCCGCGCACTCGAAGGACTCGCCGCCGCCGATCAGGCCGCCCAGAGTTTCATCGGCGTCTACACCAAATACCTCCGTCAGCAGTCGCGTGGCGAAATCGAGCAGGTCGGAGCCCGCCTCGCTGCGGTCGCCAAAGGTGTTGCCGCCATGGATCAATCATCCTTGGCTCAGATGCGCAGTCGTGAGGCCCGCGCCGGCGCCGAAGAGCGGTTCAACGCAGCCGAGCAAGCTCTCGACCACGCGCGCGCCAATGTCGAAGCGCTGCAACGCTCCAGCGCCTACGAAGGCAAGCAGCAGCTCGATGATCTGGCGCAGGCCGTCTCGACACTGAAATTGTCGACGGAGCAGCAGGCAGACAAGTCACGCAAGGCGCAGGCAACTCTGGCGCAGCGCGGCGACGAAGCCGAGAAAGCCCTCGCATCCGTACGTCGCGGCGCTGAGGCACTCTCGCGCGCCGAGGACGAACTGCAAGCTGCAGCGGAAGATGCGGGCATCGTCTGGACTCCCCTGCCGGACGGTTCGCGGACCGACCAGATCACCACCGCAGTGCGGGGTCATGCCGAAGAACGCGACGGTGACGTCCGCGTCGTACGCGCCGCTCTCGCGACCGTCGAGAAGGCTGCCACCGAGCGGACCCGTGCCGAGAACTCGTCGCGCCGTGGTCAGGAACTGCTCGAATCAGCCAAAGCCGCTGTGCTCGAGGGCGAAGCAGCAGTGGAACTTGCGCGCAGCGAATGCGCCGCGGGCCTCCGCTCCTGGTGGACCCAGCATTCCGCGCTGCTCGAAGCCGTCGGTGCTGGTACCTCACTGTTCGACGCCCTCGACGCGGCGCTGGCTGAGGTGGGAGACGAGGACGCCCCGACGTTGGCAGCCGTACTCGCCGAAAACATCGAGGCCGGAACGGAAGCACTGCGGGAGCGTCGACGCGAAGCGGAAGCAGAAATCGCTGCTTCGAAAGCTGCCGTCACAACACTGAAAACCGAACGCAAAGCTGTCTCGGCGGAACATGACGATGCTCCGCCCACGTTCCACGCACGCACCGACAACCGAAAAGACCTGCCCGGCGCACCGTTCTGGCGCCTGGTTCGCTTCGCGGATTCCGTCTCGCCCGAGGTTGCTACCGGAATCGAATCCGCGCTGCAGGCCGCCAACATGCTGGACGGCTGGGTCTGCCGAGACGACAAGTTCCCCGAATTTGTCAGTGAACAGTTCCTCACCGCACTTCCCGTGAAGGCACGCCCCAAGGGCCGCACGCTCGCCGACGTACTCGAAGTCGAAGGCAATTCCGAGGTTTCCGACGCGCAGGTCCAGGCAATTCTCGAGTCCATCAGCCTGGTCGAATCCGCCGACGAGGCCACGGCGTCCGTCGCAATCGGAGTCGACGGCAGGTTCTGGCAGGGCGTAGTTCGCGGACGCCACGTCAAATCCGACGCCGAATACATCGGAACCACGGCGCGAGCGCGTCGTCGCGCCGCGCGGATCACCGAGATCGATGCGGCACTCGACGAGTTGGCTGCCGCCGCCGACGCTGCCAAGGCACTGGTAACACAGACCAATCAGCAGTTGTCTCAGATCACCATGGCTGCAAAAGAACTCCCCAAAACCGGGTCCATCCTGCGGGCACTCAAATCCGTCGCGGAATCGGCCGGCGCACTGCGCTCTCGATCGGACGCCACCGAAACCGCGCAGCGTGAACTCGACTCGGCTATTGCCGATCTGGCCGCCAAGGAGAAGCAACTCCGGGCAACGGCAGTGGCGCATCGTACTCCGCATGTTGCCCGCGAGCTGGATTCCTTGGCAGCAGCAATTCGCCACTTCGAGAAGCAGGGCGAGTTGGCATTGCGGTGCCGACGCGAACATGCCAAAGAGGTGGAACTCGAACGCGAATCGAGTGATCGTCTCGACGAATCACGCGCCAACGCCGAAGAATTCGCCGAGGAAGCCGCAATCGCGGAAGAGAGCCTGCTCGGGCAGGTTCAACGTCTCGAGACACTGCGCGACACCCTCGGTTCCAGTGCCGAGCAGATTGATCTCGACCTCGCCAAAGCGCGTGCGAAGATCGAGGAGTGCAAGGTCGAACAGCGCACAGCGCGCAAGGCTTACGACGCGGCGGTTCTCCAGATCGGTACCGCCGAAGGCGCTTACAACACGGCCGTCGAAACCCTGCGCCACACACTGACCGAAACACGCAGCGACGCAGAACGACTCGCGCCTTATGCTCGACCTGACCTGCTGGATCTACTGGGGATCAACGAACACCTGAGTTGGCCGGCCAGTTCAGCCGCCTGGATGAGCCCCGATCAACTGGTCTATCGAATTCAGAACGAGGACCGCACCGACGACGCCACTCACCCGCCGGTTCTGCCCGAAGATGTGGACAAGCTGTACCGGGCGCTCGAAGCAGCCACGTCGACTGTCCGCGTCACGGACGGTGCCCGCAAGGCCACCCGCACTGCGCTGACCTCGGCATTGCAGGAGTTCGATGCCCAACTCGCCGCTGCGGGACAGGACTACCGACTGCAGTGGGACGCGCCCGACGGACTCACCGTCGTACGCGTGCAGGACGAGCAGGGATACTCGTCGATCGGTGAATTCGCAACCCGAATCCACGACGCCCGCGGAGATCAGGAACAACTGCTCACCGAATCCGAGCGTCGTATCCTCGAGGATGCCTTGCTCACCGGATTGGCGCAGCAAATCCACGAGCGCACGGTCGACGCTCGCATCCTCATCGCTCGGATGGGCACCGAGATGCGTGAGCGTCACATGTCCTCCGGCAACACCATCGGTGTCCACTGGGTTCTCGCCGACAACCTCGACGACAGCTCCCGCGCTATCTCCAAACTGCTGGATCGGGATGCGTCGGCGCTGGGGGTCGACGAATTGGCGACGCTCCGAGCGCATTTCGCGACACAGATCCGCACGGCCCGCGCTGCCCATCCCGAGCGGTCTTACCCGGAGATCCTCTCCTCCGCCCTCGACTACCGGCAGTGGCGGTTCTTCTCCTTCACCCTCATCAGCGGTGAAGGCAAGGAAGACCGTCTCACCGTCGCCCGGCACAGCGCGCTGTCCGGTGGCGAACAGTCGGTGTCACTGCACCTTCCGCTGTTCGCCGCTGCGCACGTCATGCTCGATTCGGCAGATCCGCATGCACCGCGGCTACTTGCCCTCGACGAGGCATTCGCCGGCGTCGACGACAACGGCCGCAGCGAACTGCTGGGATTGAGCGTCCAATTCGACTTGGACCTCTTCATGACCGGCTACGACCTGTGGATCACGTACGCCGATGTACCCGGTTGCGCGCATTACGATCTGGCGCATTCGACATCCGAGCAGGCGGTGAGTGCGGCACTACTGGTCTGGTCGAACGGTGAGCTACTGGCAGAGCACGACGGAACTGATCTGGCGCGCGCACTCGGTTCACCGTTGCGGCGACGCGTCCCGGCACCGGCCGAGGGTGCGCTCGACTACGCCGAGAACGCACTGTGATGTTCCGATGACCGTCACGATTGAGAATTAGGGCCGAGACCCGGTGGGCAAGAAACCGTTTAAGACGAAACAGTTTCCCGCCGGGTCTTCCCGTCTCTGCTGCCACTGCCTGGATTTCGATGTCGCGCTCAGCTTCTCGACCAACCGACGACGCGGTTGACCGGTCGGTCGAGGCTCGCTACCGTCGAGGTATGCGCCGAGAAGTGACCTCACGCGACCGCATCATCGGTTCGGTGGCCGATATCGTCGTGGGTCTCGAGGACGTACTCCCCCGGCATCTCGTCGAATCGCTCGTCCCATGACGACCACGGTCGACTTCCATTTCGATCCTCTGTGCCCATTCGCCTACCAAACCTCGATCTGGATGCGCGATGTACGCGATCAACTCGGACTGACGGTGAACTGGCACTTCTTCAGTCTGGAGGAGATCAACCGACTCGAAGGCAAAAAGCATGCGTGGGAACGCGATTGGTCCTACGGCTGGTCGCTGATGCGTATCGGCGTGGCACTGCGCCGCCGAGACATGGCCTTGCTCGACGACTGGTACGCGGCGATCGGTGCCGAACTACATGAGCGCGGCGGGACCCCGCATCTACCCGAGACCGCGCGCCGACTCCTCGAGGGGCTGGGCGTCGAGAACGAACTGTTCGACCAGGCCCTGGCGGATCCAACCACCCACGACGAGATCCGCGCCGATCACCAGCGCGTAGTCGACGCGAGCGGGTTCGGTGTTCCGACATTGTTTTTCCCCGGCGAGCAGTGCCTCTTCGGCCCGGTGCTCGTCGATCCGCCTACCGGAGCGAAAGCATTGACACTGTGGAAAGTGGTGAGCGGAATGGCCGCGCTGCCGCACGTCTACGAATTGCAGCGCCCCAAATCCAGCGCTGATGCGGCGTTGATCGGGGAAAGCCTGCGGCCGTATCTAAGGGGACGAGACTGGGTCAGTATCAATCGCGGCGAAGTCATCGAACTCGACCAACTCGTCGAGCGCGACGGGAAATAACCGACTGCGACCACCGCCGGCAGCACAGTGAATCGCTATGCCTCGAGGGGCGACCGATTGTGCGGAATCACACTGAAAGTATGCGATTCGGAATTCCCGAGAGTAGAGCGTGTTGCACCGAATAGTTCTTCTCTCCGACGAAAGGTTGTGCGATGACAAAGCTGTTGTTTGCGGTCACCTCTGCAGATCACTGGACGCTGAACGACGGGACGGCTCATCCGACCGGATACTGGGCCGAGGAGCTGGTCGAGTCTCATCGAGTGTTCGTCGACGCCGGTTACGACATCGTGATCGCAACACCTGGCGGCAAGGTCCCCACGGTGGATGAGGGAAGCCTTGCGCCCGAGGTTAATGGAGGGCAAGCGGGCGCTGATCGAATGCGCAAGTACATCGCCGACCTGCAGCCAGCGCTTAACTCTCCGGAGGTGCTCGAAGGTGTAGACGCCGATGACTACGACTTGGTCTTTGTTCCCGGTGGACATGGGCCGATGGAGGACCTTGCGGTATCCGCATCCTTCGGCGAACTATTGGTGAAGTTCCTGGACGCCGGAAAAGTTGTCTCCGCGGTCTGTCACGCGGGAGCGGCGCTTCTGCCCGCACGCAAATCCGATGGAAGTTGGCTGTTCGACGGCTATCAGCTGACGTCGTTCAGCAATGAAGAGGAGACGCAGGCAGGTTTGGCGGACAAAGCTCCCTGGCTGCTCGAATCCAGGCTGCGCGAGCAGGGTGGCAAGTTCTCGAATGCCGAAGCGTGGTCGCCCTACATCGTGGTGGATCGGAAGCTGTACACCGGTCAGAATCCCGCATCATCCAAACCCCTCGCGGAGCGAATCGTCGCCGACCTGGCCTGAAACAGGTGAGAGCGTTGACCGACACATCTGAAATACCCATGCACCTGGACACCTACCGTGCCGGCTGTTGCCTCCACGGTAGGTGTCCAGGTGGCAGTTCGACGACGTCTACATCTGTGGTCAGTTGTGAGCGGAAACCTTGCAGCACAGCCAAATTCCGCGCAACAGCAGGGGCGATACTTACGGATCAGACAGGCGTAGCCGTCACCACGATGTTCTGCTCGTAATTACCGGTACTCGCATCGAACTTTCCCCCGCACGTGATCATGACCAGACGACGTTCGCTACTGATCGAAAACAACTCGGCGGGCAGAGCAGACTTGTTGTACTCCGTCATCGATGTCACGACGTACCGAACAACGCCGGCCTGAGTATGTACCTCGAGCGGAGCTCCCATTTCTACGTCTCGCAAGTGGTAGAACACTCCGGGGCCTTGGACCCGACTGTCGACGTGGGCCGTCAACACCGTCGAACCCGGGCCTGCCGGTCTAGCGCCCGGCGACCACCACCCGATCCGGCTCACATCTGCCGGCGGATCGAGCACGCCATCGGATCGTGTCTCGATGGGATCTACCGGCGCATCGATCGAGAGTGACGGAACGATCAGCTTTGACGGCGGATACTGGGGAATCATCGCAGTCGGCGACGCATCCACCACAGGCGGTGCTGCCACCACTGATGTGAGTGTTTGCGTCTGCGCACTCAAGTTCGCATTCGGCTCGCTCGGGACCATTGTCACGCCCACGAGCACAGCCACCACACCGACGCCCGACAACATGAACGGCCAAACACGCCGACGCCGACGGTCGTGACGGCGGCGGTGGCGGCCGCCCACGACGGAACCGTGGACACCGGGCGTGTCACCCTGCGCCGACGGTTCCGGAGCGTGCGAATTTGTCATCGTCACATCGACGACGAGTTCCTTCGACGGATCGCTGCGGCTCCGGCGATGAGTGCGACAGCGCCGATACCAGCTAGGACGTCACCCCTCATCGAGTTGTTCACGAAGGACGTTCCGTCTCCCGCGCTTACCGAGACAGGAGCATTCGGCTGTACAGCAGGGCCGGCACACAGTTCGGGCGTACTGGTTCGGGTACTGCTATTACCGCCGAAAAAGTTGTCCGCGCCACCACCGTGCACGGTGCTGCCGAAGTCTCCGTTTTCACCACCGGTGGTGAAGTCAAAGCCACCGAGGCTTCCGGAGCTTCCGAACTCGAGTGTGCCGCCGGAGCTGCCTGATCCACCGCCTTCACCGCCGCCGGTCGAACCCGCACCCAAGCTACCTGATCCACCGCCTTCACCGCCGCCAGTCGAACCCGCACCCAAGCTACCCAAGCTGCCCGTCCCGCCAGCTCCACCGCCGCCAGTCGAACCCGCACCCAAGCTACCCAAGCTGCCCGTCCCGCCAGCTCCACCGCCGCCGGTCGAACCCGCACCCAAGCTACCCAAGCTGCCCGTCCCGCCAGCTCCACCCGAACCCGCGCCCAAGCTACCCAGACTGCCTGTGGTGCTCCCGGTGCTTCCGAAGAGAATGCCCACCAGGCTGCCTGCACCCAGGGAACCGATTATCGCGCTGCCGATATTTTCGGGCCCGATTCCGGCGCTGCCGGTGTTCCCGGCATCGGTACCACCGTTGCCCGCGTTCCCGCCACCACCGTTCCCGGCACCACCATTACCACCGTTTCCAGCACCATTGCCGCCGTTCCCGGCACCACCGTTGCCGGTATTACCGGCACCCGCGTTGCCGGTATTTCCACCGTTGCCCGAAGGATCGGTGTGCGTCGACGCGGATTCACAGTCGACAGTCGATGTCCCGTCTGCATCGACCGGTCCAACGGCCGCAGCGGGTGATGCAAATACGACGGCAACACCGACGACCGATGCAGCGGCAACTGCGGCACGGGTTACACGTCCTCGGTTCTTCACGGACTGACTCATGGATTGGTGCCTCTCGATAAGTGACCTGACAGGTTCGGAATGCGAAGATCGTCTGCTATTTTTCAGTTAAATTACAGCAATCATCAAATTTGCGGACCAAAATGCCTGAAAAGTCGGCCAAATTCGCCTCACGGCAACAAATAATCCAGCCCTACACCCAACTACCAGCAAATATCCGAATCACGTCGGAAGTAGAACAAAAAACTCAAATTGACCGAATTATGAGTTATGACCGAAAAACCATCTTGACAATCTTCAGCAACGCTGCGAGCACACACCAGCAAATGTAAGTAACAGCCAATATTCGGCAAAAATGGCACAAAAAAGGGGGTGCGACACAATGTCGCACCCCCTTCCTCACCGAGAGATCAGTGGAGGGAAACTCCCAACAGAGCGTCTACCGCATCTGCAAACAGGGCCGGAGCCTGCTCATCCGAGCCGCCGCCTTCGACGGCGCGACGAGCCCACCCATCCAGTGCGTCCAAGGCTTTGGGAGTGTCGAGATCGTCGGAAAGATGCTGGCGCAAGCGGGCAACCGTATCGGTGACGGACTGAGCCGAGGTGAGTGCCGCAGCGTCGCGCCACAGCTTCAGGCGCGCCTGAGCATCGGTCAGAACCTGATCCGTCCAGGCCCGATCCTGCCGGTAGTGCCCGGACAACAGGCCGAGGCGAATTGCTGCCGGATCGACACCACTGCCGCGCAACTTGGATACGAAGACCAGGTTTCCACGACTCTTCGACATCTTCTCGCCATCCAGACCGATCATTCCGGTGTGGACGTAGTGGCGCGCGAAACGTCGATCGCCCGTAGCGCATTCGGCGTGAGCGGCTGAAAACTCGTGGTGAGGGAAGATCAGATCGCTTCCACCGCCCTGAACGTCGAAGCCGGACCCGATGCGATTGAGTGCGATTGCGGCACACTCGATGTGCCAACCTGGTCGGCCTGGACCGAACGGCGACGGCCAGGAGGGCTCTCCCGGTCGCACGGCTCGCCAGACCAGCGCGTCAAGAGGATTGCGTTTGCCGGCACGATCCGGATCGCCACCGCGCTCGGCGAAGAACTTTTCCATCGTGGCGCGGTCGTAGCCGGATTCGTAGCCGAATTGCTCGGTTGCGTCGGCACGGAAGTACACGTCCGGGAACTCTGCATCGTCGACGACGTAGGCGGCCCCGGCCGCTACGAACTTCTCCACCAACTCGACTACTTCGTTGATCGATTCGACAGCACCGATGTAGTCCCGGGGCGGGAGGACTCGCAGCGCTTCCATGTCCTCACGGAAGAGTGCCGTCTCACGCATTCCGAGAACTATCCAGTCCTCGCCGTCGCGGTTTGCTCGCTCGAAGAGCGGATCATCCACGTCTGTCACGTTTTGGACATAGTGGACATCATGACCGGCATCGCGCCACAAGCGATTCACAAGATCGAACGTGAGGTAGGTTGCCGCATGACCAAGGTGAGTGGCGTCGTACGGGGTGATTCCGCAGACGTACATTGTTGCCGTCTTCCCCGGTGTGACGGGGCGAACCTGACGGTCCGCCGTGTCGTACAGCCGCAACGGCGGCCCCTCACCAGGAACGGACGGGAGTGCTGTTTCGGACCAAGACTGCATGATGCCGAGCCTAGTGGAGGCTGCGCAGCGGCCGAGAAGGTGCTGGCCGATCACGCTCGAGTGGGCTCGTCACCGCCAGTTGCTCGGCAACAAGATTCTCCCGCAAATTCCAGATGTCAGCGCCGCGACCAGCGGAGACCGAACTGCCCACCGATGACCGCGCCGCTGAGCTGATCGTCCGCCGTATCTCCAACCAGCCGATTACCGACAGAGCTGGCAGAATCCATCGGAGGCGACGACGAGGCGTACGAAGCACTGCGCCACTGCAATTCCGGAGCCCGACACGACAACAGTGTGGCGGCCACAATCTTGTTCAGCGTGCTGAGCAATGGCGCACGGAGGCAAGACCGTGATCGACGACGGACTGGAAGACTGGCCCACGGGTCGGCTGCTGTCCACTGCTGCGCGACTCGTCGAACACTCGTGGGAGAAGGTTCTACGCGGCCATGACATGACCTACGCCGGTCTGATCGTGCTTCACTCCATTGCCCGATGCCCCGCGTCTCAACGGGACATCGCACGAGCTGCGCGCGTCACCGACCAGACGATGAGCCGAACGGTCGACCGCCTCGAGCGCTCGGGATTTGTCACCCGCGGAACAGACCCACACGATGAACGACGTCGTGTCATTGCGATTACCGACGCCGGTCGGACAACATTCGAAAAATTGTCGACGCTGGAGAAGGAAGACGCCCTCACCGTCGACGTCGGAGACATCACTGCGCTGCGCGAACAACTCCTGCTGCTCGTACGGTCACCAGAACTGAATCCAGAACAGCGAGAGTCCTAGCACCGCCCGATAAATCACGCCCTCAGAATGGCGGCCAGGGAATCGTCCGATGCCCGTTCGGGACAGGCATGACGGCCAGAGCGGTCAGATTCTTCGCGCGTTCGGCCAACGCTGCGATTTCGGCATCGGTGATCAGTTCCGACAGTTCGTCACCGAGATGACCATCGACTGCGGTAGCCAATTCCGCTACATCCGCGATCAGTGACCCCGGCACCGTTTGGCCGGCCCAGCCCCACAGCACAGTTCGCAACTTGTTGTCCGTGTGCAGGCAGATGCCGTGATCGACTCCGTAGACGGAGCCGTCGACGCCCTCGAGTGCATGACCACCTTTGCGGTCCGCATTGTTGATCAGCACGTCGAGAACCGCCATCCGCTGAAGGCGCGGATCGTCGGCGTGAATGAGCGAGACGGGCTCCCCTTCGGAATCGAACGCTTGAAGAACCTCGAACCACCCCGGAGGAACATTGCCCGGACTGCAAAGATCAACGATCTCGGGTTCGCTGCTCCCATCCGAAACACGGTCAACCGTGTCCACCCACCGCTGAACCATGCCCAACCCGAAAGGACCGTCCCGCAACACAGTTCGCGGAATCACTCCCCACCCCAAAGTTTCCGACACCCGATACGACGCGACCTCCCGGCCCGCAAGTGTGCCGTCGGGGAAATCCCACAGCGGACGCTCACCGCGAACCGGCTTGTACACAACCCTCATCGATTGCTCGCCGAGAATCGAGTCACACACCAAGGTCGCGTTACTCGCTGTCGTGATCTGCCCGATCACCGTCAGGTCACCGCCCAGTAGGACGTCCGGTTCAGTCGCGTCGGACACTGTCTCAGTCCTCGTCGGAATCTGCGTCGTCGATCGCGAATCCGAAGGACTCACCGCGTCGATAACCGTTAGTACGGATGCAGATATGACCCTCGGGAGCCAAAGGTTCGCCGCACAGCGGACACGGGGCCCGGCCGGCCGCAATCACGCGTTCCGAGCGTAGCGAGAACTCACGCGCCTGCTCCGGTGTCAGGAACACACGGACGGCGTCGGGGCCGTCGTCGGAATCGTCGAGAACTACCGACTCGTCGAACTCGGTTTCACTGACCGCGAGCAGTTCCACTACGACGGCGCCGGCGTCGGCATCCCAGCCCAATCCCATCGTGCCGACCCGAAATTCGGCGTCGAGAGGAGTGACGAGTGGACTGAGGTCAGTGATATCGCCGGCTGCGGGCGGAACGTCCGTGCCGAAACGTCGGTGCACTTCTTCGAGAAGCAACCCCATGCGGTCGGCAAGGACCTGCACTTGTTGCTTCTCGAGCAACACGCTCACCACCCGTGCATCATGCACAGCTTGGAGATAGAACGACCTGTCACCGGGCTCGCCCACAGTCCCTGCGACAAAACGATCAGGGGTGCGAAATACGTGAATCGCGCGCGACATTGCACCTCCTCGAATTCGAGAACATCCCTGGATACCCATTATCCGTCACAGTTCACACTCCGACCTCTCCGCCGGGGACGGACTCTGCCGCGGGAGCGGAACCATTGGTCGACGCTTTTGCACCGGCGATCGCTGCCAACGCATCTCCGGTGTCGTTGACACGAAGAATGAACGGCAGAGTTGCGGTGTACCGGATCACGCTCATCGACGCCGGTTCCGCGACGATCCGCTGGAACGAGTCGAGATGCATTGCATAGGCGTCGGCAAGCACGGATTTGATGACATCGCCATGGGTGCAGGCAATCCAGACGACGTCATGGCCGTGTTTCGCGGCGAGCCGTGCGTCGTGCTCGCGAATAGCGGCAACTGCGCGTGCCTGAACCTGCGCCAGGCCTTCACCGCCGGGGAACACTGCACCGGAGGCGTGCCGCTGCACCACTTTCCAGAGCGGCTCGTCGAGCAGTTCCTTCAGGGGTCGCCCGGTCCACTGTCCGTAGTCCACTTCGATCAGTCGGTCCTCGACTATCGGGGTAAGGCTCCGGTCCGCAGCAATGGGCTCGACGGTCTGCTCGCACCGCAGCAACGGTGAGCGAACAATTTCCGCGATATCAAGACCGGCCAATCTATCCACGACGCCGGCGGCTTGCTTCCGTCCGTGGTCGTCGAGTTCCACACCCGGCGTTCGGCCGGCCAGAGTGTGGGCAGTGTTGGACGTCGACCGCCCGTGCCGCAGAAGGACAACTGTCATGCCATAACCCTAATGGGGCATCGCTCCTACGGGCGGACCGTCGACGTCCAAACGGTCGCTATGTCGCCGAAACAACCCCTGTGGCCAGCAGCGCAAGGACGAGTACGCCGAGAGCGATTCTGTATCCGACGAACCAGTACATCGAATGATTCACCACAAATTTGAGCAGCCAGGCGATGGCTGCGTAGCCGACGGCAAACGCAATGACCGTGGCGACGAGCAACTGCGGCCCGCTGGCGTTCAGTCCGTCACCGGCAGGCTCGAAGGCGTCGGGAAGGCTGAACAGACCTGATGCGAGAACCGCCGGAATTGCCAGCAGGAACGAATAGCGCGCGGCAGCCTCACGGGTCAGTCCGAGGAACAAACCGGCACTGATGGTTCCGCCGGAACGCGACACACCCGGAATGAGTGCGAGCGCCTGCGCCGAACCCATGATGATTCCGTCGCGCATGGTGAGGCTTTCGATGGGACGTGTTTTACGTCCGTAGTACTCCGCAGCGGCGATCACGAGGGCGAACACGATGAGCATCGTGGCGATCAACCACAAATTGCGTGCGCCGGTACGGATCTGATCCTTGAAAAGGAACCCGAGAATACCCACCGGAATCGTGCCGATGATGACGTACCACCCCATCCGGTAGTCGAGGTCGCCGCGATGTTCGGCGTTGAACAATCCTCGGAACCAGGCGGTGATAATCCTCACGATGTCACGAGCGAAGTAGATCAGGACGGCAAGTTCTGTACCGAGTTGGGTCACCGCAGTGAACGACGCGCCGGCGTCACTTCCGAAGAATATCTCGGACACGATCCTCAGATGTCCGGACGACGAGACAGGAAGGAACTCGGTTAATCCCTGCACGAGCCCCAGGATCATGGCCTGTAGCCATGTCATCGCCTCGCCCATCAGAGATCAGCCTGCATTGATTCGATCTGGGCCGATTCGAATGGGATTACTACACAACGGTTTCGTGTGTCGGGTTCACTTTTCACTGGCGTCACGCTACCGGTGCGGCTTTGGGCGCGCCGAGTCCGGCACGCGGATGCCCGAATACCCCGACTTAGGTCACCCGCGCACTAGTCTGCACGTGGTGACAACTCTCGGGCACGACACACGCGTACCCGAGTCAGGCGCGGGAGATTCAGGGCGGTTATGAAGCACAGATCAGTCGGAACGAGCGGACTTCGAGTCTCGCGACTTGGACTCGGCACACTGACCTGGGGACGCGATACCGACGGCGACGAAGCGGCCGCTCAGATCCTGGCTTTCGCGGAGGCCGGTGGAACCTTGGTCGACACGTCGCCCGCGTACGGCGACGGCGCGGCCCAACGGATTCTGGCCGAACTTCTCAACGACGTCGTCCCCCGCGACGAGTTGATCATCAGTTCCAGCGCCGGGATCGATCCCAAGCCGATCGGAACGGATCGGGTCGACTGCTCACGACGAGGGTTGCTGCGTCAGCTGGACGCCACCCTCCGTGAACTCGGTACCGATTATCTGGATATGTGGCAGGTCGCGACCTGGGACCCACTGACCCCGGTCGACGAAGTCGCAGCAACTCTCGACTACGCAGTCTCGAGTGGCAAGGTTCGCTACGTCGGCGTACGCGGATACCTCGGGTGGCAGTTGGCCACAGCCGTCGGGTCTTGTGGCACAACAACTCTCACCGCAACTCAGGCCGAGTACTCACTGTTGGCGCGCGGCGTCGAAGAAGAATTGTTCGCGGCCGCTTCACATCACGGCGTCGGCGTTTTCGCTGCCGTTCCGCTTGCCGGAGGTGTCCTGACCGGCAAGTACCGCGACGGCATTCCCGTCGATTCACGAGGTGCCGACGATACACATTCGCGCCACGTGCAGAGCTACCTCACGGATTCGTCGGTGCGCGTGGTCGATGCGGTCGTTACAGCGGCCGACGGATTGGGTACGTCACCTTTGGCTGTGGCACTTGCCTGGGCCCGGGATCGCCCCGGAGTTGCCAGCGCTGTGGTCGGTACACGCGATCTCGCGCAGCTCACCGGAGTGCTGGTTGCCGAGGAATTGGAATTGCCGAAAGCGATTGCCGCGGCATTGGACGACGTGAGCGCGTAACTCTCGATCGGGATGAATGCAATACCCGGACAGGCGACCAGCAGAGGACAGGCTAACCTAGTGAGCAACGCACGTCCGTAGCCCACAGGAGAATCCATGACAACGCTTGACGTAGACCACAGTTCCGCCGATGCACTCGCATTCTCCGAGCGCCTCAAAGCAGAAACCGATGCGGCTCACCGCGAGACAGAGCAGTCCGGATTTGTCGGTGCGCTCCTCGGCGGCAAACTGACGCAGGCCGGGTTGGCAGCACTCCTCGGTCAGACGTACCTGGTCTACACAAGCCTCGAAGAGGCCGGCCGCGCCCATGCAGACAATGCACTGGTCAGCCCCTTCCTCTCCGACGATCTTCTGCGTGTCGCCGCACTCGAAGCAGATCTGGAATTCCTGATCGGCGAGAACTGGCGTGAGGGTCTCGAAGCCTTGCCGGCCACCGAACGTTACGTAGCGCGCCTACAGGAAGTTGGCGTCGACTGGCCGGCTGGCTTTGTCGCTCACCACTACCTGCGCTACATGGGCGATCTCTCCGGCGGCCAGATCATCCGCCGCATGCTCGAGCGCGCCTACGGCCTCCAAACCGACGGCCTCCGTTTCTACACCTTCGACGGCATCCCCAAGCCCAAGCCGTTCAAGGACACCTACCGCGCCAACCTCGACGCCCTCGATATTTCCGCTGAGGAACAGCAGAAGTTCATCGACGAGGTCAACATCGCTTACCGCCTCAACGGCGACCTGTTCGCAGACCTCGAGGGCAACATCGAGAGCTACCTCGTTAAATGAGTAAGCGTTGGACCGCAGCAGCATTGGTCGTGATCGCCGGGTTCGGTCTCGTCGCGTGCGGATCGAACGAGCAGCCCGGTTCGACACATCAAGCACGGACCGCGGTACTGGAAGATTCCAGCCCCGTCCCGGTATCGAAAAACCCCGTCGCAAGCTTGCCGACGACAGTCACAGGCTTCGACGGGGTTCCGGTCACGATCACCGACAACAGTCGGATCGTTGCCGCAGACCGATACGGAACGTTTGCCGCGACCACCGTCGCGCTCGGCCTCGGTGACAACCTGGTCGGCCGCGACACCTCCGCGAAGTTCCCCGCTGTGGCCGACGTCCCTGTCGTCACGGTGGGTGGGCAATCCCTGAGCGCGGAAGCGATCCTCAATCTCAACCCGACGGTCATTCTCACCGATACGACCATCGGCCCGCAGAGCGTGCAGGAGCAACTACGCGCAGCCGGAATTCCGGTCGTGTTTTTCGACCCCACCCGAACCCTCGAAGGTGTCCCGAACCAGATTCAAGCGGTCGCCGACGCCCTCGGAGTGCCTGAGCAAGGCAAGGCCCTGGTCAGTCGAACCGAAGGTGAGATCGCGGCTGCCCGCGATCTCGTACCCGATAACGCGGAACAGCTGAAGATCGCGTTCCTCTATCTTCGCGGTACTGCGATCACGATGATCGGCGGCGACGGTTCCGGCGCCGATTCGCTCATCGAAGCGCTCGGTGCGGTCGACGCGGGAACAGCCTCCGGAATCACCTCGAACTTTGTCGCGATTACCAGCGAGGCACTCATCGCGGCTGCTCCCGACGCGTTTCTGGTGATGACAGACGGACTCGCCTCCATCGGCGGGGTTGACGGCCTCGAGAAGATTCCCGGCATCGCGCAGACACCCGCCGGTAAGAATCAGCGCGTCATCGACATGGAAGACGGCGTCATCCTCAGCTTCGGCCCCAACACCGGCCGCGTCATGCAGGTGCTGGCCGAAGCAATCTACGGACCCGCAGATTCGTGAGTACCGAGACAGAAAGCCCCGTCGGAGCAGCTGACGCGTCGGCAACGCGCGCAGCCTCCCGTTCCCGCGTGAGCGTCGTACTGATCAGTCTGTCCGTAGCTCTGGTCATCGTCGCAGTACTGTCGGCATGCATCGGACAGGTGCCCACGTCGCCACTCGAGGTGCTCGGCAGCATCTTGCACCGAATCGGCCTCGACATCGGTCCCCTACCGGCCCACCCCAGCGGTGAGGTCACGCTCTGGGAAGTCCGCTTTCCGCGAGTCGTTCTCGCCATCTGTGTCGGCGCGGCGCTCGGTTGCTCCGGCGCCCTGCTGCAGGGAGTGTTCTCCAATCCCCTTGCTGAGCCCGGAGTGATCGGTGTATCCGCCGGAGCGGCTGTCGGCGCGAGTGCCGTCATCGTCGTCGGTGGAACCTTTGCCGCCGGCTGGACTGTCGCTGCAGCCGCATTTATCGCAGGCCTGATCACGACCGCAGCGGTGTATCTCCTTGCCCGGCACGAAGGCCGAACCGAGGTGGTCACGCTCATTCTGACCGGCGTGGCCGTCAACGCGTTTGCCGGCGGTCTCATCGCGTTCTTCACCTTCATCGCGAGTCCCTCCGCTCGCGATCAGATCGTCTTCTGGCAACTCGGCAGCCTCAACGGTGCAACGTGGAGTTCGGTGATGGTCGTAGCGCCGATGGCCGTCGTCGGTATCGCCGCAACCATGGTCATCGCGCCCCGACTCGACCTCCTCGCCCTCGGCGAACATGCCGCCCGGCACCTGGGCGTCAACGTCGAACGCCTGCGCCAACTTGCAGTCTTGATCGTCGCCCTGCTGGTTTCCGCCAGTGTCGCGTTCACCGGCATCATCTTGTTCGTCGGACTTGTTGTTCCCCATCTGATGCGCATTCTTGTCGGACCCGGTCACCGGGCATTGATACCGGCCAGTGCCCTCGCGGGCGCGCTGGTTCTGCTTCTGGCCGATTTGGGATCACGATCCCTCATCGACAATGCCGATCTCCCGCTCGGAATGCTCACGGCACTCGTCGGCGGCCCCTTCTTCTTCTGGTTGTTGCGCCGCACTCGCGCAAGGCAAGGTGGGTGGGCATGAGCAGCTTCGCACGCAACTGGCGTGAACTGTTCGGACACACGTCGCCCGAACCGCAGAGTCCCGTAGTCGGTGACGTCACGCTGCAAGCACTCGACATCACCGTCGAACGCGGCGGCCGAAACATCCTCGACGGCGTCAGCGTCGATGTCCGCGTCGGCGAGGTCCTCGTCCTCGTGGGCCCCAACGGTGCCGGCAAATCGACACTTCTCGCAGCTTTGGCCGGTGATCAACCGGTCATCAGCGGACGCGTCGAGGTCGAAGGCACCGATCTCAACTCGTGGTCCGCGATCGACATGGCCCGTCGACGCGCAGTACTCCCCCAGAAACACACCATCGGCTTCTCGTTCACCGCACTCCAGGTTGTCACCATGGGACGCGCTCCCTGGGCCGGTACAGGTCGCGAAGATCGTGACGGCGACGCTGTTGCCGCGGCGATGAAGACGTGCGACGTCGAAGCATTCGCGCACCGCCCGTTTGCAGCGCTGTCCGGTGGCGAGCAGGCCCGAGTGGCTCTCGCGCGTGTACTCGCGCAGGAGACGTCGACAGTTCTGCTCGACGAACCGACCGCTGCTCTCGACCTCGGTCACCAGGAAGCGGTCATGTCGCTCGCAAGGGCACGTGCGGCCGAAGGCGGCGCCGTCGTGGTCGTTCTCCACGATCTGGCTTTGGCTGCGGCGTATGCGGACCGGATAGTTGTACTCGAGAACGGCAGCATTGCTGCCGACGGTTCCCCGGAGTCGGTGTTGCGCGAGGATCTACTCACTCGCGTCTACGGTTATCCGGTCGAGGTGTTCGAGCATCCGAAAACCGGGGCAGCCTTGGTGATCCCCCGACGCGACTTCACCAAGGCAACCATCCGATCCGGATCGGGTGTCAGCGAACGGAATCGATGATCGCTCCGAGTCGATCGAGTACAGCGCGTAGCGTCGTGACTGCCTCACTCCCCGACGGTTGTGATGAATCTGTCTCGACCGAGGCGACTGCGTCGCGGACCACAGCAGAAATACTCCGAACGTCGGTCAAGTCGATGTCCCGGACCGACCGTTCCGCAGTCGCGATCACGTCGTCCGGACTTGGGACGCTGCGCTCGCAATAGTCCCGATACACCTCGACGTACAGGATGCTCTTGCGCACGCGGAACGCAAAGGTCTTGCCCGCTGACCTGCCGAAACCATGCGCATGTGCACCGACGGATACATCTTCGATCTCGAAATTGCCGCGCGCGTAGTCGCCACAATCCTCTCCGGATCCGGAGGGTTCGACAGGAATCACGATGAGCTCCTCAGAGATTGCGGTGTCAGCCACAATCGTTGTTCGTACGGTATCGCGGCGGTGCGTCGGACGGAATGGTCAGTCGTAGGCCAATGCAATGAAAACGGTTGCGCGTCGATCAGGGATGATCGAGGGCAGACGTAGAGCGTCAGCAGTCATTTCGAGAAAACAAGTGAAGACAAGTTTTGAAAAGAAAACGAGGAACCGACACATGACTCGCCTTGGGATCCGCACCACCACAGCAGCGATGGGAGCGGCTCTTCTGCTTGTCACTGGATGTTCTTCCGGTGAGGGTGGCGACAAACTCCAGACCATCGATCCGGCTACCGCAGTAGTTTCGCCGGCCACCACGAATTCTCTCGACGGTGTCGTTCGCCCGTACACCGGCCGAATCGATTCCATCACATTCGATCCGGTCACGCGCAACACTCTGGTCGTGACACAGGATCCGCGTTCGGTGCGGATCGTTCCGGCCGGTTCGCTGGAACTCGCAGATACCGCCGTAGCCGGCCGAGAGATCAGCCTCGACGGAGACGTCCGCGACGTGTCGATCGCCTCGGACGGAAAAGCCTTGCTGTCCATGGACGGCCAGGTCGTGACGCTGAATCTGAACACCGGCGAGCAGAGCGTTACCCCCTCCCCCGGAGTGGCCAACTCGGCAGTCGAACTTGCCGACGGCCGAATCGCCATCGGCACCGACAATGGTTCAATTCACATTGTCGACCCGAAGACCGGTCAGACACAAACGATTTCAGGTTTCGCGTCGGTAGACGAACTCGCCGTAACGGGCGAGAATCTCAGCGCGCTCGATCACCAGCAGACCTCACTGACTGCAATCGACTTAGGCGAAGACCGTCTCGGAGCCGCATTGCGGGCCGGTGAAGGAGCCACACACCTCACGACGGACCATTTCGGTCGCATCCTCATCACCGACACCACCGGCGACGAACTTCTCGTCTTCACCGCCGATCCGCTCCTGATGCGCCAGCGCTTCCCAGTCGGAGACTCGCCGTACGCAGTGGCCTACGACGAGGGCGCAGACCGGGTATGGGTAACTCTGACCGGCACCAACGAAGTTGTCGGCCTGGATCTCTCCTCGGGCATCCCCGTCGAAACCGCTCGGTTCCGCACCGTGCGTCAGCCCAACTCGCTTGCAGTCGATTCCAGCACCGGCACCCTGATCGTCGGGTCCGCGACCGGGGACGGACTCCAGAGCATTCCCTCGCGGATCAGCTGATGGAGCAGCGGCAGAGGCCTTCCTTGGCACAGACTCCCTGGGACACGTCCGATGACGTGTTCGACTATCTGCCGCTGCACCTTCCGCCGCATGTCTCGCGAATAACCGCGTCGATGCGTCTGTCGATCTCCGCGGAGTTCGGCGGGTGGGAACTTTCCCAGGTGCGCCTGTATCCGGACGGCACTCGACGCGTTCTGCTCAAACGTAAGAAAACACCGCTACATGTGGAAAATCCGGACGGCATCATCCACTGATTCGTCCACCTCGACGTTCACACCACGAAGTTCACACCGACGAAAAGCAGGAGAATTGTGTACCAGCTGCTGTTGAGCCTGATGTTCCGCGTTCCCCCGGAGCGCATCCATCATCTGGCGTTTGCCGCCATGCGCCTGGTGACGAGATTTGCGCCGATCCGATGGCTCGTCGCGAAGGTCCTCGTGGTCGACGATCCGGTCCTACGGAGTCAGGCTTTCGGCCTGACGTTTCCCGCTCCCCTCGGATTGGCGGCCGGCTTCGACAAGGACGCCACCGGAGTCGACGCGTGGGGTCCGCTCGGATTCGGATTCGCAGAAATCGGAACGGTCACGGCGCAGGCGCAGCCCGGCAATCCAGCCCCACGACTGTTCCGTTTGCCCGCTGACCGCGCTCTGATCAACCGGATGGGCTTCAACAATCACGGCGCCGGACATGCGGCGAACTTCTTGCGCCAGCGCCGCGTCACCGTACCGATCGGTGCCAATATCGGTAAGACAAAGATCGTCGACGCCTCCGACGCGCCTGCCGACTACACGGCCAGTGCGCAACTGCTCGGCCCGCTGGCCGACTTCATGGTGGTCAATGTCAGCTCCCCCAACACTCCGGGACTCCGGGACCTGCAGGCAGTCGAATCACTGCGCCCGCTACTCCAGGCAGTCCTCGACACCGTTCATGTTCCGGTTCTCGTGAAGATTGCTCCGGACCTGTCCGACGACGACGTCGACGCTGTCGCTGATCTGGCCGTCGAGCTCGGGTTGGCCGGAATTGTGGCCACCAACACCACGATTCGTCGCGACGGGTTGAAGACGCCCGACGCCGAGGTCGCGGCAATCGGCGCGGGCGGACTGTCCGGTGCACCCGTTGCGGATCGCTCACTCGAGGTGCTTCGCCGCTTGTACGGTCGTGTCGGCGACAAACTGACCATCATCTCTGTCGGCGGTATCGAAACAGCCGATCAGGCGTGGGAGCGCATTCTGGCCGGCGCAACGTTGGTTCAGGGCTACACCGGCTTCATCTACGGCGGACCGTTCTGGGCTCGCAGCATTCACAAGGGCATCGCGAAGAAGGTGCGGGCTGCCGGATTCTCCTCGATCAGCCAAGCCGTGGGTGCCGAGAACCCGCGCTAGTCACTACGCCTCAACGGCAGCGGCCGGTTCCCTTCATCGCGAAGGGAACCGGCCGCTGCCGTTGCTCTGGCCTTACTTGACCTCGAACGTGCCTGTCAGCGTTGCGCGTGCGATCGCGTGATGGAACACGTTGAAACCCAGGAACGCGGGTGGCGAGTCGGCGGTGACGCCGTCGAGCTTGTCGACGTCCAGGGCGTGAACGGCAACGATGTAGCGATGCGGTCCGTGCCCGGGAGGCGGGCCGGCACCGATGTAGCCGAAGCCGCCGCCGTCGTGGCGGAGAGTCACCGTGCCCTCGGGCAGAACAGAACTGTCCGCGGCGCCCGCGCCGGCCGGAAGTTCGGTGACAGAAGCGGGAATGTTCGCCACTTCCCAGTGCCAGAATCCCGACGCGGTGGGGGCATCAGGATCCAACACTGTGACAACAAAGCTCTTGGTCTCGGCCGGGAATCCCGACCAGGAGAGCTGCGGCGAGATGTCCTCGCCGCCGGGAACACCGAAGGCACCGCTGGCCTGAGCAAGTTTCAGCGGTTGACCCGCCGTGATGTCGTCGCTGGTCAGCTCGAAGCTCGGCAACTTCGGCAATGGTTCGTACGGATCGTAAGCCATACAAAATCCTTTCGTGTGACTGATGTTCAAGGCTGCTGCGCGTTCAGGAATTGAGCAGGAAATGTTCCAGAACACGTGTTCCGAACAGTACGGCGTCCACCGGCACCCTCTCGTCGACGCCATGGAACAACGCACTGAAATCGAGCTCGGGCGGCAACTGCAACGGCGCGAACCCGAAGCACCGGATACCCAGCTTCGCAAACGCTTTCGCGTCGGTTCCGCCGGAGAGCATGTACGGAACAGTGCGCGCATCGGGGTCGTGAGCGAGGATCGCATTGTTCATCGCATCGACCAGATGGCCGTCGAATGTCGTTTCGTACGAGTCGAGTTTGGTGATCCACTCGCGGGTCACGTCGGGGCCGATCAATTGGTCGACGGTGCGCTCGAACTCGGCTTGGCGTCCGGGAAGCACACGGCAGTCGAAGACGGCTTCCGCAGTCTGCGGAATGACGTTTGCCTTGTATCCGGCCTTGAGCATCGTGGGATTGGCCGTGTCCCGGAATGTCGCACCGATGATGTTGGCGATCGTGCCCAGCTTGGCCAAAGTTCCGTCGATATCCGGCGACGTCGGATCGAAATCGAGCCCTGTTTCTTCCCCCACCGCGGTGAGGAATTCCGCGACCGAATCTGAAATCACTATCGGGAACTTATGGGCACTCAACCTCGCAACTGCCCCCGCCAAGGTCGCCACGGCATTGTCGTCGTGAAGGAAGGAACCATGTCCGGCACGGCCCTTCGCCGTCAGCCTCATCCAGCCGAGGCCCTTCTCGGCACTCTCCACCAGGTACAGACGGCGATCGCTGCCGTCCGGACGCGGAACGGTCAACGAGAAACCGCCCACTTCACCGACGGCCTCGGTTACTCCCTCGAACAAATCCGGGCGGTGCTCGACCAGCCACTGGCAGCCGTACTTGCCGCCCGCCTCTTCGTCAGCGACAAAAGCGAACACCAGATCGCGCGGCGGAACAGTTCCTTCAGCTTTGAACTGGCGGGCGAGCGCCAGGATCATCCCGACCATGTCTTTCATGTCGACAGCGCCGCGCCCCCAGATGTATCCGTCTTGAACGGCCCCGGAGAACGGGTGCACACTCCAATCGGCGGGCTCAGCCGGAACAACGTCGAGGTGGCCGTGCAGCATCAAGGCACCTCGTCCGGAATCTGCACCTTTCAATCGCGCGAACACATTTCCTCGGCCGGGAGCACCCGACTCGATATATTCGGTTTCGTATCCGACTTCCTGCAGCTGCGCGGCAACCCACTCCGCGCACGCACGTTCACCTTTGGTCGTTTCGAGTTCTCCGGTATTGGAGGTGTCGAAACGAATCAGAGAACTGACAAGGTCGACGACTTCTGCTTCTGCGCGGCTGGGACCTGAATCTTTCGGAGATGAAGGCATGTCACTTTCCTACCATCGAATCACCCGAGATGGCAGACTAGAACGGTTCCCACCTGGCGATTTGGGACAACCCCCGGAATCGGATACTCTTTCCCAGCACCGAGAAATCGGGGCCGAGTCCGAGTGGCGGAATGGCAGACGCGCTAGCTTGAGGTGCTAGTGTCCTATTAACGGACGTGGGGGTTCAAGTCCCCCCTCGGACACTCGAAATACATAAAAATGATCCCAGCCGAACCGGCTGGGATCATTTTTGTTGTGCGGCTTCGTAATCCACACTGCGTTCAGGCATTTCGCTAATCGCCGCAACATTGTCTGTACCGACCCACAATTTCTCGCGTCCGTTTTCTGGACTAAATGCGGGTACCCCATCCCAAAGACAGGGGTACGCAATGAGACCACTCCACGCCCTACGCCGAGCATCGATCGCCGCCGGAATCGGGCTCGCGCTGCTCGTTGGTGCACAACCTGCAGCCGCCGCACCGACCGGCACGGTTTTCCCCGTTCCAGTTATAGGGGCCTCGGTCTCTCCGACCGGACTCCCCTCCGTGGGCGTCATGTACGTGACCGCCAGGACCGATCTGACGACGCCGGGCATCACCCAATTCACCGGGGATCGCTACTGCTGCGTCTTCATTCATTGGCGAAACATCTCAACCGGCGCAACGGGCACCGCGTACCTCGGATATCCAAGCGTCGAGGCCCAAACAGGGTCCGGAGCCGTGGTCGCCACCATCACGGTACCGACTGGACCTGCCGGGTACCCCGCAGTCATGAGTCCAGGCGCCGGCGCCTGGACGGTTCCCTGACCGAACCAGCGGAGCGCATTCATCGCTGCCACCGCGGACATTGGTACTCCACACCCCTGCACAGAACATCGACGTGGAGTTAAGGGCACACAAAACATGCCCCGAGTAGGCGATTTGGGAGTCAGGGACGGCATCGGATACTCTTTCCCTGCACCGCGAAATCGGTGCCGAGTCCGAGTGGCGGAATGGCAGACGCGCTAGCTTGAGGTGCTAGTGTCCTATTAACGGACGTGGGGGTTCAAGTCCCCCCTCGGACACTCTGTGTTGAGACAGACAGGAAAAGCTCCGGTTCATTGAACCGGAGCTTTTCTCGTAAGATGGCAACGTTCCCACACCGGGGAGCAGTCCGCGCGAGCGGCGATCGAGATGGAACAGAAGTTCAAGTGGATACAGATACACGGCAGTCCGACGTAACAGTTTCAGAATCTGCCTTGGCAGAACTGACCGGACTCGACCCCGCAGAACTCGCGATCTGTTTGAAGGTTCTGCGCGAAGCCGCCGAACTCGACGACGAACATCCAGACTCCGTCACGATGCAGCGTGCCGTCGGCCATCTGTTCAAGCGACTCAAGAAGAAGCGTCGACTGGCCTCACGCGCGGCCGTCAACGAAGCAGACCGTGAGGTCGTCGCTGCTACGGCAACGGGTTCACCGGATCGTATCGACGACGAGACCGCCGGCATCGCGATCAAGTCCAACACTGCCGGTTCCATCGCGGGCACTCTCATCAAGGCGCGCCCTTGCTACATCTGCAAGCAGCGCTACACACAGGTCGACGCCTTCTATCACCAACTGTGCCCGGACTGCGCATTGATGAGCCGCAGCAAGCGTGACGCCAGTACCGATCTGACGGGACGCCGCGCGCTCCTGACCGGTGGCCGCGCCAAGATCGGTATGTACATCGCCTTGCGTCTGCTGCGCGACGGCGCACACCTGACCATCACCACGCGCTTCCCCAACGACGCGATTCGCCGATTCAAGGCGATGGAAGACAGCGCCGAGTGGATTCACCGTCTGCGCATCGTCGGCATCGACCTCCGCGATCCGGCGCAGGTTGTTGCGCTCGCCGATTCCGTTGCGGCACAAGGCCCTCTCGACATTCTGATCAACAATGCCGCCCAGACCGTACGTCGGTCCCCCGGCGCCTACGGCGCTTTGGTCGACGCCGAGGCCAGTGCACTTCCCGCGGGCGAACTTCCGGACGTCGTCACGTTCGGTAAGACCAGCGACGCACACCCGGCTGCGCTGGCAGGTTCACTGTCGGACGTTGCTGCCCTGACAACCGGCAATCTTTCGGCCGACGCCGTCAGCTCGCTGGCCCTGGTCGCAAAATCCGCTTCACCCGATCGCATCGAACAGGGCATCGCTATCGACGCCGGCGGACTCCTCCCCGACCTCGCACACAGCAACAGCTGGGTTCAGACCGTCGAAGAGGTCGACCCGATCGAGCTTCTCGAAGTTCAACTGTGCAACTCTGTTGCCCCGTTCATCCTCGTCTCGCGTTTGCGTCCGTCGATGGCAGCATCCGATGCGCGTCGCAAGTACGTCGTGAACGTCTCCGCAATGGAAGGCCAGTTCAGCCGCGCGTACAAGGGTCCGGGCCACCCGCACACCAATATGGCCAAGGCCGCACTGAACATGCTGACCCGCACCAGTTCCAAGGAAATGCTCGAAGACGGCATCCTCATGACTGCCGTCGACACCGGGTGGATCACCGACGAACGTCCGCATTTCACCAAGATGCGGCTGGCCGACGAAGGGTTCCATGCCCCACTCGACCTGGTCGACGGCGCAGCCCGCGTGTACGACCCCATCGTCCAGGGCGAACTGGGCGTCGACATCCACGGCTGCTTCCTCAAGGACTACAAGCCTTCACCGTGGTGAGGTGACCGCCGAGCGTCCACAGTGGTGAGGTGACCGCCGAGCGTCCACAGTGGTGAGGTGACCGCCGAGCGTCCACAGTGGTGAGGTGACCGCCGAGCGTCCACAGTGGTGAGGTGACCGCCGAGCGTCCACAGTGGTGAGGTGACCGCCGAGCGTCCACGGTGGTGAGGTGACTGCACCCACCCCCCCACCGGGATGTGGCGACTTCGACACTGCCTGAGCGCCGTGTCGAGTCCCGCATTCCGGTAGCCGAACGCAATTGCAGACGATAATGGGCTACGCCCCTGCCATCGACTGGGGCACCGGCAATCAATTCGGAGGAACCATGGCGATCGCTGTCGTACACAAGGACAGCCCGGAGGGCCGGGCTGCCATCGTCGCCGGCGCACGCGAGTCCGTGAATCGACGCGAACCACTTCTGGTTCTGCATGTCATCGACGACATCAATCTCGCAGAAACCGACGAAGACAGCGCGGCATTGCGCGGAGAGATCCAATCGGCGCTCGACGCCGGCGGATTCTCCGAGACGCCGTGGGAACTTCGCACGACGGAGCATGACGGCGACCCGGTCACGGCGTTGGTCCAGCTGACCGAGTCCACCGGTGCGGGGCTCTTGATCGTCGGAACGCGTCGTATGTCCCCCATCGGCAAGTTTCTCTTGGAACGGCCGCTCCAGCGCCTCCTCCTCGAAGTCGAGGTACCGATCCTCGTCGTCAAGGACCCCCTACCCTCAGAGTGATCTCCATCACACCGGATCAGGGTGCTCGTTTGTAGGCTGATGCCATGTCTGAACCTGAGCTCGACATCATCGTCTACGGAGCGAGCGGCTTCGTCGGAAAACTCCTGGCCGAGTATCTGGTGAAAAATGCACCTGCAGGCATCAAGATCGGTCTCGGTGGTCGCTCGCTCGAAAAGCTGGCTGAAGTCCGGGCAACGCTCGGTGCCGCTGCGGCTGAACTCCCCCTGGTCATTGCCGACGCCGACGACCCCACCGCGTTGAAGGTTCTTGCGATGCGAACCCGCGTCGTTGCCACGACCGTCGGTCCGTACGCAAAGTACGGACACGCCCTGGCTCATGCCTGCGCTGCTGCCGGCACCGACTACGTCGATCTCACCGGCGAGGTCCTCTTCCATCGGGACAGCATCGACGCCAATCACGACCTTGCGGTGTCCACCGGCGCACGCATCGTCCACTCGTGTGGATTCGATTCCATCCCTTCGGATCTGGGCGTTCACGTCCTGCACAAGTTGGTCCAAGCCGATGATGCCGGCGAGATGACCGACACCACGTTGGTCGTGACCTCACTGCGAGGCGGTATCAGCGGCGGCACCATCGATTCAGTCCGAAATCAGATCGACGTGTCGAAAGATGATGCGCGCCTGAGGAAATTGGCCGCGTCGCCGTACTCGCTGAGCCCTGACCGTGAGCGCGAACCGGATCTCGGTCGCCAGAGCGACGTGACGGTCGTCGACGGCCGGAAGATCAGCCCTTCGTTGAAAGGATGGAAGGCGCCGTTCTTCATGGCGTCCTACAACACCCGCGTCGTCCGGCGCAGTAACGCACTGCGGGACTGGGCCTACGGCAAGAAATTCAAGTACAGCGAGGTGATGAGCGTCGGATCTTCCGTCATCTCACCAGTGGTTGCCGGCGGTGTGGCGCTCGGACTCGGCGCCCTGATTGCCGGGCTGGCACTTCCCCCGACGCGATTCCTCCTCGACAAGGTGCTCCCCGCGCCCGGCGAAGGTCCGAGCGAGGACGCGCAGAAGAAGGGGCATTTCACGCTCGACGTCTTCACCGTCACGACCACCGGAGCCCGGTACCGATCACGCGTCCGCGCGCAAGGCGACCCCGGATACAGCGCAACGGCAGTGATGCTCGGCGAATCAGCGTTGAGCCTGGCAGTCGACAGTGCTGAAGACACATCACTACCCAAGGCCGCCGGCGTCCTGACCCCGTCCACGGCGTTGGGAGATGTCCTGGTCGAGCGTCTGCGCAGCGCAGGTTTCGAAATATCGGCCAAGAAACTCTGACCGGGCAACTTCGATGTCGGCGTCCCCGGCGACTCGGGATATAGTTCTCGGCAGTGATGCTCGGCGAATCAGTGCCGAGTACTGCTGCCAACAACACAGAATTGCCCCGAAAACGCAGCATTACCCAACGCTGCGGACGTCCTCACCCCGGCCACAGCCGGGAGATGTCCTGGTCGAACGTCTGTGTTGTGCAGAGTTCGAGGTCCCCGCGGGCCGAGTGTGATGAATCCATCGAGGCTCTGTCCCCCCGCGAGATACTCACGAGTAACATTGATTGCGGTTCATGGCACCCGTCGCGGTGCTCCGATTTCGGAAAAGTGAGGCTATTCATGACTGAGCGCGTTCAGGTCGGCAGTCTGCAGGTTGCGAAGGTTCTCTACGACTTCGTTGTCGAGGAGGCACTTCCCGGTACCGGTGTAGACGCCGAGACGTTCTGGGCCGGCGCTGACAAGGTCATCACCGAGCTCGCCCCGAAGAACCGCGCGCTGCTTGCCAAGCGTGACGATTTGCAGGCAAAGATCGATCAGTGGCACCGCGACCACTCCGGCGCTCCCCTCGACGCCGCCGCCTACAAGGCTTTCCTGCAGGAAATCGGATACCTCCTGCCGACGCCGGCACCGTTCTCGGTCACGACAGCAAATGTGGATACCGAAATCACGTCGACGGCCGGCCCGCAGTTGGTCGTCCCGATTCTCAACGCGCGCTTCGCACTCAACGCGTCCAACGCCCGTTGGGGTTCGTTGTACGACGCGTTGTACGGCACCAACGCCATCTCCGAGGAGAACGGCGCCGAGAAGGGTTCGGGCTACAACAAGGTTCGCGGCGACAAAGTCATCGCCTGGGCTCGTGAATTCCTTGACGCGGCAGCACCTCTCGCGTCGGGATCGCATGCAGATTCCACCAAGTACGCGATCGACGGCACCGACGTCAAGGTCACGCTCGCCGACGGCACCGTCACAACGCTCGCCCAGCCGGAGAAGTTCGTCGGCTACCTCGGCGACAAGGATGCCCCCACCAGCATCTTGCTGCGGAACAACGGACTGCACGCCGAGATCCAGATCGACGCGGCCTCCCCGATCGGCAGCACGGACGCGGCCGGCGTCAAGGATGTCGTACTCGAGTCTGCTGTCACCACGATCATGGACTTCGAGGATTCGGTCGCCGCTGTCGACGCCGACGACAAGGTTGTCGGTTACCGCAACTGGTTGGGCCTCAATCGCGGCGATCTGTCCGAGGAGATCAAGAAGGGCGCCAAGTCCTTCACCCGCACCCTCAACGGTGACCGTAAGTACACGGCTGTCGACGGCAGCGAACTCAGCCTGCATGGCCGTTCACTCCTGTTTGTCCGCAACGTCGGACACCTCATGACCAACCCCGCAATCCTCGACGCCGAAGGCAACGAGGTCCCCGAAGGCATCCTCGACGCCTTGATCACCAGCGCCTGCGCTGTTCACGGCCTGACGATCAGCGAAGCCAACGGCCCGCACGACAACAGCCGTACGGGCTCGATCTACATCGTCAAGCCCAAGCAGCACGGTCCCGAGGAAGTTGCCTTCACCACCGAACTGTTCGGTCGTGTCGAGCAGGTCCTCGGCTTGCCCGAGAACACGCTCAAGGTCGGCATCATGGACGAAGAGCGTCGTACGACGGTCAACCTCGCTGCCTGCATCAAGGAAGCCAGCGACCGTGTTGTGTTCATCAACACCGGCTTCCTCGACCGCACGGGCGACGAGATCCACACCTCCATGGAAGCCGGCGCGATGGTGCGCAAGGGCGAGATGAAGAAGCAGAAGTGGATCGGCGCCTACGAGGACTGGAACGTCGATACCGGCTTGGCCTGCGGCCTGCAGGGCAAGGCTCAGATCGGCAAGGGTATGTGGGCCATGACCGAACTGATGGCTGACATGCTCGAGCAGAAGATCGGCCACCCCAAGGCCGGCGCAAACACCGCGTGGGTCCCCTCGCCCACCGGCGCAACCCTGCACGCGACGCACTACCACCGCGTCGATGTCTTCGCTGTTCAGGACGAGTTGAAGGGTAAGCCTCGCGCCACCGTCGACGACATCCTGACTATCCCGCTCGCACCCAGCACCGACTGGACGGACGCGGAGAAGAAGGAAGAACTCGACAACAACTGCCAGTCCATCCTCGGCTACGTCGTCCGCTGGATCGACGCCGGCGTCGGCTGCTCCAAGGTTCCCGACATCCACGATGTCGCGCTCATGGAGGACCGCGCGACCCTGCGCATCTCGAGCCAGTTGCTCGCCAACTGGTTGCGTCACGGCATCGTCAGTGAGACGGACGTCGTGTCTGCACTCGAACGCATGGCACCGGTTGTCGACCGTCAGAACGACGGCGACGCCGAATACCGCAACATGGCACCGGATTTCGATTCCAACATCGCATTCCAGGCAGCCAAGGAACTGATTCTCGAGGGCGCGAAGCAGCCCAGCGGATACACGGAGCCGATCCTGCACCGTCGTCGCCGCGAGTACAAGGCCGCCAACGCCTCATAGCTCCTGACGCATTCCGAACGGCCTCGACACCGAAGTGGTGTCGGGGCCGTTCGCGTTTGATCATCACTAGACTGGCCTGAACACAATCTTCGAGCGACCGAGGCGGGCAAGGTACGTGGGCGAACATCGCGGCGGTTCAAGCGCCAGAGGCATCAGCAAGGGACCGATCTTCGTGGTCGTACTGATAGTGCTGATCGTGGCGGGTTTTTTCGGCTGGAAAGCGCTCGGCAGTCGGATCGCCGATCAGGGCGATCAGGCTGCGGGGACGTGCGTCGAGGGTGGCAAGACGCTCGATGTCACCGCCGATCCGTCCATTGCCCCGCAGATCGAAGAACTGGGAAAGCGGTACACCCAGACCTCGCCCGTGGTTCGGGACCACTGCATCACCATTGCCGTACACGGCGCGCCGACGCCTGCTGTCGGGGCGGCGCTTGCTGCCGGTGCCCAATCGACTTGGGATGCCGCGGCACTCGGGCCGCGACCAGGCCTGTGGGTCGCCCAGAGTTCGTTCGATACCGCGTCATTGGCCGGACAGTCGGTCATGAACGGCGAACCGCGATCGCTCGCAACGTCGCCACTCGTCCTGGCCGTCAGTCCTGATACGGCGGCCTCGTTGAAATCCGCCGGCGCTGCCTGGAAGTCGCTGCCATCGGAGTTGACGATGGCACTTCCCGTCGGCAGTACCGAAACCGTCATGTCAACGCAAGCCGTCGCCGCCGACGTGTCCGGAGCCGGAGCAGGTCCGGTCACCACTGAGCAGGCTCGCTCCAGCCCGGTAACCTCCGCGTTGACCACCCTGGCACTTCGCTTCCAGACCCTGCCGAACCCGCCGGCCACCACCGCCGACGCACTGGCAGCCTTGTCCAGCGGAGCGCCGGATACTGTCAAAGCTGTTCCCACAACAGAACAGTCGATCGCGCAATCCGCGAACCCCGCTATGACGGCGTACTCCCCGATCGGTTCTACGCCCGTCGCCGACTACCCGGCCGTCGTAGTTTCCGGCGCGGGTATCGACGAGACTTCCTCGCGCGCGGCAGCCCAATTCTCCGAGTACATGCGTGAGTCCGAGTCGTCGAAGATCTTCGTGGACTCCGGCTTTCGAGTGGAAGGTCAAACCGACCCCAATCTGGGAGCGCTGCCGCTGACGCGAATCGCATCCGCACTGGTGCCGGCCTCCGCAGAGACTGCAGCGGTTCTCGGCAATGTAGTGGCCAATCCGGTCTCGGTGCGCAGTGCAAGCATCGTGATGGACACATCGACTCCGATGGGCGTCGACGACGGCGGTCGATCGCGACTGGCCAATATCGTCACGGCTCTCGAGGCTCAACTCGGCCGCAGTCCCGATGCGTCCGATGTCGGACTGGCCGCGTTCACCACCACTGAGCGAGTGCTGGTTCCGGGCGCTCCCCTGTCCGCTCCCGATCATCGCGGCGCGCTCACTGCCGCCTTGAACGGGTTACGCGCCGAAGGAAAGTCCGCCAAATATCCGGCGCTGGCAGCGGCCTACAAGGCGGCTGTCGACGGGTACGACTCAGGCCGTACCAACTCGGTTCTCCTCGTCACTTCCAGTTCCACGGACGAATCCACGATGACCCGGGCCGAATTGCTCAGCGCACTAGCCTCCGCGGGTAACCCTGCTCGCCCGGTTCAGGTGGACATTCTGGTTGTCGGTGCCGGCAGTGACATCTCTACTCTCCAAGACGTATCGGACCGGACCGGTGGAACGTTGATTCGCGTGGATTCGACCGCCGACCCCGCATTGGCCGGCGCTGTCGCGAAACTGCTGTCCTGATGGCGCGTCTCGCTGTATTTGCAGTAGTTCTTGCCCTCTTGACCTGGTTCCTGCACCGCAGGCTTGTCCGCGCCACCGGGATGCCGACGCGCTGGGCTCGCATCACCGATGCCCTGTTGGTGCTGTTGGGTCTGCTGACGCTTATCGGGATGGGCAGCGGCGAACTCTTCCCGACGTCGTGGGCACGCCCGGTCGGATTTCTCGGCTGGGTCTGGTTGGCGTCGTGGCTGTATCTGATCCCGGGATTACTGATTATCGGATTGATCGCCGGGATCAACCACCTGGTACGCAAACGCAGTGGTCAATCCACCGAGGTAGATCCGGCCAAGCGTCGCACCTTGCAGTTGGCCACGGCAGCAGTAACTCTCGCTGCTTTCGGAACCGCTGGATACGGAGTACTCGAGGCGTCGAATCCCCGGGTCACCCGTGTGCGCGTGCCACTCGCGCGTCTACCGGAAGCTTTCGACGGTTATCGGATCGCCCTGATCACGGACCTGCATGTCGGTCCGGCGCGTGGAGTTGATTTCACTCGCAAGGTCGTCGACCTGGTGAATGCTCAAGACGTGGACTTGATCGCGATCGCCGGCGATCTGGTGGACGGCACCGTCGCCAAGGTCGCTCCGGATCTTGCACCCCTCGCTGATCTCCGCGCGCCGGACGGAATCTTCGGGGTTAGCGGCAATCACGAGTTCTACGCCGACGACGGCGGAAAATGGCTCGCCGTGTGGGACAGCTTGGGAGTCACCACACTTCGCAACAGTCGATCCTCGATCGAGCGCGGCGGGGCCTCAATCGATATCGTGGGAATTCACGACTACACGTCGCCCGAACCGTATGAACCGAACCTCGGCACAGCCCTGGAGGGCCGCAACCCCGAAACGTTTGCCCTGCTCCTGGCGCACGAACCGCGTCAAGCGATTGAAGCATCCGAGCTGGGAATCGACCTACAACTGTCCGGCCACACTCACGACGGGCAGATGTGGCCGCTGCGTTATCTTGTTCCGCTGCAACAACCTTCGGTGCACGGCCTGGACAAGATCGGTAATACCGTTCTGTACACGACCCGCGGTGCCGGAGCGTGGGGACCACCGGTGCGGGTGGGCGCACCGCCGGAGATCACCGTTCTCGAACTGATTCGCGAACCGTGACCTCCAGCGGCGGGTGAAAAACTAGTTACCCGCGAACGCTTCGATCGGCGGGCATGAGCAGACCAGGTTGCGGTCGCCATGCGCACCGTCGATACGACGCACTGCCGGCCATACCTTGGGCCGAGCCTTACCACGCGGGAACACTGCGATCTCGCGCGAGTAGGGGTGATCCCACTCGGCTGCAATGCTTCCGGCGGTGTGCGGCGCACCGCGCAGTGGGTTGTCCTCGACGGTCCATTCGCCGGCTGCGACGCGATCGATCTCGCCGCGAATGGCAATCATCGCTTCGCAGAACTCGTCGATTTCTTCGAGGTTTTCGCTCTCGGTGGGCTCGACCATGAGGGTGCCGACCACGGGGAAGCTCATGGTCGGGGCATGGAAACCGTAGTCGGCCAGACGCTTTGCGACGTCGTCGACGGTAACTCCGGTGTCCTTGGTCAGACCGCGCAGGTCGAGGATGCACTCGTGCGCGACCATGCCGTTTTCGCCGGTGTAGAGCACCGGGAAGTACTCGTCGAGACGACGGGCGATGTAGTTGGCGGACGCGATAGCCGTCAGGCTCGCGCGGCGCAGGCCCTGCGCTCCCATCATTCGGATGTAAGTCCAGGTGATGGGCAGGATGGATGCGCTGCCGTACGGCGCGGCGGAGATTGTGCCCCGGCCGCCCAGTTCCGGCGCCATGGGATGTCCGGGCATGAACGGTGCGAGGTGTGAACGAACACCGATCGGTCCGACGCCGGGGCCACCGCCGCCGTGCGGGATGCAGAAAGTCTTGTGCAGGTTCAGATGGCTGACGTCGCCGCCGAAACGACCCGGACGGGCAAGGCCGACAAGAGCATTGAGGTTGGCACCGTCGACGTATACCTGTCCGCCGGCGTCGTGCACCGCTGCGCAGATGTCGGAGATCTCGTGCTCGTACACACCGTGGGTGGACGGGTACGTGATCATGATCGCGGCGAGACGCTCAGCGTGATCAGCAATCTTGGCACGCAGATCGTCGACGTCGACATCGCCGTTGGGACGGCACGCGACAACCTCGACGCGCATTCCTGCCATGACGGCGGATGCGGCGTTGGTGCCGTGGGCGCTGGACGGGATCAGGCAGGTGTCGCGGTGATCGTCGCCGCGACTGAGGTGGTAGTTGCGGATCGCGAGCAGACCCGCGTACTCCCCCTGACTGCCCGCGTTGGGCTGCAGGCTCACATTGTCGTAACCGGTGACCGCAACCAGCCAGTCTTCGAGATCCTTGATGATCTTGAGCAGTCCGGGTGCGTCGGAAGTGGGCGCAAACGGGTGAATGGCATTGAATGCGGGCCAGGTGATGGATTCCATCTCGGCGGTCGCGTTGAGCTTCATGGTGCAGGATCCCAGTGGGATCATGCTGCGGTCGAGCGCAATGTCCTTGTCGGACAACGCACGCAGGTAGCGAAGCATCGCTGTTTCCGTACGGTAACGGGTGAATGCCTCATGCTGCAGGTAGTCCGACGTACGCTCCTGAGCGACCGGAACGGAGTTACCTTCGGCGTCGATGGCAACAACGGCGTCGTCGATTCCGAATGCGTCGAGGACTGCGAGGACGTGATCGGCAGTGGTTGCTTCGTCGCAGGAGATTCCGACGTGGTCGGCGTCGACCAGTCGCAGGTTGATGCCGGATTCCTTGGCAGCAGCCACGACATCGGCAGCCTTGCCCGGGACCTGCGCCAGAACGGTGTCGAAGAACGAATCGTGAACGACGGTCACGCCGCCCTCACGCAGGCCGGTGGCCAGTGCATTCGCCTGCGCAGCGACGCGCAACGCAATCGCCTTGAGACCCTCGGCGCCGTGGTAGCTCGCGTACATTGCAGCGAGGATGGCGAGGAGCACCTGAGCGGTACAGATGTTGGACGTCGCCTTTTCGCGACGGATGTGCTGCTCACGGGTCTGCAGCGCGAGGCGGTATGCCTTGTCGCCGTCGGCGTCGATGGAGACACCGACCAAACGACCGGGCAGCTGACGGGCATGCTTGGCGTGCACGGCCAAGTAGCCGGCGTGCGGTCCGCCGTAACCCATGGGAACACCGAAACGCTGGGTTGTGCCGAAGCACGCGTCCGCGCCGAGTTCACCGGGCGAGGTAATCAACGTCATCGCGAGAAGATCGGCGCCGACGGCAACCAGTGCGCCGCGCTCGTGAGCCTCGGCGATAATCGCGGTGTAGTCGACGACGCGGCCCGATGCACCCGGGATCTGAGCGATGATTCCGAAGAACTCACCTTCGGGCAGGCCCTGGGTGAGGTCGGCGGAGACAATTTCGATGCCGAGAGGCTCGGCGCGCGTCTCGATGACGGCCAACGTCTGCGGGTAGATGTCGGCGTCGACAACACATCGGGGCGACTTGCTGCGGTTCGCGCGGCGAAGCAACGTCATGGCTTCAGCTGCTGCGGTGGCTTCGTCGAGCATCGACGAGTTTGCAAGTTCCATGCCCGACAGGTCGGACACCATCGTCTGGAAGTTGAGGAGGGCTTCGAGGCGGCCCTGGCTGATCTCGGGCTGATACGGCGTGTACGCGGTGTACCAGGCCGGGTTTTCGATGATGTTGCGCAGCAACACCGGCGGGGTGAGCGTGTCGAAGTAGCCGAGGCCGATCATCGAGGTGGCCACGGTGTTCTGAGCGGCGAGGGCCGTCAGCTCTGCGAGAGCTTCATGCTCACCGACGGGAAGCGGAAGCGCGTCGAGCCCATCGGCAATTCCGCCGGGAGCTGCGTCGAGAATGACGGAAGGTACGGCCTTGGTGGCGAGATCGTCGAGAGAATCGACCCCGATCAGTTCAAGGATGCGCGCGAGTTCCGCGGCGTTCGGACCGACATGGCGGTCGGCAAAAATACGGCTTGCAGCGTCGATCACGACAACTCCCAGACAGATCGGAGGATCAGGACACACACCTATGGCGGTGCGTTCCTCCCCCTCTGTCGCATGCTCGATAAACCGAGCGCCTGAGAGATTCGGTAGTGATCCACAAACTCGGGGATTACAGCCTTTCCCCGTCGGCGGGTGGGTTATCCCACCGCTTTCCAGAGGCGTCGGAGCCCGTACGGTCCTTTGTGCCTGAGAGATTGACGGGGAGGTATTGCTCCTTCGGCGCCCGAGCACTGTTCACAGCAAAAACTGTGAGGCAATACCCGAGGCTCTCCCGTACGCCGGCGACGCGAGGCCCAGTCTAGTTGACTGATCGACCTCGAGTCACCGTGATCTTGTCCGAATTGGTGTGACGATGGTTATCCCGTCTTGCGGGACACCCGATTCGCCCGACGCGAGGCCAATTCATCTTCGGGGTTTGGGTCGCTTTCACCGCCGTCGGCGCGCTCCGCCGGGAAATCTGCGATGGTTCCGGTGAGTTCACGCATCGCACCGCTGACGGCGATACCGAATACGCCCTGCCCGCCTTGAAGTAGATCGACAACCTCTTCGGGCGACGTGCATTCGTAGACGCTCGTACCATCGGAGAAAAGTGTGATGTTGGCGAGGTCGCGAACCCCGCGGTTGCGAAGGTGATCTACAGCGACGCGAATATTCTGCAGAGAAATTCCGGTATCGAGTAAACGCTTGACGATCTTCAGGACCAGAATGTCCTTGAATGAGTACAAACGTTGGCTGCCGGATCCTGCGGCGCCGCGGATCGACGGGACGACCAACGAAGTACGCGCCCAGTAGTCGAGTTGACGGTAGGTGATGCCGGCAATCTGGCAGGCGATCGGAACACGGTATCCGACCAGGTCGTCAGGAATGGAGTCGTCCGGAAAGAGTCCGGGTTGCAGTTCTTCGGAAGTCAGACCGACACTGCCGGTGATACCTGCATTGCCTACGCTCGACTGTTCTTCCACTGCCGTCTCCTTCTCGCTGCGCCATCATGTAACCGAGCCGCTCGATGAACAGCTCCGCCGTCAACCGAAGAAGAAATCCTGGTGTACCAGAAATCTTGGTCAACTGATCCCGAACAGTGAATTCGAGGCACGTAATTCCATGAGTGGACTTACCTAGAGTACGCCCGAGTGAGCGCCTCGACCAGCCTCGACATGCAAGGCGAGAAGATCTTCACCGCACGCAACGGTAAGACCCGGCCGAAGTACGGTCAATGCAACACGCCGTAGCGAGACTAAAGCTCTACTTGAGACTTTCGGATTAATGCCAGCTAACAGTCATTTCGACTATCCGTCAGTGGCTTTGAAGTCGTCCGGAGAAATGGTGTCCAGGAATTCCTTGAACTTCTCCACCTCGTCCTCGCGCTCGTCCGGAATAATCAAGCCAGCCTCGGCGAGAACCGCCTCCGACGCAAAGATCGGCACACCGATCCGAAGTGCCAACGCAATGGAATCCGACGGACGCGCCGACACAGTGGTCTGCTCGTCGAAAACCAGATCAGCGTAGAACGTCCCTTCCTGCAGATCCACGATGCGGACTTCCTGCAAGCTCCGGCCGAAGGACTCGATCAGTATCTTGATCAGATCATGTGTGAGGGGCCGAGCCGGCTCGACGCCCTGCTGCTCCAGAACGATCGCCGTCGCTTCCGTCTGCCCGATCCAGATCGGCAGATACCGATCGCCGTCGGATTCACGAAGCAACAAAACCGGTTGATTCTGGGGCTGCTCGACACGAACTCCGATCACACGCATTTCGCCCATCGAGCTTGCCTCCAACCTGATGTGACCCTGACGGCCGAATTCACGGCCGTACTGAGATTCTATTCGGATTCTATTCGCGTCGAGCGAGATGATCGAGAACTCAGCGATCAAGGCTTCCGCGGACCGCTGATTTGACCAAGCACGTATGCAACGTCAACGACAGCGCCGCCAATTCCCGCACCATTTCCTCGGCCCGATCACGAGCACCGGCGTCGCGCCCCTTGGCTACCGGTCCCGCAATCTGCGTCACCAACCCGGCTTCGCGATCTGCAGCCAACTTGAACGCGCGCAAATGCCGCACTTCCAAACCGTATTCAGCCATTGCCTTGGCCGTCCGAGCCAAGGTGACCGCATCTTCGTCGAAGAAGCCGGCGGCCCCCGGCACGATCAGCCCGGTGCGAATCAACTCGGTCAAGAAGCGGTCGTCGACGTCGGCGCGGGCCAGCAAATCCGCCCGCCCCACGCGCACTTCCCGGTCAACCCGGAACACCTCGGGTGATACTTCCCCGGGAGCGATCGACAGAACCCGCGGACGCCGAGGCGCAGAAGTATCTGCACTGACCGTCGCGGCGCCACTGTCGATCGCCTCGAGTTGTTCCTTGATCACTTTCAGTGGCAGGTACTGATCGCGTTGAGCGGTCAGTACGTAGCGCAGACGCTCGCAGTCCTCGACGGAGAACCTGCGGTATCCCGACGGCGTCCGTTGGGGGCTGATCAAGCCCTCGGACTCGAGGAAACGAATCTTCGAAATCGTCACGTCGGGAAAATCTGGACGCAACCGATCCAGCACGGAACCGATAGACATTCCGGGCTGGCTCTGCTGCCTCAAGGCCGTCATTAGCTACCCGCACCTGCTGACGTCTCTCCCACCTGCGAACCGCCGGCACGCGGACCGGTGAGGAATACCAGACGGAACTTTCCGATCTGGACCTCGTCGCCGTTGGCCAATACAGCCGAATCGACGGGCTCACGGTTGACGTACGTACCGTTCAGGCTGCCGACATCGACAACGTGGAACTCAGCATCTTCCTGGCGGAACTCCGCATGTCGACGGCTGACAGTCACGTCGTCAAGGAAGATGTCACTGTCAGGATGGCGACCCGCAGAGGTGGTCGGCTGATCCAGCAGGAAACGCGAACCGGCGTTGGGTCCTCGTTTGACGACGAGCAATGCGGCGCCGGTCGGCAGGCCTTCGACACCAGATACCGGCTGCTCGGCGGCCGGTGCTGCTGAGGAGTTGTCGAGCTCGTTGAGGAAATCTGCGCGGAATACCGATGTGGTCTCCGCCGGAGACTCCCCATAGCCCGCGTCGTTACCGTTCTCGCTCACTGTTTCTCCTCCTCGATCAATCATCCAGATCAGAAATCACTGGACTACGCAGTGCACTTGTTTTGACGAGCATTTTCACAGTCACATTCAGATACGGCCTTGCACCCCGACTTGGCACATGCGTACCTAACGACCGTACCCTGCGCGGACCGTTGTGTGCAGCGAGACTGGCCGCGACACAACGGACCGCCATGTGCGTCCTAGCTGGACGTGAGTTCTGTGTATCCGGCAGCGTCGAGAGTCTCCGAAAGTGCGCTGTCCAACGCAGCTTCGTCGGCTACCTCGAGATCGACCAACCAGCCGTTGTTGTACGGGTCTGTGTTGACCAGTTCCGGCTGACCATCCAATTCACTGTTGGCTGCAAGCACTTTCGCGGTGAACGGCGCGAAGATGTCGGAGACGCTCTTGGTGGATTCGACCTCACCGAGCGATTCACCGGCGGTGACTGCTTCGCCTTCAGCGGGAAGCTGGACGAACACCACGTCTCCGAGCTGTGACTGAGCGAAGTCGGTGATACCGACTCGAACAGAGGTCGGGCCGGTTCGCTTCACCCACTCGTGCTCCGCGGTGTAACGCAGATCGGTAGGTGTATCGAGCTCACTCACAGTGGCTTCCTTTCACATGCCGCCCGAAATTCCGGACGCAAAAATTCAATTTCCAGGTTGAGCGTATTGGCGCGGATTCAATTGTCGCAAGGCGGAGATCGTGACCTGCTGCGATTGCTCGAGCGAGAAACTTCCTCCATTGCGTGAAACGTTGTCGAACACTCCACCGGGAATGTTCAGCGCCGCTGCCAAAGTCGGCGGATCGCCGATCGCGCTCACAGTGTACGGCGCTGAGATCTTCACGGAGTCCAACTCGAGTGCCCCGCCGCGTCCGGTAACCCACGAGTTGACACCGATCCGGATCGGTTCGCCTGTAGACCCGGCAATCTGAATGGCCTCGGCTCCCGCTGCGCGGAGCTCTTGGATCAGATCGAGCATGACCTCGGATCCGACACCACCGGCCGGGTCGGTCAACGTCATCGTCACACCGGGACCGATTGCGGGCGCCGTCCCCACCTGGATGGACAACGCCATCAGTCGCGCCTGCGCTTCGGCGAGCGCGGCGACGGTGCTACCGCTACGTTGTAGCGTCGCCAACGAATCCTCGAGGTCGGATACTTCCTGTCGCAGAGCAGCTTCACGACGATTGAGGTTGTCGAGGACTACCAGCAGGTCAGCCGGCCTGGCGGAATCGAGTGAGTCGCCCGCAACGGTACTGCGGACTTGCGTCGCAATTGCTATTCCGAGCACACCGAGGAGAACTGCAGCGAGGATTGCAAATACGACGTTGGAGCGATGTTTGGATACCGGACGAAGTTCGTGTCGCCCTTCGTGCGGACCTGCGCCGGATTCAGCCATGACTCACGCTCCGAACAGGCGTCGCCGTAGTGCCGCTGCGTTGCCGAAGATACGGATACCCAGAACAACGACGATTGCCGTCGAAAGCTGCGTGCCGACGCCCAACTGATCGCCCAACCAGACGATCAGTGAGGCCACCAGAACGTTGAAGACAAACGAGACGACAAACACTTTGGCGTCGAAGATTTCGTCCAGATATGCGCGCAATCCACCGAAGACTGCGTCGAGGGCAGCGACGACGGCGATCGGCAGGTACGGCTGAATCACGTCGGGCACCTGCGGGCTGAAGACGACACCCAGCACGATGCCGATCACCAGCGCTGCGAGTCCGTACAGGGCGGAACCGGCCTTCATCGAACTCCTTCTGTCACTTGGGTTGATTCGGTTGGGTCGCGACACGCACGGGGCGCGGAGTCGCGGGCGGAAGGGTCAGCGAGTTATCTTCGGCCACAGCAAAACCGACACCGTACAACTGCGTGAGGCTCGACATCCTGAGGTATGCATCGCTGACGACGAACTTTCGTTGCAGACTGGGACTGTCACCGATTGCCTTCACTACGTACGGCGAGAAGACGGGTTGGTTGTCGACCAGCATCGCGCCGCCGGCTTGACGGATTGTCACGGCGGGACCGATACGCACACCGCCAACCGAAACAGCCTCAGCGCCTCCCTCCCACAATGCATTGACCACTGTTTGCAGGTCTCGATCGAGAACTACGGACTTTCCGCCGACGCTCCGCTGTGAGGCATCCGAAAGATTCGGCCGGCCGGCCGGATCGGTCAGCGTGACGGTAATGCCTTCCCCGTGCACAGTTTCGATTCCCGCCTCGGATTCGACAGCTCGAAGTTGCCCGAGCACCTGGCTTCCGCGGGCATCTCCGACAAGTGCCGACCCGCGGGCGTCGTCGACCGATTCGGTGAGCGAATTACGCGTCGCATCCAAGGCATCGATGTGTTCTTGTGTCTCACGGACCTTGGCAACGAGGTCTGCGCGCAGATCTTCGGTACCCGTTATCTGACGGGCAGCAGAGACCGCGGACACGCTGAGAACGAACCCGATGAGAACCGCACCGACGGCCAACCACGGTCCGGTACGCGGCATGCCGTTCCGACTGTGATCGTGTTCTCGTTCGAGTGCTGCTGCTTCATAGCCGGGGTCGAGGTGTTCGGTCATCAACGACCGGAGCAGCGACGGCACCGGATTGCGGCGCACATCCTCCCCGGTTGTCTTCATCGGGGCGTGACCTCGTAGGTTCGAGCAACCTCAGCAGCTTTGAGAATGTAGATCACCGCAGTCCACACGTACAGAACGGTTCCCCAGATCAAGAATGCGAAGCCGAACGTGTGAGTGAATGCGGCAATCGCCCAATCGCCCTGCCCGGCCAGAATCAACGGAAGCGCGAACATCAGCAGGAAGGTTGCGGCCTTGCCGAGGTAGACGACCTCCGGAGGCGGGAGCCCACGCCGGCGATAAATCGGCAAGGTGAGCGCCAGAATCAGATCGCGGCCGATCAGGATTGCGGCAACCCACCAGGGAATGAAATCGCGCGCCACAAACGTGACCAGGGTGGTGACGACGTACAGGCGATCGACCAGAGGGTCCAGCACAGCGCCCAATCGGGATGTCTGATTGAGAACGCGGGCCAGCTTGCCGTCGAGCCAGTCAGTAAATCCGCTGAGCATCAGTAGAGCCAAGGCCCAGCCGTCGGAGTGCGTCACCAGAAGCAGATAGGCGAAGAGCGGGAGCGCCAGAAGCCGCACCATGCTGAGGATGTTGGGAACTGTCAGAACTCGATCCGTCATGGCAAGTTCTTGTTCACCTGATTTCACTGCACACACCTCGCGTAGTCCGTCACTCCGTGGTGCAAGCCTTCCACAGGGAGCTCGACATTCTGATCACGGTCTCCTGTGTGCGGAGTTCGCGCGTGTCGGGGACACTACCGCCACGCGAAGACGGGTTGTTCGAGGTTGTCGATCCGGGTATGCCGCCCACTCAGAACCTCGCGAAGCTGGTAGACGACGGCACCGGTCGGCGCGTGAACGAGACTGGTTCGAAACGGCCACTGCACCACGGGGTTCGGCGACTCTTCGATCGAGACGAAACGCGGTTCCACATCGAGTTCCGCCGATGTCACGGCATACATCGATGCAACCTCGTCCGGGTTGGGAACGAGTTGATCGAAGTCGACACCCGACCAGACGACAAATGGCCGGATCACAAACCCTGATCGAGTGACGTAGTCGTCGAGTCGCCCGATGATGTCTGCCGGAGTCGTCGTCAGACCAAGTTCCTCGGACAGTTCCCGCACTGCGCCCTCTTCGGGTGTCTCACCGGGGTCGACGCTGCCGCCGGGCAGCGCGAACTGACCGGGGTGTGCGCGCATCTTGCTGGGACGCTTGGTCAGCGGAAAGACCGATGTTCCGTCGGCATCGCGCATCAACGCAAAGACCACGGAAGCCAACCGGCGGCCATCGGGATCGACGGACTTCGGTTCGAACGTCGCGAAGGCCGATTCGACGTGAGCCCGATCGAGTAAATCTACGTTCACCATTTCTCGACATTAGCGCGGAGCGCAAGAAACTCGAATACACCACGACTCATTTGATCGTTTTGCCAGATTATCGGGGCGGCCTACTGTCATGCTCATTCGACGGCATTACCCACCATCGCGTAAGGAAACCGCATCGTGAAGGCATGGTTCGTGGAATCCGTCGTCGATACCGGCCGACTACCGCTGTTTTTCCTGCTTGTCTCGTTTCTGCTGGCCTTTCTATTCATCAGATTCAGCGTCCGCATGATCCGCGCCGAAGTTTCGTGGTGGCCGGGCAACGTCACGCCCGGCGGCATGCACATCCATCACATGGTTTTCGGCCTGATCATGATGCTCGTATCCGGATTCGCGTTCATCGCGCTGGCCGATTATCAGACACCGGTGGCAAACTGTGTCCTCGCGTCGGTGTTCGGCATCGGAAGTGCACTCGTTCTCGACGAATACGCCCTGGTCCTTCATCTGCGCGACGTCTACTGGGCGGAAGAAGGTCGTTCATCGATCGATGCGGTGTTCGTGGCGATCGCCATCGTGCTTCTGTTCCTCTTCGGAGTCCATCCGATCGGATTTGCCGGCGATTTCAATCCGTACGAACAAGATCGCAGTATCGGGACCCTCATCGGGATCATCATCACGATCTTGATTGCACTTGCGATCGCGATGATCACATTGCTCAAAGGCAAACTGTGGACCGGGCTGATCGGGTTGTTCTTCCCACCACTACTCATCGTCGGCGCAATCCGCCTCAGCCGGCCCGGTGCGCCGTGGGCTCGGTCACGATATCGCGACAAGCCGGCGAAGATGAGTCGAGCCATAGCCCGCGAACAACGTGTTCGGCAACCATTGATCCGGGCAAAAATTCGGCTCCAGGAAAGTGTGTCGGGAAGTTTCGGACTACCGGAAGCCGACCCCGTCAAGCTCGACGCCCTCAAGCCCGAACTCTCCCTGGCCTTGCCGCTCCAGCCGCCGATCGCGACTCCGATCGAGACTCCGAAATGGCGAATTTCCGACGCACTGCGGTGGCGTCGCACCCGCCGACGGCTTCGCACCGTCCCCGTCTGGCGACTGCCCGTCCTACTGGTGGTCGCGGCATTCTTTCTGGCGGACACGCTCATCGATGTCGACAGCACGTTGTTCGACGGCTTCGGTTCGGATTCCAATGAGTACGCCGTGGATCCGGGCGCCACCGCGACTCTGCTCAGTGTCATCGCCGGCGGAATGATCACCCTCACCGGTCTCGTGTTCACCGCGATCACCCTTGCCATGCAATTCGGGGCGTCGCAGATTTCAGTCCGGGTGGTCCCGCTACTCGCTCAGCAGCGAGTGATGCGCTGGTCGATCGGAATGTTCCTCGCGACGTTTGTCTACTCGATCATCGTCGCTCTCGATCTGGCACTCAACACGCAACATTCCGCTCCTCAGATTTCTACATACACAGCACTATTTCTCGCGATTGTCAGCGCAATACTCTTCATCGCACTGGTTGCCAAAGTCGGCTCGATCCTCAATTCGAGTCAACTTCTCCGGTGGATCGCGTCGGAAGGGCGACGCGCAATCGTTCGCGCGTACCCGCTCTACAACGAGTTCTCCACTGAGGCAACTTCCGGTCCGGCGCTTCAGGCCGCCGACACCCTGGTGCCCGTCGACGAATCACGCGAACTATTGGTGATTCGACTACGACATCTCTCGCCCGACGGACGCGTGCTGCTGGCAATCAACCTGCCGCGACTGCAACGACTTTCCTCCATCTGGGGCGTCAGCATCGAGGTCGTTCCCGGTATCGGCGAGTTCGTAGCCCAGAACGCTCCGATCTTCGAAGTTCGGGGAAATTCGTCGAACGTCCGTCCCGAATCACTGACGTCGTGCCTGCTCTTCGGTGACACACACAGCCCAGTAGCCGGCCCGGCAGCGGCCATCCAGTCCATCGTCGACATCTCCTTGAAGGCCCTGTCCCCTGCTATCAACGACCCGGGCCGAGCGGTCCAAGCCCTGGATTACATCGAGGACTTACTCGTTATCCTTGCGCCCCGGGTGCGCGCCGACACCGCGACGTCCACGTTGTCGAGGATCCGCGGGCAGCAGCGAACCTGGACGGACTACGTGTCCATCGCGACCGACGAGATCAGACACTTCAGTACCAACTCCGCTCAGGTGCAACGACGCCTACGCGCCGTCTTCACCACCTTGATCGCGGCCTGTCCCCCCGATCAACATGCACCGCTACTCGAGCGCCTCGACGCAATGGACCAGCAGTTGACCCGGGAGTGGACGGGAGACCTCGACATTCGCCTGGCCGGTGCCGCCGATCCCCAGGGCCTCGGTTCGGAGGCCGGTTCCAGCGGCCGAGTGCATCCACTGATCGTCGGCCGGCCGGACGCCCGGTAGTTCACACCGTTGCGTTGGCATCCTGGACCCGGAGATCACGGGCCAGGTTGTCTCGCTTCTCGAGCACCAACCGGCGCAACGACGCCGGAGCATCCTCGTTCTTCGCTAGCCACCGATCGACTGCCTCCAGGTCCCCGGAAGCCGGGAACAAACCGTTGACGAGTCGCCGGGCTATCTCGATACTGCGCTCGGACCACCATGCCCGCAACGACGCAAAATAGTCGGGTGCATAGCCCTCGATCAGCGTCCCGTCTGCGCCGGCCCGGAAGCCGCCGATCATTGCGTCGAGGTAATCGTTCGAGAGTGTTCGGTCAGTTGTTGTGGCCGTCCACACTTTTGCCTTCGTGTCCGCCGTCGGTAGAGATGCGAGAGCGCGGGCATGCGCAGTTTTTCCGGCTGAGGTGCCATCACGTTCCAATTCCTGATCGAGATCATCGGGATCGGCAAAACCGGTGGCAGCCAACGCAATCCACAGCGCCCAGCGGAGGTCAGGATCGAGGGCTAATCCGACCGGACCCGGGCTCTCGCCGAGCAGTATCGCTCGAAGTGCTTCGGCGTAGGTGTCGTCGATTGCGGCGGCGGCCGCGCACGCGCGAGCCCAGGCCAGCTGACGGCCGGATTCCGGCTCGCTCTCGAACATGGTCTTCCAGGTAGTCGCCAACCAACCCGCTGCAGCGGGCGGGCGAAGGTGCTCTGGAACGTAGTGAACGATCGCGTACTGCGCGTCGGTCAGTACGGAGCTGAGAATGGCGAGGTCGGACTCTGTGGGGCCGAACCGTTCCACCATCGCAAGGTAGCGGAACACCGACAACTCGCCGTCCCGTACCGAGTTCCACAGAGACGACCACACAACTCCGCGTGCCAGAGGATCGACAATCCGGTCGAGCGAGTTGTCGACGGTCTCGAGAGACGCGGCATCGAGTCGAACTTTGGCGTACGTCAGGTCGTCGTCGTTGAGCAGGATCAACCGTCCGGCCGGAAGATCGATCGGTGTCCGCGCGGCTGCGAAGTCGATGTCCACCCGGTCTGAGCGGACCAGATCACCGGTCTCGTTGTAATCGTAAACACCGACTGCCAGTCGGTGAGGCCGCGGATCGGTCTGCACCAACTCTCCGCTCTCCAACGTCAACGTGGACACACCGGTGGTCTGCAACCACGCACGCGCCCAATCGCGCATGTCTCGGCCGGAGGTAGCGCTCAACGCGTCGAGGAAATCGACCAGTCGAGTGTTTCCGAATGCGTGAGCCCGGAAGTACCGTCGCGCTGCCTCGAAGAACGCGTCGCGGCCGACAAACGCCACCAATTGTTTGAGGACGCTTGCACCCTTGGCGTACGTAATGCCGTCGAAGTTCAGTTTTGCAGCCTCGAGATCAACGATATCGGCGACAATCGGATGGGTGGTCGGCAGCTGATCCTGCAGGTAGGCCCAGGATTTCCGCTTGATTGCGAACGCCACCCAAGCATCGGTGAATCTTGTGGCCTCCACACTGACCAGCGCTCCCATGAAGTCCGCGAACGACTCCTTGAGCCACAGATCGTCCCACCAGACCATCGTCACGAGGTCGCCGAACCACATGTGTGCCATCTCGTGCAGGATCGTGTTGGCACGGCTCTGGTACTGCGCATCCGTGGCTTTTCCCCGGAATACGTAGGCCTCGGTGAATGTGACGAGTCCTGGATTCTCCATTGCCCCGAGGTTGTATTCGGGAACAAATATCTGGTCGTACTTACCGAACGGGTACGGGTAGTCGAAAGCTTCGGCATAGAAATCGAGACCTTGCCTGGTCACCTCGAAAACGTCGTCGGCGTCGAGGTACTCGGCCAGCGAAGCCCGGCACAGCACAGCCAGATCAACGGTGAGATCGCCACGAGACCACTGCGATGCCACCCGATGGTAGGGACCGGCAGCGATCGCTGTGATGTACGTCGAAATCGGCAGTGTCGGAGCAAATTCCACAGTCTTGCTGCCGGTGTCAGACGAATCTGTTTGCACCGGAGCCTGGTTCGACAGCACTTCCCAGGACTGCGGAGCCGTCACCACAAAAGTGAACGGCGCCTTCATGTCCGGCTGCTCGAAGCAGGCAAACACACGACGTGCATCCGCCGGTTCGTACTGCGTGTACAGGTATGTCTGCCCGTCGGCGTCGTCGACAAATCGGTGTAAACCCTCGCCGGAACGGCTGTACTCGGCAAGGGCATTCACCCGAACGACGCTCGACCCCAACACGCCGATCAACTGGATCCGCGCGCCGTCATACTCGAATGGAATCCGATGGCCGTTCACCTCGACGGATTCGACTGCAGCACCGATGAAATCGATCCAGGTCGAGTCTGTTGTCGACTGCATTTCGACTGTGGTGACCGACCTGAAGGTCGGCACAGCCGCATCCGTCGCCGACCGGAGATCCAACTCCACTCGATACCCGGTCACCGATACAGCAGACGATCGTCCGGCAACTTCGCTTCGACTCAAATTCGCGGTGCTCACCTACCTGATCCTGCCAGGCTGCACCGCGTTGGTCTCCTAGCCGGTGAAAGCGCCCTGCCAGACGGTGTCGAACGGGGTGTGAGCAGAGACGCGAGCTTCGATGCCGGCGGTGACAAACTTCTTTGCGAGCGCAACAGCCTCATTCACGTCGACGCCCTTTGCCAGCTCCGCGGTGACTGCGGCAGCAAGGGTGCAACCGGCACCCGAGACGCGTTCCTGGCCGACCTTGGGAGCAGAAAGAATGGTCACGTCCGTACCGTCGAACAGCACGTCGACGGCGTCGTCTCCGGCCAATTCGACGCCGCCCTTGGCGAGAACGTACTTCGGTCCGAGGTCGTGAATACGACGAGCGGCCTCGATCAGTTCCTCGACGCTGGAGATGCTTTCCATGCCGGCCAGCGTGCGCGCCTCGAAGAGGTTGGGCGTGACAACCGTCGCGAGCGGGAGGATCGAATCACGAAGTGCTGTATCGGTATCGAGCGCTGCGCCGGGCTCCTGACCCTTGCAGATCAGAACCGGATCAAGAACGACGTGGCGCCAGGACTGGCGACGAAGTCCTTCGGCGACAACCTCGATGGTGGCGGGAGTGCCCAGCATGCCGATCTTCACGACCTCGAGATCGTGCGCCGCGGTTGCCGCTTCGATCTGATCCGCAATGACCTCGGGTGCGATCGGGACAAACCGATGGCCCCAGTTGTTCTTGGGATCGAAGGACACGATGCACGTCGTCGTCGCGATTCCGTAGACGCCGCGGGCCTGGAAAGTCTTGAGGTCTACCTGTAGGCCGGCACCACCGGTGGATTCGGATCCAGCGATGACGTAGGCAAGGTCAACCACGGTACTAACTCCTCTTGGGGCTTCGACACCATCCGCGGATACCCGCGAATGCCGGAGGTGAGTTTATCAATATTGACTGTGCAGCTTTTCCGCGACTACTCACCCGGTCCACCGGGCTCGTTTTGGGACTGCTCGACCACCCAGGCAGCGATCTGCGCGCGCGACGTGAAACCAAGTTTGGTGAGGACGTGCTCCACATGGCCCTGCGCGGTGCGTATCGAGATCACCAACTTGGCAGCGATCTGTTTGTTGGTGAGGCCCTGAGCGACGAGGTCCGCAACCTCACGCTCACGCTTGGTCAAGTCTGTCGACTGACCCGCCGTACGGGTCGCGTCCGGGGATTGCCGGCCGAGCGCATACGCGACTGCCCCATCCATACCCATGAGCCGTCCCTGTCTGCGGGCTGCCCCGAATGCCTTCTCACCGAGGGCTCGCCGCGTCAACGCTTCGCATTCCTCCTGATAGGGCTGCAGTGTGGGGAACACGATCGTGACGCTGCCTACGGAGAGCCCCAACTCTTCCGCGGCGCCGATCAGAACGGCCGCACGCCGCGAATTCCCTTCTGCCGCAGCAATCCATGCCAACACCTCCAGGCACGCCGCGCAGGTGAGCGGATCATTGACCTGCTCGGTGAGCTGAAGCGCCTGCCCGAGCAGGTCAACGGCTCTCCCCTGGTCGCCCCGTCGCCACATCGCAACGCCCATGGCCCACAGCGTGTACGAGTGATACACCGATTCCCCGTGAGATTCGGTGATTGCGAGCGCTTTTTCGTAACAGCCGATCGACCGTTGCGATTCGCCGAGCAGTTCGTACACCAACCCGAGTATCTGCAATACGCTCACTTCACGTGTGAGATCACCACGTGCGTCGAACACCTCCAGAGCATTCTCCAAGCGGGAGACTGCGCGTGGTAGATCGTCCCGGTACAGCGCCAGCATGCCGTCGGCATGATCCACTAGTGCTTGGGCAAGGGGGTCAGTGAGCTGAGCAGCAAGCGCGCGTCCCTCCTCCATCAGGGCAGTCGCTGCCAGTAGGTCGCCCTGCACTGCTGCCAACAGACTGTCCGCGTGGATCGCTCGAATGCGTCCCGATGTCGGCTTTCCCGCATCGCGGGCGAGGAAACTGTCGAGCCAATGCCGGCTCTCGCTGTACAGACCCCGGGTCAGTGAGAAGTGATACAGCGCAGTAGCCATCTGCAGTCCGGCCTCGACGCCCGACTCTCCGTCGGAGAGGCCGTATTCCAAAGCTTCCCGCATATTCGGCAGCTCCCGATCGAGACGATCAATCCACTCGAGTTGCCTCGGGCTGATCCATCCGGCTTCCGCGTCAAGCGCCAACTGCCGGTACCAGTCCAGGTGTCGGCCGCGGAACACCTCGTACTCACCGGCCTGCTGGATTTTCTCCCGGCCGTAATCGCGAAGTGTCTCCAGCAATCGGAAGTGGACCGCGGTGTCGAACTCCTCTCGGATCAGGATCGATTTGTCCACCAGTGAGCTCAGCGAGTCCAGCAGGCCCTCCTGCGCCGCGTCGACGCCGCAGACCTCCTCCGCCGCATCGAGTTCGAAACTTCCCGCGAACACCGCCAGCCTCCCCCACAGCTGCTGTTCTTCGGGAGTACACAGGTCGTAGCTCCAGTCGATACTCCATCGCAAGGTCTGCTGCCGTGTGGGGGCAGCCCGGCTACCTCGGGTGAGAAGCGCATAGCGATCGTCGAGCCGCTCCAAGATCTGTTCGGGCGACATCGCCCGCAACCTCGCCGCCGCCAACTCGATCGCCAGTGGCAGCCCGTCCAGCCGCTGGCAAATCCGGGTGACGACGGCCCTGTTCTCCTCGGTAAGTTCAAAGCCCGGCACCGCGGCAGCCGCCCGTTCGACGAACAGCGTCACCGCGTCGTATCGGGGCAACACACGTAGCGACGGCTCTTGGTCAGGACCGGGGACCGCCAACGGAGACACCCGCAGTACTGATTCCCCGCCAATGCCGAGAGGCTCGCGTGTGGTCGTCAAGATTTTCAACTGTGGGCACGCTCGCAGCATTGCTTCGACCAAAGCCGCCACCGCATCGACGACCTGCTCACAGTTGTCGAGGACCAGCAACAACGTTCGAGTGGCCAGAAACTCCACCACAATGTCCTGCAACGGCCGCGCAGACTGGTCACGCACTCCGAGAGCGGCCGCCACGGCGACGACCACAAGCGGCTCTTCGTGCAGCTCACCCAACTCGACCAGCCACACGCCGTCGGCGAAGTCCCTCTGCGCTTTTGCCGCAACCTGCAACGCGAGACGCGTCTTGCCGACACCGCCAATTCCGGTCAACGTGACCAGACGAGACCCAGACAACAAGTTCTTCGCCTCGGCCAGCTCAGCGCGCCGGCCAACGAAGCTGGTCAGCTCCAGCGGCAAACTTCTCTCGACTCCCTGACCGGACGGTGAGGTGGGCGGACTCCATCGTCGCGACGGTGGTGGTGAATCCTGGCGCTCACCTTCGTGTTCGGCGCGCAGCGCCATTTCATCGACTGGGAACCCGTGGCGGAACTGAAGTTGCCGCAGGTCCTCGCCCAGCGCCGACGCAGATTGCCGGTCCCCGGGGTCTCGGGACATTGCCTTCTCGACGACCCCACACACGTCGTCAGGAAAGCCGTTCTCCCGCAAATCGGGCACCTGTTGTGCGGTGATCCGCAAGAATTGGGCCACAACCTGCTCGCCGCTGCGGCGCTCGAATGCCGCGTGACCGGTGAGCGCACTGAACAGCGTGGCCCCGAGCCCGTAGACATCTGAGGCCGGACTCGGCGGCTCACCACCGAGCACCTCCGGCGCGGTGAATGCCGGCGAACCAGTGACCGTTCCGGTCGCAGTCTTGAAACCGTCTGTGATGTGCGCTATCCCGAAATCTGTCAGAGCCGGTTCACCGTAGTCGGTCAGCAGAATGTTTGCCGGTTTGACGTCACGATGCAGAATGCCGAGCAAGTGCGCCGTCTCGAGCGCGCCCGCCATCTTCACCCCGAGCCTCAGCACTTCCTCCACGGAGAACGGCCCCTGCCGGCGGATCCGAGCATCGACGGAGCCTTGCGAGTGGTACGCCATAACCAGGTAGGGGCGCCCGGTGTCAGTGACACCGACTTCCAAAACGCCCACGATGTTCGGGTGGCCGGTCAATCGCCCCATTGCCCGCTGTTCCCGGAAGAAGCGTGCGCGGTTCTCCTCGTCGAGATCAGCAGTCAGTACCTTCACGGCGACAGTACGGTCCAGTCCGGTTTGCACGCAGCGGTAGACCACTCCGAATCCGCCGCGCCCGACCTCCCGCGCGTCGTCGAATCCCGCCGCTCCCAGCTCATCCACGATGAATGGAAGCAGGTCGCGACGCGTGTGGAGTTGATCGTCTTCGACCATGGGCTACTTCGATTCTGCGGAATCGCCGGCGACGCACCATTGCGCTACTTCTCGATAATGTTCCCTTCGCGCATGGCCGTCAACGCAGTGCGTGCCGAGCCCGGTGGCACCGAGCGTTCACTCGGCAACTGCGCAAAGGGTCTGAGCGAGCGTGGGCCTGCGCGGTGACGTATTGACCCAGAGAGATAGGTACCCGTGCACGTACTTCGACCGATGTGTGCAACTCCCCTGAGTGCGACGGTCAAGGAGTACCTACACATACCGATCGGATCTGGTTGCGATGACAACTCTGAAAGATCAATTGGACAACTGTCAGTACCTGCTGACGCGAGCCCGGCTTGCCGGTGACGACGATGCAGTCCGGCGATTCACCGAGTACCGAGAACTGTTGATTAGGCAGTCAGCCAGCATGAAAACTCATCTTCGCCTGGTGTAGGTGCGGCAACCTGGCTGATCCGTCCGAGCCAACGGCCCGGACGAGTGGCATGGCGCTCGTCGATCACCTTCCGGCTTGAAAGCGTTTAGCAGCACGGTCCCCCAGTAGTGATGCATGCACCAACATCCCCGTCACCACCACGAACAGAATGATCGAGAAGAGTACGGATGCCCTAGTTCCGAATCCCCACCACAAGCCCATCAGGAGCTGTATCGCTAACCCAGCCAACGCCATTCGCATTGTACGACGAAACGCAGGCGCTGCAATCCTGTGCGCCAACTGCCAGGCTGCGGGACTCGACATCGTTGCGCGGGTCCGAATCCCCACCAACTCGTTCGGGGTGTCACCGACAATCCGTTGCACCAGAACGACCGCGACCGCCAGCAACGCTGTCCCACCCGACAGAGAAATCGTCAGACCTAACAATTCTTGCGAATCCATACTCCCCCTGACCGATAATCACGACCCTCGAACCAACGCACCTATGGTGCACAAACAAGAAGGACCCGGTGAGAAATTCTCACCGGGTCCTTCTTTGGTCGGGCTGACAGGATTTGAACCTGCGACCACTTGACCCCCAGTCAAGTGCGCTACCAAGCTGCGCCACAGCCCGTCCCGCGCCCTTGTTTCGGGCGCTTGGAAAGATTACATCAGAGACGGGCTGAAGTACCAATCGGCTGGTCAGAGCCGTTTTAGTACCTTTTTGGCGGCAAACTAGCGGTTCTTGCGGTCGCGCTTCTCGCGAACTCGCACGGAAACACGAATCGGACTTCCGTCGAAGTTGAACTCTTCACGCAGACGACGCTCGAGGAACCGGCGGTAACCGGCCTCGAGGAAGCCTGTGGTGAAGAGAACGAAGGTCGGCGGACGCGTGCTTGCCTGCGTCGCGAACATGATGCGAGGCAGTCGACCGCCACGCATCGGCGGCGGGGTGGCCGCCACAACTTCCTTGAGCCAGGTATTCAAGCGACCCGTCGGGATGCGTTTGTCCCACGACTCCAGAGCCGTGTCGAGGGCCGGCACGAGCTTCTGCACAGCGCGACCCGTACGAGCGGAGATGTTGACTCGTGAAGCCCAGGGAACACGAACCAGGTCGCGGTCGATTTCCTTGTCCAACATGAGTCGACGGTCCTCGTCGACGAGGTCCCACTTGTTGAACGCGATCACCAAAGCGCGACCCGTGTCGGCCACCATGCTCAGGACGCGCAGGTCCTGCTCGGTGAGCGGCTCGTGTGCGTCGATCAGCAGGATCGCGACCTCAGCGGCCTCGATCGCGCTCTTCGTACGCAGCGACGCGTAGAACTCGGCGCCGCTGGCATGGCTAACGCGCTTGCGCAGTCCAGCCGTGTCAACGAAACGCCAAGGGCGTCCGCCCAATTCGACGATCGAGTCGACGGGGTCGACGGTGGTGCCGGCAACATCGTGCACGACGGAGCGCTCGTCGCCGGACAGCTTGTTGAGCAAGCTGGACTTTCCGACGTTCGGCTTTCCGACCAGTGCAACACGGCGGGGGCCGCCGCCGGGGATACCTTCACGCGGGGTTTCGGGCAGCTTGGCCAGAACCTCGTCGAGGAGATCTCCGGTTCCGCGGCCGTGCGTCGCACTCACGGAGTACGGCTGACCGAGGCCCAAGGACCACAGTGCTGCAACCTCGGACTCGGTGCGTCCGTCGTCCACCTTGTTGGCGACGAGGATGACCGGAGTCTTGGAGCGACGCAGTACGCGCGCTACAGCCTCGTCCGTGGCGGTTGCGCCGACAACAGCGTCGACGACAAGAAGGATCGCGTCAGCGGTTCCCATTGCCAGTTCGGCCTGACGAGCAACAGCCTGCTGAAGGCCCTTCGCGTCGGGCTCCCATCCGCCGGTGTCCTGGACGAGGAAGCGTCGACCGCTCCAGTTCGCCTCGTACGAAACACGGTCACGGGTGACGCCGGGGACATCCTCGACTACCGCTTCACGGCGGCCGATGATGCGGTTGACGAGCGTCGACTTACCGACGTTCGGTCGTCCCACCACAGCGAGTGTGGGGACGGCGACATACGGCTCGCCTTCACCGTCTGCTGCTTCGAGATCGAGGTGGTCCCACTCGGACTCCTCGTTCCAGACGCCGTCGCCGGCAAATTCGGTTACCAGATCGTCGCTCACTGCACTGCTCCAGTTCTGTCGCTGACCACCAGCACCAGCCTGGCGATCACATCCTCTATGCCCAATTCGCTGGTATCCACCAGTACGGAATCCTCGGCAGGGCGCAACGGCGACACTGCCCGAGTCGAATCGAGATGGTCACGGCGTTGCACGTCGGCTAACACCGCTTCGTAATTGTCTTCACGGCCTTGGCCGATGTTCTGCGTATTGCGCCGTGCCGCACGGGTTTCCGCGGATGCCGTCAGGAAGATCTTGACGTCCGCATCCGGAAGTACGACAGTTCCGATGTCTCGACCCTCGACGACGATGCGATCCGCACTCGACGCCAACTCACGCTGAGTCGCGACCAGCAGGTCTCGAACCTCGGGCACTGCCGACACTGCGGATACAGCCTTGGTCACCGCGTCGCCGCGGATCTCTTCACTGACATCCGCACCGTCGAGCAGAACCTGCTCGCCGGCCGGGTCGGTACCGATGGACCACGGCAACGACGCCACAGCAGCGGTGATCGCTGCCGAATCCTCCAGATCGATTCCGCTGCGAAGAACGTGCAGGGTCGCGATCCGGTAGATGGCTCCGGTGTCGAGGTAGCGGGCGCCCAGCTGCTGCGCCAACGCACGGGAGACACTGGACTTGCCGGTTCCGGACGGTCCGTCCATCGCGACAACCAGTGGCACCGACTGGTCGGTCACAGGCCGACCGCCTCGTACAGCCCACCGACCTCGCTACGACCGAGGACGCGCTGCGTTCCCGGACGCTGATCGCCGAGGGCGACAACTCCGACGTTGGTACGAACCAGACGGACCACGGGGTGACCGACGGAATCGAGGAGGCGACGAACGATGTGCTTGCGACCTTCGTGCAGAACCAGCTTGACGAGCGTCTTGCCCTCGTTGATCTCGAGGACGGTAACCAGGTCGACCTTGGCCGGACCGTCATCGAGGGTGACACCCTCACGCAGCTGCTTGGCAGTGCTGCGCTCGAGCACGCCGTGAACCGTCGCGAGGTACGTCTTCGGAACCTCGAACGACGGGTGCATCAGGCGGTGAGCCAGATCGCCGTCGTTGGTGAGGAGGAGCAGGCCTTCGGTATCCGCGTCGAGACGTCCGACGTGGAAGAGACGCTGACCCGACTGAACGCGCTCGGAGACGATGTCACCGACACACGGGCGACCGAGGTCGTCGGACATGGTGCACTGCCATCCACGCGGCTTGTTCATTGCCAAGTAGACGAGGTCCTTCTGGACGACGACGCGAACACCGTCAACACGAACCACTGCGTTCTCGGGGTCGACGCGCAGACCCTGCTCACGAACGATGCGACCGTCGACCTCGACACGACCCTGGTCGATCAGCTCTTCGGCTGCACGACGCGAAGCGACACCGGCCTGAGCCAGCACCTTCTGCAAGCGGACGCCGTCACCCTTGGGCGGGCCGTCCTGCTGCCCGACCTCGGCATGCTGATGACGAGCAGGCTTTGCGTTGGACACCAACGGGTTCTGGGTGGCTGCGCGCTGCGGCTTTTCGGACTTCACCTTGCCGCGCTTGTTGACTGCCGGCGGCGTCGGCGCTGCCGGGCGCTTGCGCGGAGGTCCGTCGAACTTGGATCCGCGGGGCGCGTTCGACCAGGCACCGCCACGAGGAGCTGCGGGGCGCTGCTCTTCACGGGGAGCGTTGCGATCGTCCGGGCGCGTTCCGTACGGTGCGCGACGAACGTCGACGTGGGGTGTGCGGCGATCATCGGCGCGAGGTGTGCGGCGATCGTCGTTGCGCGGCGCGTTGGAGCGACCGCCACGGGGGGCTTCGCTACGAGCTCCGCGAGGCGCATCAAAGCGACCACGAGGAGCTTCACTGCGTGCGTTGTACGAATTGTCGCGTCCACCACGGGGTGCATCAGAGCGTGCGCCACGGGGAGCGTCAGAACGTGCGCCGTACGAATTGTCGCCACGGGCTCCGCGGGGAGCGTCGTTACGCGATCCGTAGGTGTTTTCGCTGCGTCCACCACGAGGGGCGTCAGAGCGTGCGCCGCGCGGTGCGTCGTTGCGCGATCCGTAAGTGTTTTCGCTACGTCCACCACGAGGGGCGTCAGAGCGTGCGCCGCGCGGTGCGTCGTTGCGCGATCCGTAGGAATTGTCGCTGCGAGCTCCACGGGGAGCTTCACTGCGTCCACCACGAGGAGCGTCGCTGCGTGCGCCGTAGGAATTGTCGCCACGGGCTCCACGGGGAGCTTCGCTACGACCACCACGTGGGGCGTCGTTGCGGCCACCACGCGAGTCGCGGGAGTTGTTACGGTCCGGTGTGCCATCTCGGCGAGCGGGATTGTTCACTTTTTTCCTGTCAGTTTTTCTTTGTTTCCCGAGTATCGTCGGGTCTTTCTTCTGCGCTGACGGCCGACGCGGGGATGCCCGGTCAGTCGTCGACTTCGGTGTCCACTACGTCGGTGGTCACTTCCGCCTTGTTCATTCTCGCAAATCGCGGATCGGATTCCAGGCTTTCGCTGATGTCGTCGATCGATTCGACATCGGGCAAGAGCGGTGCCAACTCCGGAAGCTCGCTCAGCGAAGCCAGTCCGAGCCGTTCGAGGAACAGTTCGGTAGTGGAGTACCGTGTCGCGTTGGTGTCCGGGTCGGGCCCGGCTTCCGCGATCAGTCCGCGGGCGAGGAGTGTGCGTACCACCCCGTCCACGTTGACGCCTCGTACTGCACTGATCCGCGCACGAGTCAACGGTTGACGGTATGCGACTATCGCCAAAGTTTCCAATGCTGCGCGCGTCAATTTGGTGCGGGTGCCGTCCAATAGCAGCATTTCGACGTACGGGGCAAACTCCTGCCGGGTGTACAGACGCCAGCCGTCGCCGGCGTATCGCAGGTCCATTCCACTACCCCGAGCGGTCAGCGCAGCCGACATCAGCTTCAGGCGTTCTTCGACGCGGGCCGGATTTGTGCCGGTCACCGAGGCCAATTGAGAGACTTCCGCCGGCGAGTCAACTACTAGGAGTAGCGACTCCAACACTGCGTCGAGACGGTTGTCGTCCAGGTCGAAATCCGGTACCGACGCCTCCTCCGCGCTGAGCTCCTCATTTGTAGCGTCTAGCTGGGAAGATGTCACATCTTCCGGTTCGGTACTCATCCGTAATCCTCTTCTGTAACCGGCGCGATGTCGTCGTCGCCGGTCCATGTCACCAGGAGTTGCCCGAGCGCTTCGGGCTGGTCGAAAATGATGACTTTCCGTCGGTACAACTCGAGTAGCGCCAGAAAGCGCGCGACGATTTCGACGGTGGCATCGCAATCGTCGACCAGGTCGGAGAACGGCGTCCACTCCCCGGCCCCGCGCTCGCGCAGAAGTTCGAGTATTCGCTCGGCCTGTTCGGGTATCGAGATATTGGACACATGGAGGTGCTCGAGGCCCACGGTGGGCACCGGACGAGGCGTGAACACCGTCGCGGCAATCTCAGCAAAGCGCTGCGGATTCACCCCAAGCAACACTTCCGGCAGCAACGACGTGAACTGATCTTCGACGGATACCGACCGCGGATAGCGCCTCAGCGCGGCGTCCTCGAGTTCCCCGAACAGAGCGGCCATTTGCTTGTAGGCCCGATATTGAAGCAACCGCGCAAACAGCAGATCCCGGGCTTCCAGCAGTGCCAGATCCTCGGAGTCCTCGACCTCACCGGCGGGCAGGAGTCGAGCGGCTTTCAGATCGAGAAGCGTGGCTGCGACGACAAGAAACTCTGTGGTCTCGTCGAGACCCATCGCGCTACCCAGTTTCCGGGTGTACGCGATGAAATCGTCAGTAACCGTGTGCAGCGCAACCTCGGTGAGGTCGAGTTGACGTTGGTTGATCAGGTTCAGCAGTAGATCGAACGGCCCTTCGAAATTTCGAAGCGTTACGCGAAACTCTGAAACAGCGGCCGAATCTTCTTGCGGTGTAATCAGTTTCACTTACGACCAGACCGGTGGATCACTTCACGAGCCAATGCTCGATATGCCTCTGCCCCAGCCGATTTGGGCGCCCAGGTGGTAATCGGTTCGCCCGCCACACTGGTTTCGGGGAAGCGCACAGTTCGGTTGATAACCGTGTCGTAGACAACGTCGCCGAAGACCTCGACGACGCGGGCCATCACCTCGCGGGCATGCAGCGTTCGCGAATCGAACATCGTCACGACGATGCCGGCCAATTCGAGCTTGGAGTTGAGCCGATCGTGCACCTTTTCGACGGTATCGTTGAGCAACGCCAGGCCGCGCAAGCTGAAGTACTCGCATTCCATCGGAATGATGACGGAATCGGCGCAGGCCAGCGCGTTGACGGTCAGCAAACCGAGCGACGGTTGGCAATCGATGAGGACGTAGTCGTAGCGATCCAGAATCGGATGCAAGACGCGTCCCAGAGTCTGCTCGCGCCCCACCTCCGTGACCAGTTGAATCTCCGCGGCGGACAAGTCGATATTGCTCGGCAGCAAGTCCAGTCCGTCGATTCTGGTGCGCATCAGTACGTCGTCGATGGGGACGCGTGGTTCGACCAGCAGATTGTGAACAGTGAGTTCGAGATCGTGGTGCTGAACTCCCAGGCCGGCAGACAACGCTCCCTGCGGATCGAGGTCCACCAACAACACTCGACGCCCGTACTCGGCCAGCGCAGCACCCAGATTGATCGTGGAGGTCGTCTTGCCGACGCCACCCTTCTGGTTGCACATCGCGATGATCATCGCGGGACCGTGGTGCGCCAACGGCGTAGGCATCGGTACGTCACGTACCGGACGGCCGGTGGGACCCAACTCGGACTCTAATTCTCCGGAAGGGATGTGGGAGGGCATAGTGACATGCGGCGGCGCGGACTCCGCCGCTGATGGCTGCGATGTCGACACGGTCCGATGCTCCCCTGTTCTTTCGGTGGTTGCTCTCGGCGCCGCAACCCCTGAAAATCCTCTCAGAGACCACTCGCGCGCTTTGAACGCTACCGCTTCCACGCCCGATTTCTCTCACAGACACGCATTGTTCACACGCGCCTATCGCGCCCGTGGGTGTGCCTGCGCCCACACTTCTCGCAGCGCAGTCACTGTGACCAGGGTGTAAATCTGCGTCGTGGTCACCGACGCGTGACCGAGAAGTTCCTGTACGACGCGGACATCTGCCCCACCGTCGAGGAGGTGGGTGGCAAATGAGTGCCGCATGGTGTGCGGGGAGACATCGGCCTTGATTCCGGCAGAGAGTGCTGCGTCGTGAAGAATCTGCCAAGCACTTTGACGGGACAATCTTCCGCCACGGGCGTTGAGGAACAGCGCCGGCAATCCCCGTGTCGCCAGAGCAGGCCGCCCTCGGACCAGATACGCGTCGACGGCTTCGATCGCGGGGCGCCCGATCGGAACTACCCGCTGCTTCCCGCCCTTGCCCTTCAGAAGCACTGAACGGGATTCGGTGTCGATGTCGTCGACGTCGAGGTCGACGGCTTCGGTGATGCGTGCGCCCGTGGAGTACAGAAGTTCCAACAGCGCGCGATCTCGTAGGTCACGGGGACCGTCGCCGGCTGCGCCACCACCGGAAGCCTCGAGCAGTGCGATGACGTCGTCGAGTGAGAGTGCCTTGGGCAGTTTGCGCCCCGGGGTCGGCGGTTTCACGGTTCTGGCAACGTCGACGTCGGCCAGACCTTCTGCGGCACAGAACTTGTGGAAACCGCGAACCGCGATCAAGGTGCGTGCGGCAGAACTCGATGCCAAGGGGACGGCGCCGGATTCCTTGTCGCCCCGGCGCAACGACGTCACGAATTCCGTGACATCGGCTTCACCGACTCGCGAAACGTCGTCAATGCTGAGTGCGTTGAGATATTCGACGTACCGGTACAGATCGCGTCGATACGAAAGAAGTGTGTTGCGAGCAGATCCTCGCTCGACCGCTAGATGGTCGAGAAACGAATCGACCTGTCGGGCAAGCACATCAGGCCCGGGCCTTGCGTTCCCCGAAGGCCGTCGGACGATCCGGCCATGGAGCGTCGGCAGGCCGCAGAGTCGTGCCCGAGGAACGCGCCGCAACGAGGGCGAGGATGCCCGATACAGCCGTGGCATTCACCAGATCACCGCGTAGCGCCATGTCGACGGCCTCCGACAACGGAACACGGGCAATCTGTAGGTCAGCTTCTTCGTGTTCCGGGTCTTCACGGTCGACGTCATGCAGGCCCTCGGCGAGAAATACCCGAACGGCTTCGTCGGTGAATCCGGGTGAGAGTGCAACGTCGACGAGCACCGACCAGCGATCCGCGCCCAGTCCGGTCTCTTCGCCCAACTCACGTGCGGCAGCGTCGACCGGATTCTCACCCGGTGCATCCAGCAGACCCGCCGGGATTTCCCACAGACGATGACCGAGAGGATGCCGGTACTGGTGGATCAGAACAAGATTGTCGTCGGCGTCGAGCGCAACCACTGCTACCGCGCCGTGGTGTTCCACGACTTCCCGGTCGGCACGATGATTCCCCGGCATCACTACGGAGTCCACCCGGAGCGCGATGATCGCGCCCGAGTAGATGGTGGTGGAGTCGAGGGTCTCGAATTCGTGCCGACCGGGATCGCTCATGTGTGGTTAGACCTTTTCTGCGGTCTCGGCTGCATCGAGCGCCGTTTCTGTCGCCGCGGTATCGATCGACTTTTCACCGTGAACATCGACGGGGAGACGCTCTTCGAGCTTGTACTTCAACGCTGCTTCGATAAACGCCGCGAACAGCGGATGCGGGCGCGTCGGGCGGCTCTTGAGCTCCGGGTGCGCCTGCGTGGCAACGAAGAACGGATGCACCTCACGCGGGTACTCGACGAACTCGACCAGGTGCCCGTCCGGTGACGTGCCGCTGAACTTCAAGCCGGACTTGGCAATACGATCGCGGTAGGTGTTGTTGACCTCGAAACGGTGACGGTGACGCTCGGACACGTCCTCCGTTCCGTAAGCCTGGGCCGCAACCGAACCCTTGGTCAGCACAGCCGGGTAGGCGCCGAGACGCATGGTGCCACCGAGGTCTGCCTCGCCCGCGATGACGTCTTCCTGATCAGCCATGGTGGAGATGACGGGGTGCTTGGTGTCGGGCTCGAACTCGGCCGAGTTGGCATCGGTGAGACCAACGCTGCGCGCGGCTTCGATGACAACGCACTGCAGACCCAGGCAGATTCCGAGCAGCGGGAGCTTCCGTGCACGGGAGTAGCTGATCGCGCCGAGCTTGCCCTCGATGCCGCGGATGCCGAAGCCGCCGGGGATCAGAATGGCGTCGACGTCGCCGAGCGCTGCCTGCGCACCAGCTTCGGTTTCACAAGCGTCGGAGGGAACCCAGGAGATTTCCACCTTGGAACGGTGAGCGAAGCCACCGGCGCGCAAGGCCTCGGTGACCGACAGGTACGCATCCGGCAGGTCGACGTACTTACCGACCAATGCAACGCGAACGGTCTCGCGCGGCTGGTGGACACGATCGAGGAGGTCGCCCCAGACAGTCCAGTCGACGTCACGGAACGGGAGTCCGAGCTGGCGAACGACATACGCGTCCAAGCCCTCACGATGGAGAACCTTCGGAATGTCGTAGATCGACGGTGCGTCGGGAGTGGAAATGCAGGCGTCGACGTCGACGTCACACATCAGGGCGATCTTGTTTTTGAGGCCCTGTGGGACGTCGCGATCGCAACGGAGGATCAGCGCGTCGGGCTGAATACCGATGCTGCGCAACGACGCGACCGAGTGCTGCGTCGGCTTGGTCTTGAGTTCTCCGGAGGGGCCGAGGAACGGCACGAGGGAGACGTGGAGGAAGAAGACGTTGTCGCGGCCGACATCGTGGCGGACCTGACGGGCTGCCTCGAGGAAGGGCTGCGACTCGATGTCACCGACGGTTCCACCGATTTCGGTGATGACGACGTCGGGGCGGTGTCCCTGCAGATCCGGACCGCTCATCGCGAGGATGCGACGCTTGATCTCGTCGGTGATGTGCGGGATGACCTGGACGGTGTCGCCCAGGTATTCGCCGCGGCGTTCCTTGGCGATGACCGTCGAATACACCTGGCCGGTGGTGACATTGGCCTGACCGGAGAGGTCACGATCGAGGAACCGCTCGTAGTGTCCGACGTCCAGATCTGTTTCGGATCCGTCCTCGGTGACGAAGACCTCGCCGTGCTGGAAGGGGTTCATGGTGCCCGGATCCACATTGAGATAGGGATCGAGCTTCTGCATGGTCACGCGCATCCCTCGCGCGGTCAACAACTGTCCCAGACTCGAGGCGGTCAAACCTTTGCCGAGCGAGGAAGCAACACCTCCACTGACGAAGATGTGCTTGGTGGCGGTACGCGGGTTAGTGCGTGACTGTGGCAAAAGAGACTCCCGTGACGACTGTGCAGGGCTTGATCTGATGAAGCATGTTGGGGCCTGCCGACCCACGGGATTTCACGGTAACACCAATCGGGTGTCGACGCCTCCCGCGCGCCGACTTTCGCCCCGCGATGTGACCGGCGTATCAGCTCGCGGGCGCCCCGACCGTGATTGCAGCGGCTCCCGGGCCCGTTCCGTACCGTCCGGCTCCGCCGTTCAACTGCTCTTGCAATGCCAGCGAGGTCGTGATCTTGCCCGACTCGCGGTCGACATTGTCGATGGTCGTCAGACCGGCTGAGAGCGCCGCATCGGCACGCACGACGGCAACCGGACCATTGCCGTCAGCCGAGCCAGGTCGACCCGCCAAAACGGTCCCTGCGCCGCGGCCGTCCAAGGCGCCGGCAAAGCGTGCGACGACAGCCCCGCGGTTTCCGGAAGTTGTGGCGTCGTCCGCCTTGTTGTCACCCGTGAGAACCACCGCGAGTTGCGCGGGCTTGACTGCGCCGTCGTACGCGATGAATCCCGCGCTACGCAACGTGTCCAGTGCCAAGTTCAGTTCATCCGGAGTGCTCTGCGGTTCACTCGTCGTCCCGTTCAGCAAGAGCACCGATCCGAGTAGGTCTCCTGCAAGACTGCCCTGGTCGACAGCGCCGGTCTTGAGGGTGATGCCCGCCGGAATGACGTTGTTGACGACGGTACGCAGACGGTCACCACCGCTGGCGTCGACAAAAGAATCTGTGAGCGAGACTCGGCCCGTCACGGCTCCACCGGAGGCGGTGATCAAGCGGGTGACGCCGTCCAAGTCACTCGGATCGGTATCGGGTGCGGTCACGATGACGACGGTGCGACCCGCCAGAGAATCACGGACGACACGTCCACCGACCGCGGCGTCGAAGCCGTCGGCGGAGTTGAGTTGTTCTGCAAGACCGTTCTTCTGGTCGTTGAGATTTTCGATCTCGTTCTGCAGGTCCACCTTGTCGTCGCGCAGACCGGAAAGCAACCCACTGGACAACATCCCTGAACCGAGAACCACGCCGATGGCGAGAGCCAGGAAAATTGCCGCTATGGAAATAGCATGTTGACGCATCGAAATCACTTGAAGAGCCCCTGAACCCACAGCGCGAAGCTGTTCCATGTTGCGATTGCCCAGTCGAGAACTTCACTACCGGCATTGGACACGACCAGCGCGACGATAACCGCGACCAGTGCGGCGAGCACCAGAAGAGCGATCGCTCCCCCGGACACCCGACTTCGATACAGCGTTGCGACGGCCTTGGCGTCGACGAGTTTCGGCCCGACCTTGAGCCTGGTCATGAACGCCGACGGATTACTTTCCCGGCGCGCACGATCGAAGAATTCGTCGAGCGAGACGACATTGCCGACCGTGACGATCAACGAAGCCCCATGGTGATCGGCGAGCAAGAGCGCCAGATCGGTCGGCGAGCCCGTCGCCGGGAACGTCATGGCACCGATACCCAGATCCTGGATACGCGAAAGACCGGCCGCGTGACCGTCCTGATCAGCCGGGAGCACCACCTCGGCACCGGACTTGAGGGTGGCGCTGGTGATCTCTTCCGGGTCGCCCACGATGAGGTCGGGGCGGTATCCGGCTTGGCTCAGTACATCGGCACCCGCACCGACGCCGATCAGAATCGGCGAGTACTCCTTGATGAACGGCTTGAGGTTCTTCAAATCCTGCTCGTGATCGGGCCCATCGGACACAACCACGACGTGGCGATCCTTGAGCTCGATGTCGACATCGGGCACACCGATGCCGTCGATGAGAAGCGGGCTCTCGGTTCGGATGAACTCGATTGTGTTGCCGGAGAACGCCTCCAGGTGATCGACCAAACCGGTCTTTGCTTCGATCATCCGGTCCGAGATCTCGGCTTCCGACTGCTCTTCGCCCTTGACCAGCGACTTCGAGCCGTTGAACACCTCGCCCTCGTGCAGGCGGATCTTGCTGCCGTCCTTGATGTTCTTGAAGACTTCGCTGTCCGGCGCGTCGATCAGGACGATGCCGTTGGCGACCATCACCTCGGGACCGAGGTTCGGGTACCGACCGGAGATGGACGGCGACGCGTTGACGACGGCCAGAACTCCGGCTTTCACCAGAGCGTCGGCTGTACGACGGTCGATGTCGAGTTCGTCCAGAACGACGATATCCCCGGGACCGACACGGCGTAAAAGCTTGGCCGTATTCCGGTCGACCCTGGCGATGCCGCTGATCCCAGGCAACGACTCGGTGTTACGGGAGAGCAATGCGGGCATCTTCATGGCTTCGATGATGAACCCGAAGTCACCGTGATCGGTGGAGGCGCGCCGAATCAATTACCACATCAGTCACATACCACACCACGAATCCATCAATCTGTGACGCGTGCCGCACTTGCTATCTCCAGCAATTCCTCGGCGTGTGCTCGACCGGTTTCAGTGTCGTCCAAACCTGCCAACATTCGAGCTAGTTCGACGACGCGCTCGCTGTCAGACAGCGTACGAACGCCACTACTGACGACGCCACCCTTGTCGTCGACCTTGTCGACCACCAGGTGAGTGTCAGCGAATGCCGCAACCTGCGGAAGGTGCGTCACCACGATTACCTGGTGGGTACGAGCGAGCTTGGCCAATCGTCGACCGATCTCGACGGCCGCGCGCCCGCCGACGCCGGCATCCACCTCGTCGAACACCATGGTCGCGCCGGTATCGCTACCGGCCAGCACAACTTCAAGCGCCAACATGACGCGTGAGAGTTCACCGCCGGAAGCGCTCTTGCTGATCGGCAGTGACGGAGCGCCACTGTGCGCGGACAAGCGGAACTCGACCTCGTCGACACCGCCGGAACCGGCATGCAGTTCCACTCCCCCGACATCGAGCGGAGCAGAATCCTGCGCGCCGGCAACCTGCTGACGGACGCTCACTTCCAAACCTGCCCGACCCATCGCCAGTCCCGCCAGTTCCGCGCTGACGGATTTCGACAGTTTTGCTGCCGCCTTCACGCGGGCCGCGCTGAGTTTGGCGGCCGCGTCGGCAGTCAGAGCAGCGGTTTCCTCGACCTGCTTGCTCAGCAAGCCCAAAGCGTCCGACGACACATCAAGCTTGGACAGGCGTGCGCGAGCGGTATCGGCCCATTCGAGAACACCGTCGACATCGGCCGCATATTTCCGTGTCAGGGTCTTGAGTTCGGATTGCCTCGAAAGTAGAGAATCCAAGGCACCCGGATCGGCCGGCAATCCGGCGAGGTAGGAATTGAGATCGCCGGCCACATCGGTGACGACGGCGATCGCATCGGCCAACCGCGCGGCCAAACCGTCCAAATCTGTGTCGGTCACGGACTCGATCCGTGCGCGGGCCTCGGACATCAGATCGAGAGCCGGTGACACACGCACCTCACCACTGGACAGATCGTCACTACCGGCCAGCGCTGCGTGCGCTTCCTCGGCGGCCGACCGCAGCGAATCCAAATCGCTGAGCCGACGAACCTCCGCGACGATCGAGGCATCCTCACCGGGTTCCGGTGCTACACCGTCGATTTCATTGAGCGCAAAAGTCAACTGATCTGCTTCTTGCGCAAGTTCACGGGCCTTCGACGTCCGCTCGATCAGTTCGGACCGAGCGTCGAGCCACTCACGACGATGCTTCCGATACCGCGTCAGGAGAGTGCCGATCGCCTTGTCGCCGAAACGATCCAGCGCATTGCGCTGCTGATCAGGACGCAGCAAACGCAACTGGTCGTTCTGACCGTGCACCGTCAGCAAAGGATCGGTGAACTCCGACAACACACCGGCGGGAACGCTACGACCACCGAGGTGAGCACGCGACCGACCGTCACTGCCTACCGTTCGGACGGCGATGATGCTGCCGTCCTCGTCACGCTCGGCTCCGGAAGATTCGAGGATTCGTACGATCTCGCGTTCCGTCGCCGGCGACACGTCGGTGACGAATCGCCCCTCGACTACTGCGCGGGACGCACCCAGTCGCACACGGCCGGCATCGGCGCGGGCGCCGCTGAGCAGGTGCAGACTGGTAACGACCATCGTCTTACCGGCACCGGTCTCACCGGTCAGGACTGTCAAACCCTCGTGAAACTGGGCCGACGCTTCGGAAATTACTCCCAGGCTGTCGATTCGAATCTCTGCGAGCACTGTTTAAGGCTTCCTTCCTCGCCAACCGGTGACCGGAAGTTCGAACTTTCGAACCATCCGATCCGCGAAAGGCGCAGAGTCGAGGCGTACCCACTTGACCGGTTGTGCACCACGAACGACCTCGACACGGCCACCGGCCGGAAGTTCCAATGTGCGACGGCCGTCGAGAAATACAAGACCGTCATGACTACCGGCAACGGTCTCCACTGCGATCAGCGATTCCGGGCTGGTGACCAACGGACGAGCGAACAACGCGTGTGCATTGCTCGGAACAACAAGCAGCGCTTCGAGTTCCGGCCACACGACGGGGCCGCCGGCGGAAAATGCATATGCCGTCGAACCGGTCGGAGTAGAGACGAGCACTCCGTCGCAACCGAATGCTGACACCGGCCGGCCGTCGACTTCGAGAACAACTTCGAGAACGCCCAGCCGAGAGCGGTTTTCGATGCTGGCCTCGTTCAGAGCCCAACCGCGATCGATGATCTCGTCATCCACACGGATCACGACATCCAAAGTCATCCGGGGTTCGACGCGATATTCCTTGCGGACTACCTGCGCGAGTGCCTCGTCAAGGTGTTCGGCTTCGGTTTCCGCAAGGAATCCGATTCGACCCAAGTTGATGCCGAGAACGGGAATCGACGCCTCGTGTGCCAATTCCGCTGCACGCAAAAATGTTCCGTCGCCGCCGAGCACGAGCACCAATTCGCAGCCGACTGCCGCGTTCGGGCCCGGATGGACCACGGTGACATCGAGATCCGGTGCCGAGAAACCCTCCGGCGCGTTCATCGCCTCGATACGGGAACTGTCAGCTTCATCGACCAGAACACGCAACCCGATTCCGGCGCGCTCGAAAATCTTCCCGACGCGTCGGGCAGTTTCGGCGATCTCCCGTCGACCGGGATGCGCAACCAACAGAATCTGACGCGCTTCGCCCCCAGCAGCTGCGGTCACTGCGGCCCTTCCTCTACAGCCTTGCGGATCAGTTCCTCGACCGACGGCGAGCCGTCTGCCGGCTCCTCGGGAGCGCTCTCTTTACGCAGCCAGAGGAAGTACTCGACATTTCCGGACGGGCCCGGCAGCGGACTCGCGACAACACCCAAGGTCCGCAACCCGACCTTGGCCGCGGCTTCGGACACTTCGAGAACCGTCGAGATTCGAAGCTCCGGGTCACGTACGACGCCACCGGCGCCCACGCGGTCCTTACCGACCTCGAATTGCGGCTTCACCATCGGTACCAGATCGGCTCCGTCGGCCGTGCACGCGACAAACGCCGGAAGAACAAGTTTGAGAGAGATGAACGAGAGGTCCGCGACCACCAGGTCGACTGGGCCGCCGATGGTCTCGGCATCGATTGCACGCACATTGGTGCGGTCGATGACATGTACTCGCTCGTCGGACTGCAAGCGCCACACCAACTGGCCGTAGCCGACGTCGACCGCCACAATTTCTTTGGCGCCGCGCGTCAAGAGAACGTCGGTGAACCCGCCGGTGGATGCACCGGCGTCCAGGCAACGACGACCGGCAACACTGAGTCCGGATTCACCGAAAGCGTCGAGGGCGCCGATCAGTTTGTGTGCACCGCGAGAAGCCCAGGAAACTTCCTGCTCCACCTCGATTACTCGGAGCGGAGTTCCGGCTTCGATGGCGGTGGCCGGCTTGGTTGCGACGGCCCCCGCGATCAGGACTCGATTTGCAGCGATCAACTCTTGTGCGTGATCGCGAGAACGCGCCAATCCGCGACGGACAAGTTCGGCGTCCACCCGTGCTCTACGTGCCATGTCAGACCCTGTCCACAGACGCGAGTGCTTGGACCAGCACCTCGTGTGCTTGTTCCAATATGTGCGCCTTGTGTGGAATCACGCCTGCTCCGTGCTGATCGTTCGGATCCTGTTCGAGATCGCCGAGACGCGCTAGTAGAGAGTCGACGTCGGAACGAATCGTTTCCGGGTCAACGGTGCGCGGTGGCCCGGGCACAGGAGTTCCTGCGCTGCTATTTCCGGGTTGGGGTGTCGGCGTGCTCATCGCGGACAACGCTAGTGCATGACTGTTGGTTGCGCATACATCGATACCCCCGCGAGTCGAACACACAATCGAGGGCTACAGCTGCCACGAATCTACGACGCGTTGAACTTCAGCGTCGGCGGCTTCGATGGTCGTGAAGGACGGATGCGCCCAGGCAACCGGAGACAGTGCTCGTAGCAGTGACATCTCGTCACCCACCATCGGCCCATCCACACACAGCGCCGTGTCACGCACTGATATGGCCCACTTGGAATCGGTACCGACCAACGATTCGACGGCCGGCTGGTTCAGCGAATCCAACGTTGCGGAAATGTAGGTAGGGCGCTGAACGGCCGGAGCGCGCAAGACATCAGCTGCGGTACTGACACCGGTCAGAACCAACAGCGAATCCAGCGAAACTGCGTGCGCGCCTTCGATATCGGTATCAAGACGATCGCCGACGACCAACGGCTTTGCACAGCCGCTTCGGCGCAGCGCGTCATTCATCAACGGCGCTGCCGGCTTTCCAGCCACCAGCGGTTCTTGACGCGTTGCAGCACGCAATGCTGCAACCATCGAGCCGTTTCCGAGCACGAGTCCACGCTCGGTCGGGAGCGTGGTATCGAGATTCGCAGCAACCCACAGGGCTCCGCCACGAATCGCTAGGCATGCTTCCGCCAGGATCGACCAATCGGTTGTCGTCGAATGACCCTGTACGACGGCGACTGGCGAATCGGCAAAAGCTCGAACCGGACGTAAACCGACCGCCGTGATCTCGTCGGCCAGCGCTTCCGTACCGACAATCAGAACAGCCGACCCGGGAGCGACCCGTTCGGCGACCAGGCGTGCCGCAGTCTGAGAACTGGTGACGACGCGATCCTCAGTAGAATCAAAGCCGAGTTCCGTCAGATGCGCTGAGACGTCCGACGGGGATCGACTTGCATTATTCGTCACGTAATACAGGGCTTGCGATCCCTGGCCCAGAGCACTCTGGGTACCAGGAATCGCATGAGCACCCGCATAGAGTGTCCCGTCGAGATCAAGCAGAAGTACGTCGTATTGGCTACGAAGCACTGTCACTGATCTTCTCCGGACAGCTCCGCAACCCGCTCTTCCGCGTCAGTATCGTCTTCGAGGTCTGCAGCAGCTGCATTGAGGAACCACTTCAGACCGTCTTCGATACGGCCGGCCGCAACAAGTGCGTCGGCATAGGCGTAGAACAGTCGGGCTGCTGCCAATCCGGTACGCGATGCGTCCAGATCGGCTGTCTGCAAGGTAACGACAGCCTGATCGAACTGACCGAGATCCATTCGAGCACCCGCCACGACAATCCGAAGCTCCGACGCCTCGTCGCCTGACAGCTGCGCAGCTTCGTCACTGCGACCGAGTTCGATCGCCCGCTCGGGACGACCCAATCCACGTTCGCAGTCAGCCATCACGGCGATCAGTCCCGGGCCACCAGCCATACGGCGGGCAGCACGAAGTTCGGACAAAGCCTCGGCCCACTCACCAGCGTGGTAAGCGGTGATGCCGGCGGCTTCACGAACAACTGCGATCCGACCGGCACGCTGACGGGCAGCGCGCGCGTGAAGTAGCGCAAGTTCTGGATCGTCGTCGACCAATTTGCCGGCCATGACGAGGTGGCGCGCAACAGTGTTGGCGTTGTCCTTGTCCAAGCTCAGCAGGTCCCGACGAACTGCCGGGTCCAATTCGGTCGGCTCTACATCATCGGGTAGATCTGGTTCGTCAGGACGCGCTGCCTGACGTGAATTCCGGTCGCCTTCGCGTCCACGAGGGGCGAATCCACCCTCGCCGCCGCGACGCTGTCCGCCGGACCTATCTCCTCCGTTGCCGCCGCGGCGGTCGCCGCCACCGCTGCTTCGGGGACCTCGCCCGTCGTTGTCACGACGGGGGCCACCTGATTGAGGCGCTCCTCCCCCACGGAAGGACCGACGCTCGTCGCCATTCTCCGACACAGTCATTCCTTTCATACAACGCACGAAAGGGGACCCAGTATGTTGGGTCCCCTTTCGGTTAACGGGTGTTCGGCGGTGTCCTACTCTCCCACACCCTGTCGAGTGCAGTACCATCGGCGCTGAAGGGCTTAGCTTCCGGGTTCGGAATGGGACCGGGCGTTTCCCCTTCGCTATGACCGCCGTAACTCTATGAAACTGTCACAGTAACCAACCCTGAACCAGATCCTCCACACACCCACCAACCCGCAAGGGCTGATCGATGATGGATGATCGAAATCAAGGTATCTGTGTGTTGTTTCAGATACCGCACAGTGGACGCGTAGCTTCTTTGTGGTAAGTCCTCGGCCTATTAGTACCAGTCACCTACATCCGTTACCGGACTTCCAGTTCTGGCCTATCAACCCGGTGGTCTGCCGGGGGCCTTACCCCCTTCAAGGGGTGAGAAACCTCATCTTGGAACAGGCTTCCCGCTTAGATGCTTTCAGCGGTTATCCCTTCCGAACGTAGCTAACCAGCAGTGCTCCTGGCGGAACAACTGGCACACCAGAGGTTCGTCCGTCCCGGTCCTCTCGTACTAGGGACAGCCTTCCTCAAGTTTCTTACGCGCGCGGCGGATAGAGACCGAACTGTCTCACGACGTTCTAAACCCAGCTCGCGTGCCGCTTTAATGGGCGAACAGCCCAACCCTTGGGACCTACTCCAGCCCCAGGATGCGACGAGCCGACATCGAGGTGCCAAACCATCCCGTCGATATGGACTCTTGGGGAAGATCAGCCTGTTATCCCCGGGGTACCTTTTATCCGTTGAGCGACACCGCTTCCACTTGCCGGTGCCGGATCACTAGTCCCGACTTTCGTCCCTGCTCGACCTGTCAGTCTCACAGTCAAGCTCCCTTGTGCACTTGCACTCGACACCTGATTGCCAACCAGGCTGAGGGAACCTTTGGGCGCCTCCGTTACATTTTGGGAGGCAACCGCCCCAGTTAAACTACCCACCAGGCACTGTCCCTGAACCAGATCATGGTCCGAGGTTAGAGGTCCAATTCGATCAGAGTGGTATTTCAACAGCGACTCCACAGTAACTGGCGTCACCGCTTCACAGTCTCCCACCTATCCTACACAAACCGAACCGAACACCAATACCAAGCTGTAGTGAAGGTCCCGGGGTCTTTTCGTCCTGCCGCGCGTAACGAGCATCTTTACTCGTAATGCAATTTCGCCGAGTCTACGGTTGAGACAGCTGAGAAGTCGTTACGCCATTCGTGCAGGTCGGAACTTACCCGACAAGGAATTTCGCTACCTTAGGATGGTTATAGTTACCACCGCCGTTTACTGGGGCTTAAATTCTCAGCTTCGCCACCGAAGTGACTAACCGGTCCTCTTAACCTTCCAGCACCGGGCAGGCGTCAGTCCGTATACATCGTCTTACGACTTCGCACGGACCTGTGTTTTTAGTAAACAGTCGCTTCTCACTGGTCTCTGCGGCCCCACTCAGCTCAGGAAGCAAGTTCCGTCACCAAACAGGGCCCCCCTTCTCCCGAAGTTACGGGGGCATTTTGCCGAGTTCCTTAACCATAGTTATCTCGATCGCCTTAGTATTCTCTACCTGACCACCTGTGTCGGTTTGGGGTACGGGCCGTGTGAAAGCTCGCTAGAGGCTTTTCTCGGCAGCATAGGATCACTGAATTCGCCTCAATCGGCTACGCATCACGTCTCAGGCTTCATGTGACCCGGATTTGCCTAGGTCACGCCCTACACGCTTACACCAGTATTACCACTGACTGGCTCAGCTACCTTCCTGCGTCACCCCATCGCTTGACTACTACCAGGAAAGGTCCCGTGCATCCACCAACTCGAGACCCGAAGGTCTTCTCGTGGCTTCAGGACAGTTAGTACTCCTGATTCATCATGGGCGCGTTCACACGGGTACGGGAATATCAACCCGTTGTCCATCGGCTACGCCTGTCGGCCTCGTCT